>SLTG01000086.1 GCA_007130045.1 Opitutales bacterium
ACGCTGGAGCCGAAGCTCGGTGGGAAGCCTACCGCATCGTTCTCGCAAGCGGTAGATGTCTAAAAAGAACGCTTACTCTTGCGCCGCTTCATTTCCAGCAGGAGCACGGGGCGGGGAGGTTGGCCCCTGGCCGGGTCGGCCTCGGTCGAGTTGTCGTAAACCCGGAGGTGATGGATGTGCGGCAGCAGGCGGATGAGATTTTCTCGGCTGCTGGTCCAGCGCTCGCGGATTTTTTCCTTAGAGATGTCGTGCCCGCCCCGCGCGACGCGGGCCAGCACCCGGCGAAGGTGAAGGTCGGGGCTGTCCAGTCCGCAGAACCAGATGTGGAGCAGGTGTCCGCCAAGCGCCGCCTCTTGCAGAAAACGGGTGACCGTGTGTCCGCCGAGCGTGGTTTCAAACCGGTAATCTTTGCGTTCCTCGATGGCCTGCTCCAGCAGCGACTCGCCGAGCTGCCAGGCGTGGGCGTTGGCGAGGGTCGGGGTCATTTCCGGATGAAGCGCGCAGATTTTCCGGGCGATGGTGTCGGGGTTGAAGACAGCCGAGCCCTTTGCGAGAAAGATCTCCTCCCCGACACTGGATTTCCCGGCTCCGTTTACTCCGGCGAGAACGTGGATAACCGGTTCGTTCCGTTTTCCCGCACCCATCCGGTGAGCCCTAACGCCTGCGCGCCCCGGCCACGGCGGCTTTTCCCAACTCCTTGGGCGTCGCGGTGAATGCGCGCTTCGCCGCCGCTTTTTGCTCCGGTTCCTGCATTCTTTCGAGCATACCGCGATATTCCGCCTGCAGTTCGTTGAGCAAATTGCTCTCCGCGCCAGTCATCCGTTCATATTGCTCGATCGAAACAAGGACCGCGCGGGGCTTGTCGTGTTTCGTAATGGCCACTGCACCCTGGGCGGCCACCTGGTCGAGGACATCGGCCGGCGAGTTTTTCAACGCGGTGGCAGTCACCGGCGGAAGTTCCTGCACCTTCAGGGGTGGCTGGGAGGACGAAGAATAATTTGTGCCCATAATGGCCAAATTAGCTATTTAGGATAAAGGTTGCCGATGTCTCGGGTTTTAACCGGTTGGCGCGTCCGGAGACATTCCCGGCAGGCCGCAATATCGGAACTGACTTATGATGCGTTGAGATCCTGCTTATAGTACACGCGTCGCTCATATAGCGATTGAAGCGGGCAAGGACCTGGTGTTTAAACTAACGTGATTTTGCTTAATGGCTTATGACTTGGGCTTTTTGAAAGATCTTTTCCGAAACGTTTGAGAAATGTTTATTCAAGTTGATGTATCCGGAAGGGAAAGAGCGACTTTAATATTAAAGTGTAAGGATTTGTCAGTTTGTTCAACCGATCGGATAGAGACTGGCATTAATGTATCAAGTGAACAGTATTCCCATGAAATGCTCCCGTGGATTGTCTTTTCCTTCTGTCTGTAGTGTCTGGGTAATGTTACCTTTCTATGTTGGCTCAGCGATCGCATCTTGGGGCCAAACATTCGACGCTGGCGATCTCGTTCGCACGGCCAGGATGGTCGAAGGTATTATGGATCCGGATCCGGATTTCGCCGATCTGACCGGCGACGGTGAGGTAACGGAGGCCGACCTGGCTCTGATGATGCGCCTGGTGCATGGCCAGGGGTTGCCGGAGATTCTGGAAGAAAAGACAATCGGCGCCGGCGGCGGCTCGATCGGCGACCCTCAAACCATGGAATTGGAAGTACCGCCCGGGGTTTTCTATTCGGATGTGGATCTGGTTCTTCATCGGCTTCCCGAAGGAGAAGGACCCCAGGGCGGAATCGACCACGGCCCTCTTTATCAAGTCAGCGGGATTCCGCTCGATGCCGCCGGCTCACTGACGGTCCGCATCCCTTTGCCCGAGGGATTCGATCCCGGAAAAGCGTTTATTGAAATCGGTGAACCCGGGTTCAGCACCAATGGCTTCGATTTGCAATATGAGACTCTGGTCGCGGATTATGTCGATGGCATGCTCGTGTGGGAGATAGAGCCGATACCGGCACAAGAATGGCAATTGGAGCCGGCGAGCACGGATCTGGACGCCAACCGTTTCGAGCCGGCAGCGACGGGGGAGGTTTTACCGGCATCCTATCCCGCCGGTTATACCTATATACGGTGGCGTGTGTCGCTTTGGGAAAGTATTACCGGCGATAGATTTGATCTGATGTTCTCGACCGACGAACGGGTGTTTTACAAGGAGCAACTGTGGGATTTGATCGATGACTTGGAGGATGTCTATGCCATGCTCACGGAGGCGCCCGCGAGTTTCGATCTTTCGAATGTAAGCTGGCCGGTACGCGTCTATATGAAAAACCTGGACGGTGAATACGGTGCGATGATTTCGTCGCGCAGGGGGGACTACATCGAACTTGACAAGTCGCTGCTGACGATGCCTGAGCTGGCCCGCATCACGGCGGGCCATGAGTTTTTCCATATTGTTCAGGCGGTTTATAATTCTCCACGTGCCAACTTGTGGTTGGACGAGGCAACCGCCACCTGGTTTGAAAAACACATGGCATCCGATCCATCGGCCTATGCGCCCAATACCTTCCAGGAAAGGCCGCGCGAGGCGCTGCGCGGCATACATGTGGTGCCGTATATCTCGGCACAACTGGCATGGTGGCCGGGTAATTGGTTCGAGTGGAACACCGCCGACGCCCAGAACCGCGGCTATGCGCTTTCCGGTCTGCTCGAATTTATCGACCGCAGGCGCGGGGTGGGCCTTGCCGGGATTCGCGCGTTGTACGAGGAGATTGGCGGCGGCACACACCCCGTTTTGGCGCTACAGAACCTGTCGCCCAATTTCAGTCTGGACTGGCGCGAATACACCAAGGCCGCTTTCGATGATCCGGTGTGGGAGGTGGCGGGCCGCGCGACTCTTATTCAGGATGATGACCTGGCGTTTAATGCGGCGGCGGAGGGGCCGTACGGGCGAACGGTGGGGATGCATTCGCTGGAGGATTTCGCAGCGATGCATACGTGGCCAATTCATGTGCAGCAAATGGGCGGTCGTAGTTTAACTTTGTCACTCATTCGCCCCGATGTGCTGCCTTTCCTGCCGGATCGGATCCGGATGATTGGCGAGGTGCGGGCGGAAAACATGGAAGATGTGAACCATATGCGTTTGATGGCCGTATTGAAGGGTGGGCCGGGTAATCAGTTCAGCCCGATTGTCACACAGCTGGATCGGGATGAGGTGGTCGCGGAACGTCCAGATACCCGTCGTATTGAGGTGTCTTTTCAGAAACCGGCGGGGCGATTTCACTATATGCTGGGAGTCTTTAATGACAATCTTTTCACTCCCTACGACCAGCTGGTTCCGGTCACCCTGCGTTCCTATATAGGGGCGTATCAGCTTGGGGGTTACTCCGTCGATCATCCGTATGGGAACGTGGCGGGCTGTCGCGTGGAAAAGGCCGTGATCGAAGGTGATTTGGGTGACGTCGATCTCCAGGTCGTGGAACACTCGGCCATGGAAGGGATGCGGATTCTGAAGCTGCGCTTGCCGCATGAACATGTCGATTCGCTGCGTGTTACCATCGACGCGGCACTCGAACCGCCTTTGACCCGGACTCATTATGATCCCGGTATCATGTGGTATAACAACACCGTGATAGGCGGCACGGTGACGGTGACGGCATCCGATGACCAGGGGTGGCGGGTGGACGCGCTTCATCTTGAAGCAGACAACGTCGGGCCCTTGATCAGCCCTGCGGAAGCCAGAACCAGCGGCATCGAACTGCCGGCGCCTGGTCCGGATGAAACCGTCGCCTACAATTTGCTCTATTACTTTTCCGCGAATCTGGTGACGAGTTTCGATACCGAGGGGTATCCCTTTGATATTTCCGACGCCAGCTGGAGTACGGATCAATGGTTTGTCGCGCCGCTACGAATCGAAATCCAGGGATCCCGCCTGTCCGAAACCCCGAAGGAGAATAACTAATGGTATTACAACGCTCCGTAAGACGCAATAGGGTTCCTTGCAGGAAGGCGAAGGTGTTTTCCCACCGTAATTATGTGGGCGTTGCCGCAGTAGCCTGCGTATTTTCTGTGTTGTTGGGCCTGCCGCAGTTGGCAACCGCGACGACTGATCCCCGTGCGACGGGGGTAAGGGAACTGTCCGATGAAGAACTGGCTGCTTATCACGAGCGGATGTACGTGCCTGATTCGGGGTTGCAGGTCATGTCCGCCTTGCCAAGCCGGCATCTGAACATAGACCATTTGCCCGTGGTTCGCAGTCAGGGCGGACTTGGCAGTTGTGCGGCGTTTGCGACGACCTACTATTACAAAACTTACCAGGAAGCCCGTGAGAACAAATGGTTGCGGCCGGACCCGGCGACGGATCCGGAGCGGATCGCGAGTCCCATGTGGACGTATAATTTGCTGCCCCGAGGTTCAAGCGGTGGGGTAAGTCCATACGATTCGCTGGCGTTGTTTGTTGATCGCGGCACGGCGAGCTGGGAGGATATGCCGTATTCGGCTGAAGGGTGCACGAAAACCATTCCGGAGGACAAGGAAATCTGGTTGCGCGCGATGAATTGGCGCGCGTCGCGTATGGGCCGAATTCCGAATATTGATTCGGCCTCGGGACTGGCCATGCTCAAGCGACATCTGTTCGATGGCGATCTGGCTGTAGTGACTCTGCATCGGACCTATCGGAATTTCGACTATTATCCGTACGCCGAAGGAGAGAATGGCGTGGATAACGGGGTGTACTTTCGAGACGAAGGCACAACCCGGGAAAGCCACGCCTTAACCGTGGTGGGCTATGACGACAATCTTCAGTACGTGGACGACCGGACCGGCGAAACGCGGCGCGGTGCCCTGTTGATCGTCAATTCCTGGGGCACGAACTGGGGCGTGCAGATCGACGAGGCCGGCAGTCGCGGCTTTGCTTGGATCGCTTATGATTACCTGCTGGAGGGCGGTCTTCGCGAGGAAGCCCTGATTATGGAAGACCGCATCGGGTATCAACCGAAAACGATTGCCATGGTCGGCATTGAAGCGAACAGCGCTTTCGATGTGGGTTGGAATCCCATCAGGCTGCACACCCGACGTGGAGAGCGCCAGGCCTTTCCCTATCTGAATCAGCAAGGCGCTGTCCAGCGAGAATTCCCGATCGATGTGACGGATTTGCTGGAGCCGTCGGTCAGTCAAATGGACCTGCGGTTTTTCCATGTCTGGGGGGGCGTCCCGACCCTGACGGATTTTTATTTGGAATCGCTGGCCGGCGACGTCCTGATCGCTTCGGACGAAACCCCGATCCGTATCGACACCCAAAATGACAATCCGTATGTCCCGGGAAATACGATTTCTTTACGCGCTTTTCAAAAGCAAACGACATCCGGGCTTGAAGCATTGCGGCTTCTGAAGGGTGCGGCGGCCTTCGCCGATGTCAATGCCAACGGCAGGCTCGACCTGATCGCCACCGGGGAACGTTACGATTCCATCGAGGACAAGACCGCTCCCTCAACCGCACTTTGGTTGAATCAGGGCGACGGAACCTTCGAACCAAGCGCGGCCGGCTTTCCGGCAACGGCCGGAGGGGGTGCGGTCTGGAGCGATGTCAACAACAGCGGGGCGCCCGATCTTTGGCTGGCGACCGAAGGGGATACCCGTCTTTATTGGAATGACGGGAGCGGAAACTTCAGCGATAGCGGCATTCGCCTGCCGGTCGCCGGCAGCGGGGGCGGCGCGGGTTATATAACGGCGATCGATTACAACCGCAACGGCCGTCCCGATCTGGCGCTGGTAAACGAGGATGGCGTCTTTGTTTTCCAGCAGCGAAACGATGGTTTATTTTCCCCGATCACCCTGGATGCCCGCGGGAGCGCGTTCCTTAATCACTTGGGCGACGGCGGTTCCTCGGGGACAATGGCCTGGGGAGATCTCGACGGCGACGGCTACCCCGACTTGCTGGTCACCGGGATTGTCGATCCCGCCGACGAGGGGGGCACGCCGCGAACCGTATTGTACCGCAACAACGGCGACGACACCTTCGCGATTGTCGAAATTGATTTACCGAACCTGGTTTTTTCGGCGATCGCCTGGACGGACTTCAATAACGACGGCCTCGACGATCTCGCGATCAGCGGTCTGCCGGCGGCCGGCTTGGGTTCCAGTGTCGAAGCCATTACGCGAATTTATCAGGGGACCGGCGAAGGGAATCTGGAGCCGATTCAAGCCCTGGACTATCTGCCCGGTCTCTATCGCGGGGGCATGCATTGGGTCGATCTGGACCATACCGGTCGCCGCGATTTATTACTGACGGGAAGGGAGACGTTCCTCACCGGAATGGGCGTATGGGATACGCCGGATGATATGTTCCCGACTCGACTCCGTGTCTGGCGCAATCGCGGCGGCAAGGTGTTGGAGCCTGTCGAGCACGATTTGCCCGGCGTCGGCGCAGGTACGGGCGTCCCCGCCCCTCTGGCGATCGGCGATGTGAGCGGTGACGGCAGCGTGGATTTCTTTGCCTCGGGCACGCGCAGGCAGAGCGGCACGATTCGAAGCGAGAGTATTATCGGATATCTGACGCGAAACCTGAGCGCTGTGTTTCGCGGGGACGGCGCCGCCAACGCCGCCCCGGCGCCGCCGTCCCAGTTCGAGGCCGAAGTCCTCGGTGACGGGAGGGTTGCATTCAGTTGGGATGGCGCAAGCGACGACCGCACGCCCGACGCCGGTTTACGCTACATCATTCGCATCGGTACAACCGAAGGCGTGTGGGATGTCGCTTCCGGGATCGTGCAGCCCTGCAATTGGGGGAAACTGGTGCGTTCCGGGGTGACCTATAATGAACTGCCGCCGGGCGAGATTTACTGGTCGGTTCGTACTGTTGATGCCGGCTTGGCGATGTCCGAATGGAGTGCGGTGCAAAGTCTGAGCGTGCCCGATTATCCTTACACCCCGGGCGTATGGATCGGGTTCGACGCGTATCCCGAATACGGCGGCACCACGGTCCCCGAGGTCGCTCAACGAGTAGAGCGTGACAGCGATATTTCCGTAACCGCGCTGCCGGCGCCCGGTTTCCACTTCTCGCATTGGAGCGGGAACGGCCCGGACGGACAAACGGAGAACCCGTTGCAGTGGAGCGCCACGCGGCAGGCGCTGTTGCAGGCGGTTTTCGTTCGGAACGCCAATCCCGCCACCCCCCCGTGGTCCCCGGTCACCGGCGAGTTCGGGGTGAACCCCAGCCACTTCGCTACGGGCATCGCCGAATTTCAGGGCAGGCTTTATCAATTGGGCGGACACGGTGCAATCAGCCGTAACAGTTATGTTTATTTTGCGGATATTCAGACGGCGATTCAGTCCGGCAACATCGAATGGGACTGGGATTCCGGAAATTTGCAGGCTCCCTGGTCAAGCCGCAGTCATCATAGCGTGGAGGTATTCGACAACCGGCTCTGGGTGATCGGGGGTTCCGGTGGATCGCGGACAGCCAATCAGCCGTTGAACGATGTCTGGGCAATGGATGCCGAGCGAAACTGGACCGAGGTAACGGCCGCGGCGGACTGGTCGGCGCGCCATGAACCGGCGACGGTGGTCTTCCAGGATAAACTCTGGGTGATCGGCGGGCGGGAGCACCTAGGTTGGTCATCGGCCATATCGGATGTCTGGACATCCGGCGACGGTGCCAACTGGACTCTGGTGACCGACGACCCGCCGTGGCGGGCGGAACGGGCCGTGGCGGTGAATTTCGACGGCCGGTTGTATCTGTTGATTCATCCGGCGCAAGCCACGGTCTGGAACCCCGGTAAACGTGGTGAAGTCTGGACAACCTCCGATGGCGTTTCCTGGGAGCGTTTGAGTGACAACGGTCCCTGGGGACGTTATTTTGAGGCGGTCGTTCACCAGGGCCGCATCGTGGTCGCCACCGGGCCGGATGCCGGAACGGAGTATGCCGGTCAGGCGGTCTGGGAGTCCGCGGACGGCGTGCACTGGGTGAGGACGATGCCGCAGCCCGGAGGCGACCATTGGTCGGCGCGCGAATATCCGGCTTTGACCACCGGCGGCGGCCATGTCTGGCTGGTCGGCGGACGCAGCCCCAACGGGGGCGCGGTGCTTAACGATGTCTGGCACTTTAACCGCGGCTCACTGCCGGCGGGGATGGGAGAATTGAGGTTAACCAAGTCACCACATGACGGCGGGACAGTCGTGCCGCCGGTGGGCGTTTATGTCGATGATATCGGCATCACCATGCCGCTACGGGCGGAACCGGCTGCCGGCTTTTTGTTCGACCGCTGGGACGGGCCCGTGGTCGATCCGAACGCGGCGACCACCACGGTTACCCTTGCTACGGAGACCGAAGTGAACGCTCGCTTCGTACCGGCAAGCGACCCGGAAATAACGGACATAACCCTGAACCTTCAGGTGGAACCCGCGAACGGAGGGTTTTGCCGTTTGAACTCCACGCAGCCGGCGGCGGGCGATTACCAGATAACGCGGAACGCAGCCCATTCGTTGCAGGCGATTCCGGAAAAGGGTTACCGCTTTTCGCATTGGAGCGGACCGGTAGCCGATCCGCGACAGCAGGTAACCACCGTTAACGCCGCAACGGATATCGAGGTTACCGCCCATTTTCAGTCGCAATCTCTTGCGGCGGGAGTCAGCCATACGGCCCTTTTGCGTGCGGACGGCACGCTGTGGGTTTGGGGCGAAGGCGGTGCCGGACAATCGGGAGGCGGCGAACGCCTGCGGGTCCAGGGGCTGCCGCCGCTGGCCGAACGGGGAGGGGTTGAGCGAGTCGCCGCCGGAGATGAAATGACTGCGGTGCTCGGCCAACGTTATTGGAACGGCATCCGCGATGTGCTGGTCTGGGGACGCCCCTGGACTCCCGCCCGCCCCGCCGAAAACGAGTGGGAAGTCGAACCGTATACCCTGAGTCTTGAGAAGGGTGCGATCTCTCAGCTCGCCGCGGGCCGACAGGTGATCATGGTGCTCGATACCGAGGGCGGCCTTTGGGCCGCCGGCAGCCGTGCTGATGGTATGCTGGGTGGATGGCGGGCTCAGGATCATACCAAAGATATGGTGGCCGTGCATGGGCTCTGCGGCTACGGCAGGTTGACTGATGTTGTCGGTGTTGCGGTCGGCGGCGGCCACGTTCTGGCCGTTGACACTCAGGGGCGGGTGCTGGGATGGGGCCGGAACCATGCTGGGCAGATAGACCCCGTTTATGCCGATTTGCTTGAAACGCCCGTTGTCGTACAGAACCTTCCCTCGATTCACTCAGTGGCGGTCGGCCGCGATCCGCTCAATTATGCTCCGCACAGCTATGCCCTGGATAATGACGGTCGGATTTGGCAGTGGGGTGCCGGCTTTGACGCGCCTGAAATCGTGGGCGGATTACCGGGCAACATTGTTTCGATCTCCGCCGGCGGCAGGCACACGCTGGCGCTGGACGCGGATGGAAAGGTTTATGCCTGGGGGAAAAATGGAGAAGGGCAGCTCGGGGACGGAACGCGAATCAACCGGGAAACACCCGTGGAGGTGACCGATCTTCCCCCGATCATCGAAATCGTCGCCGGTTTCACTCACAGTGTGGCCCTCGCCGTTGACGGACAGGTCTTTGCCTGGGGAGATGACGCCCTTGGAGCGGTCTCCGGAACGCCGGGAGAGTCCGTTCTGTCTCCCTTGGAAATCGAGGCGATGCATAGAAACGAATCGTCCATTGCGTTTTCCTTGTCGGCGGAACCGGATCATGGGGGGGCGATTTTTCCCGGTCGCCGACAGTATTATGCCCGCCACGGTAGTGAGGTGCCGCTGCTGGCAGTCCCCGCTGAACGTTATCGGTTTTCATTATGGGGGGGCAACGTTTTCGGGATGAACGAGGCGCAAACGGTGGCCATGATTACGGGTAACACCGAAATCACCGCCCATTTTGAGTTGCGCCACGATGCGGACGCCCGTTTGACGATGGCTGTGGATCCGGCGGGCGGCGGTTACAGTATTCCCGGAGCCGGCGAATACGATTACCCGCCCGGAACCCGGGTCTCGGTCGAAGCGCACCCTCTGCATCGACATGTGTTCACCGGCTGGACCGGTTCGGTGGCCGACCCAGGCGCCCGCGAGACAGAGGTCGTTTTGAACCGGGATCAGTATCTGACCGCCTGGTTTTCCTTGATGCCCCTGGATACGACCCCCGGGCTGGCCGGCGGCAGTTTTCGTAATCTGCTGGTCTTGTATGATAACGGTAGTCTGTTCCATTTGCAGGGGGATCCTGAATGGATTTCCTCATGGTCCTGGATTCGTGAGTCAGGGCGGGTTATGGACCATATTGTGCAAGCGGCCAATGGCATCACTCATTACCTCGCTTTGCATGCCGATGGTTATGTGTATTCCTGGGGGCGTAATAGAGAAGGTCAATGCGGGCATGGCATGTTCAGTTCCTTCCAATACCCCGACCGGGACACTGCTCCAGTGCTGGGGCCGGATGAGATGCCGATCCTGCGAGGGGTAAGACAGGTGGCGGCCGGGCATATGCGCAGTCTGGCTCTTGTTGGAGACGGACGGGTGATGCAATGGGGAAATATCAGTGGTTATCCCGAAGAAACGAGCAACCGGCCGGTTCTGTTGATCGATGAAGAGGGCGAGGCGATTGAGGGTGTGATCGACATTGCCGCGGGCGGATCGGAGCTGGCCGCGGTGCGGGCCGACGGAACGGTCTGGACCTGGAGCGGCACTGAGGTTCCTTCCCGTCTGGAAGAAGTGAATAGTGCGGTTAAGCTGTCGCTCGGTGAAAATCACGCCCTCGCCCTGCTCGGTAACGGAAACGTGGTTGCCTGGGGTGACAATCAATATGGTCAGTTGGGTCAAGGACACATGGAGCAGGTTGCCGGTCCGGTAACCGTGCCGGGATTGAGTGATATTACAGCGGTCTCAGCCGGACCACATTACAATCTGGCTCTGAATACGGCCGGACAGGTTTTTGCCTGGGGAGTGAACAGGTCGGGCCAACTCGGGGATGGGACTCAGGACGATCGTGCCGAGCCGGTAAAGCTGACCGGCTTGCCCGAGATTCGGGAGATTGCGGCCATCGGCGGGTCCTCGGCCACGAATGCCGGAAATACGAGTTTTGCCCTGGATGCCGGGGGCCACCTGCACTACTGGGGTGCGGTCCACACGCTAAACCCCCATGCCGGTGTGACACTGCTTCCGAAAAGAGATGATAAGATCAATGTCGGGGATATGGACATTCGATTGGTCAGGCTGGATGTGGCTTTTAAAGAGGGGATCGAAGGCGGGGCGATATTCCCCGAACCGGGTTCCTATGTTTACAATCCCGGCACCGAAGTTGAATTTCGGGCGGTGCCGAAGGAAGATTACCGGTTTGTTCAATGGAGCGACGGTGTTACCAGCCCGCGTAGAACACTTGTACTGGAGGATGATCGTGATCTGACTGCGGAATTTGTTCTGATAGAACCCACCATGCGGTTGGAACATGTAAAGGCATTCGCGAATGAACCGGTCCAAATGCGTTTGCTGATGGAGGACGGCAAAGAACCCTACGCCGGGTTCAACGCGGCGTTGCACCTGCCGCCCGGCATTAACCTGGCGCGCGCGTCCCGTGGTGGCGATGTCAGCGATGCATTTCGCTTCGACTACACCACCAGTCCCGCCCCCGACGGCGGCACTCTCCTTAGCTTGGTCGTGTTCAGTGCCGATGCCAGCATTGACGGGCGGAACGGTGAATGGGCGGTATTGACTTTCCGCACAACAAGCCGGGCCGAAGGCGGTACCCTGCCGATCTCATGGGTTGACGGCAGCGCCTGGACCGGCTGTCCCGATGCGGTTCTGGCTCAGGAAGAGGATCTCGGCACAATCAGGCCCACGCGCCAACCGGGTTCGATAACGATAGAAGTTGAGAACCGGGTACACGCCGCATTGCGAATCGCGGCACATCCGGCGGCGGCCGACCGGATGTCACGCGCTGATTTCGCCGGTTATTTGAGCCGTACGCACTATCGTCAGGGTGAACGTTATGTCGCCGAGATCTGGCTCCGCGTAACCGGTTCCGGCGACGCCGGTGTCGAAAGTGCCTATATGAATCTTGTTATTCGCGATGCGGGTGGAGAGCTTGAACAAGCGATCGCGTTCGAAGCGCTGCAGCACGGCGGCCTCTTCGATTCGAACACGGGAGGGACAATCGAGAATTCATCCTTGCGCAACTTCGGCGGCAAGATCACGGGGACGAGCCATGCCGGGCGCGGCGAATGGGTGCGACTGGGTTGGGTGGAAGTATTACCGGTGGATGAGGCGGCCTTTCATAGGATTGGCCTGTCTCCCGGAGATGAGCCGCCCACCATGGCGGGTTCGGCGAAACTCGATGACATGGCGATTCTCGGCAGTCCGGTAACCGTGCGAATACAAGATGACTTGCCCTTGGCTGCCAAGGGGACGCCGCACTGGTGGCTTGACGAATACGGCCTGGTGGAACCCGGCATTCTGGATTACGACGCAGCCGAGCAGACCGACTTCCGCGGCGACGGTATAACCGCGCATCAAGCCTATGTAGCAGGTATTCATCCCAGGAATACACATTCGCGTTTTGTCATTACCGAGATCACGTACGAGGCGAATCAGGACCGAATCGCCTGGCTCGGCGTCGCAGGACGACGTTATTGGGTTTATCGTACGACCACATTGGTGCAGCCGAATTGGGAGGTGTTGGACATGAAGGATTCCCATTCGAATCGGATGCTGACATACACACGCGAACATGCTGACGGCACCGAGGTAAATAGATTCTACCGCGTCGGCGTCGAACTGATACCGTAGGAGGTTGTTGAATTCAAGTGGTGATGGGAGCTTCCAAGATCAGGATACGGAGTTCGACACTTCTCAGTTAAATATTGAAATTCGTCAAATTACATCCTGCTCTAATAGATCATTCATATTCATGAGCGTGATTGGGAAAGAGAGTTGTTCCGGGATAAATGAATGACGTGTTCAATTTCCTCTTCCGTCGTTTCCCGTCCAACGCTGAAACGAACGGCGCCCAGGGGACTCCGGCAATGATGGTCTCGCAAACAGCCGCGATGCGTGTGTTCCTTGCCCCGGGGATTACGGATATGCGCAAGAGTTCCAACGGACTCTGCGCCTGGGTGCGCGGAACCCTTCAGGCCGATCCGACCAGCGGACACCTCTTCGTTTTTTTCCAACCGCCAGTGCGGTCAGTTCGCCCGGCAGGGGATAAGCTTCGCGCCCAACACGTTGGTGTCCCTGGTGCGCCAGGCCTGCGAAAAACTCGAATCCATTGTCCGGGCAATTATAGCCGAGACGCTCGCAACGAGGTATTTGATGATGGATCCGACTCCGGTCCCGCTGATGAGCCCGCAAAAGAAGGAGGCTACCAAGGAGGCCTGTTTGTGGACCTACCGGGCCTTGGACGGACCGGTGTTCTTCGAGTTCGCTGAAGGCAAGCACGGACCTACCCCGGCAAAGACTCTCGAAAAATACCAAGGGATCCTGCAAACCGACGGAGCGAACAACCTCGGCGGAATTCCCGCGCGCCCGGGCGTCACGCATGTGAACTTTTGGTCACATGCCAGGCGGTACTTTATCCCGGTCGCCGAGGCAGGCGAGACCGAGGCGAACGTTTATCTCGACGAGATCGACCGGCTCTTTCGCATCGAGCGATTGGCCCGCCGCTTTAACCCTGCTTAACCGTGCCATTCGCATTAGGCATCTTTGCCCGAGTGAGGAAGGGTTCCGCTATAGTGTTCCATCCAATAGAGCATTTCGTGGATGTGATGATCCATGAGGGCGACAGCCCGGAGAAAATGACGATTTTATTCCGCTGGCCGGAATGATTTTCGCCAACGCCATGACCGCAATCAGCCTGGCCGGGGAGCGGTTCGATGACGAACGATCCAGAGGCGTTCAGCCCGACAAGGCCATGACGGTGGCGTTCAAGGCGGCGTTGATCCCGCAAGTGAACGCGTTTCTGGCGGTTGGGCTCGTATCCCTTCCCGGAATGATGACAGGTCAGATCATCGCCGGAGTGGACCCTTTGCTGGCGATCCGATACCAGATTGTCGTGATGGCCATGATTTTCGGGAGTGCCGGACTGTCGGTTGCCCTCTTTTTGCGCTGGGATGGAAAGCATCCGGCACCTTCTTCTCTTCATTAAACAAAGTCCCAAACAAACCATGAAATCGATCCAACATCGCTCGCTCGCCGGCACGCTCAGTGTGCTCGCGCTCATCCTCACCGCCTGCGGCTCTCCCGTCGTTCGCCCGTCACTCGATCCGGACGGAGTCGAGTTGAAGTCCGTGGATCCCGGGCACGCGTTTCTCACTGTGCAAAGCGGTGCGGTGGTTGGCAGCCACCTTGCCATCATGATCGGGGAGGAAAGTGACCTCGACTGGAGCCTGGCGACGTTTGAGCCGATCGAGGCGAATGGCGGAGTGCGTATCGTTTTGGATCTGACACCGGGCCTGCCCATTACGGTCTGGGCAACTTCCGGAGAGACCTCGGGATCGGAGGTAACCGCACCCGCGGTTTTTGTCACCGATCCTTCCGACTTGCCAACGGTGGCGGACGGAGGTACCGAGTCCTCGACTCCGGGCCTCGATCCCGAACGGATCACCCTGGAGATGTTGGACGATCACCACGCCCTGATCGTCGGTCAGCCCATCGCCGCCTCAGGCATCAAACTTCAGTCCCTCGAGGTCCGCGAAGGGCAGGAGCCCGACTTTCAATTTGCCCGGGATCGTCCACTCGGAGGCGACGGCGATTTTCAATTTGTCTCCGATCTCTACCCCGGCATGAACCTCCATCTCCGCGCCGTCGGTCCCGAAGGCGATCATGTCGAAATGACTCTTGACCGTGATTAGTCCGGATTCAGCAGGGGCTTGAGGAGTGGGAGGAACACGACGATTGCGTCTGAAACGACCCCTCGGGTCTATTCGCCCCCGATGCTCACGTCCCGCACCCGTTCTTCGTAGCGTTTCAGATTATACTGGTAAACCTCGTCGAATTCCGGATCGACGCGCCGGAACCCCTCGGCGATGTTCCGTGCGGCGGTGATTGATTGGACAGGTTCCAGTGTGAAATGAGGGTTGCCTTGCGGATGGACGTCACCCAGGGCGCGGAGGTCGCCGGGGGAGACGTCAGGAACCTGGATAGCCCGGACCCCGGACGACGCATCGACGAAGCCCGACCCGCCCGGGCGAACCGCATGATTTCGGGTCTGCCGGAGCACCGCGGGAATCCACCCGATCTCCAGATCCATTCCGTTCATGACGAACAGATCGGCACGTGACGTCCTCACGACCATCCCGGGAGTCGCATTCAGATAATGAGGGTCTTCGAGGGGTCTGCTCAGACTGTGCACCTCGGCGATTCGTTCGCCCCCGATTTCCTCCGGCAGCGATGCCAGGTCCGTGGTCGTCGCAACGACGCGAAGAGCGGCCTCGGCCGCCGCGAGCGGCGGGAGCGCGAGTAAGAGAAAGGCAAGAGCGGTCGCAAGCTTTTGTTGAATGTTTCGCATAGTGGTTGTCCTTCGAATGTTGCTGGCAATCGTTTTTAGGCGTTTCAGAAAACGTGGGGAGGGTGCCAACCGAGGAAGAACGTTGCCTGGAGCAGCACGCGATGCTCGTTGGAGGCCATCCGGTCGCTGCGGATAAAGTTGTCTCCGTCCCGGAACTGATACTGGAGACGCAGACGGGAAAACTCCGAAGGCCGGTATTCGCCGTATAAGGAATGCCCGTACAGATCCGCATCGCCGTCGGAGAGGAGCAGATCGGTGTAGTCGAAGCGGTATCCCGCACTGTAAAAGGGATTGAAGTCGTATTGGGAGTACGCGTAGAAACCGAGATCCCGGATTCGGTCGCCGTCCGAAAAGTCTTCCTGATAGTCCCGGAGATCGTCGGCGTCGGCCCTGCGGTGGATTTTCGCCGCCTGCCGGAGGAATTCCGTTCCAGAGATGAGGCCGCGTTTTTCCCCGGTGGGCGACCATCGGTACCTGAGGTCGGCGCCGATCACGTGGCGGGTCTGTCCGACGGTGCGGTAATCCGTTTCGGGACGGCGTCCGTCCGTCCGTCCGATTCCGCTCAGCCCGGAGACTCCGGCGAGGAAGCCGTGATTGCCGTCTTGGCTTTCCCAATACGATTGGAGGCGAAGCACGGCGGGACGTCCCTCGATGCGGCGTCCGACGCTGTGTTCGATCGAATCGTAGAAACCCGCGGAAACACTGAACGTCGGGTTGAAAAGGGGAGCGAGCCATTCCAGGTGCGCACCGTTGCCGATGAATCCGTGGTCTGTGGTGAGCTCCTCGATCACGAAAGGCGGATCGACTTGCGGAAAATCGTGAAGGTGAATCCGATTCAGGTAGCCGAAAGGAATGAATTCACGACCCGCTTGAGCCATCAGATTCATTCCCAGGAGCTCTCCCGGGAAATAGGTGCTCGAGATGTAGGCCTCCTCCATGTCGAAGCCGTCATCGTCCGCGTAGGACACCGTCAGTACCGCTTCGAAATAGGGATCGATCGCACCGCCGAAATTCAACTCGACCTCGCGCAAGCCGAAGTCGCTTCGGCCGAGATCGTCGCGGAAATCCCAGACGAAATCCGGGACGATGCCGAGATTGACCGGACTGCCCATCGCCCTCTGACCGGGACCGATCGCCGCGCCGGGAACGGTGGGTTCGGTGGGAGCCTGCGGGGATCCCAGGGCGGACGTTCTTTCGGATCTCGCCTCCATGCCGTTTCCGGGGACGAATTCTCCGGTCTCTCCGCGGGCCAATGGCAAAAGCGGGAGGATCAGTCCGAGAACGATCGGGGCGGAAATGGAGATACACCGTGTGACGCAAGTTCGTCCGCATGTGACGGCCGTGAGGAGGATCGATGGTTGTTCTGGCATGGTTGCTGTATTGGTTGAGAGAGTTCAAGGGGTTTCACGGGGTGAGAATGAGACCTGGTTGCAATAGTCTAGCAACCCCAATACTCAGATGCAGGGCCAGTATAAGAGCTTCTTTGGTAAGGGAAAACGGCAACTGTTTGCCGGTCGGCGAACCGTGCCAGCGCCCCCAAAGTGCCGGCCTCCGGAACAACACGCTTGATTACCTTGAAAAAAAAATCGTCCGGAAATCGCTTCCAGCTCTTGAGTCTCCGGTATGCATCTTCATCAAGGGTAATCGACTTCTTTATGCTGCCGTTCATGCATGCATGAAGCGATTTCTCAAGCTGTTTGGCTGGGGATTCAGGGCGCTCCTGTCCCCCTCCCAAACCGCCACATTCTTCGACATTTCTCGGTTTTGCCGATCAGGCAGACCGCGTAGGCGGCCACGGCTTCGCGTCGGCCGGTGGCGTCGACTCCCTCGTTGGTGGTGGCTTTCACCCCGACCTGCTCGGGCGCGACCTCCATGGATCGGGCGAGGGTGGCGATCATTTTTTCCCGATGGGGGGCGATGCGGGGGGATTCGGCGACAAGGGTCGAGTCGACATTGAGGATGGAAAAACCCTTTTCGGCAATCAGCCCGGTGACCTGCCGCAAGAGTTCCTGGGAATCGATGTCGCGGAACGCCTCGTCGGTGGGAGGAAAGTGATGGCCGATGTCCTGAAGCCCCGCCGCGCCCAGCAGAGCGTCACAAATGGCGTGGGTCAGGCAGTCCGCGTCGGAATGCCCGAGCAGTCCCCGGTGGTGCGGAATTTCGACGCCCCCGAGGACGAGGCGCCGGTCCTCGGCGAGGATGTGGAGGTCGTAACCATGGCCAACACGTAGGTTCATAGGGCCGCAGCATGTCCGTTAACCCGAATGCCGGCAAGCCTGCCTTCCGTGTGCCCGCATCTCGTTCGAGCTCGAAATCCGTCAAGGATATAATTCCTGGCAAAATATTGTTAGACCGGATGCCGTCGATTCCCGAAATGTCGTGGCGACGGGGTTTACCCCCGGAGTCCGCCCTGGAGTCTCCCGGGGTAAACCGACTCGACTGAGCTCGTCGAAGTCCGGTCGCCACGGATTGGGAGTCCGCGCCGTAGTGTCCCATAATCTGCCAGGCAAAATATAATTGACACCGCCTGTTTTGATCTGGGTCTTCCGTGGGTGGGGGGCTGGGGTAACGGGGGTTCTTTATTCCGCTGGTTTCAGCAGAAAGCGAAGGAAGGGGGGGTCGCGGGGGGTGGTGAG
>SLTG01000038.1 GCA_007130045.1 Opitutales bacterium
GGCTTGGGAAAGCGACCGGAATAATCGGGGCGCACCAATCAACTGGCACTTCACAAACGAAAAGGCCCGAGTAAAACTGAGGCGACTATACCCGAACATTTAAATGTTACAAGATACTAGTTTCACTCGGGCGAAACCACGGCCAGGCTCAGGCATCGAAGTCGCCTATACCGCTCTACTGCCGGACGGCACAGGTGGTGAACGGACATCCGTGTGGTGGGATCTGAAATCGAACACAGGCGGATGAGGCAATTGATCAAACGCTTCGACCCGCCTCGAATGATGAGAAACACCGTTTGCTTGCTCCTTGTCTGCGGCGGTTTCATCTCTGGCCCGGCGACGGTTTCGGGTGCGGAGTGGGCATGGATTGAATTTTCCGGTGCGCCACCCGGCAGTGCGCCCGACCCCGCACACGAGGGTTGGAGCGCGGTGGAAGGTTTCGGGGTGGATACTGTGATTGGAAAGGGGCAGGCGGGGTCGTTTCAAGTGGTACGCGCCCCCGATAGCAACAGCCCATGGCTATTTCTTGCGCTGGTCAGCGGCGAAAACATCCCGAAAGTGCGGGTGGATGTGGCGGCATCCGCCGACAGCAGAGATGAGGTTTTTGTGCGCCTTGAGCTGGAGGAGGTCCGCGTAGTCGACAAGACAATGGCACAGGCGGGAATGAATCATCCGCCGCAGGAAATTTTGTCACTTGCCTTCACGAAAATCCGCTACCGTTACTTATATCCCTCTGCAGAGGGCGGCGGCGGCTTGTTTACCGAATTTGATTACAATGCGGGGACGGGCCGCTTTGGTTTGATTCCCGGCGAACGGCGTTTGACGCTCACGCGCTTGACGGATGAACCGGGAATGATGCGGCTTTCCTGGCGTACGGAGCCCGGGCAAACTTATGAAATTGAGTGGAGTCCCGATCTGATTATGCCCTTCGAGCATCTCCGCACGGTTACAGCCGGAGGAGATTGGTATGAGTTCGATTTCAGCATGACCGGTCGCACCGGTTTCTACCGTGTGCGCATTCCATGAGAAAATTTATCGGCAAGCGATTCCCCCGGGCCGTCGGCCCCGAATCGCGTTCATCGGAACCGCAAACAAAAACCGTCATCTTCCTTTCTTGTGATTCTCTAAACACTTACCAAATGAACAGGGCTTTCTTTGAGAACCGTCCTCCTTTATGGCATTAAGCCACGACTCGCCGTAGCCGACGAGCCCCCTCGCTGATCCCGCGACGTCAAGCATAGCTCATGTCCACCTTTATACCCGTTCCTCTTGGTCATTCCGGAAGGTGTCCAGCTCGAACAGCTCCCTGCCGTTCACCCGCCCCCGCCTCCCCACGACCACAACCAGGACCACCGAGACCCCCACCCACAACGCCACCGCCCCGGGCTCCGGGGAATGCGTCGTCGACCCCTGCAACGATGACCCTTTTCCCCGACTACGAAACCGAACCGGTGATGGGCAGTCTCCCCCAACTCTCTTCCCCATGAGAGCGCTCCCGCGGACCGGCTGCAGATGGTGGGTGCCCGTACCGCCTTAAAAACGATTTCTTATCAATTCCTTTTTGTTATGCCACGAAAGGCCGATTTCCCTAGTCGCCCGCTCAATGACGAGCCTGAATTCCGAACGTTCCCCTACCTGTCCTCACGGACAATGCCTATGCCCTTCTTTTAACTTTTTACCTATACCTTTTTCTCGCCCTTCCCTCTCGCTCGGCAGCACCCATAACAATGCCGATCTAATGCTTTTGATCAGGTCATCACATACATTTTTATGCGGATGCCAATTCGTTTGATTCATTTTCATCCGTATGTTAAAGGAGCCCTTAGTTTTTGCATTGCAAGCAATTCCTGTAAATCAGAATTCCTTCACAATCATATAGGACCACCAATAATGCTCGCTCGGGCCGGTGCTCTATTTCTTACAACCGTAACCCCGCATTATGATCGGCGGGCACCTTGAGAATTTCGCGCAATGAAACCACGAATGAAGTTAATCGGGTGCCTGGCGACCGCCTCGCTGCTGGCCGCAGCGGCTTTCACCGCTGAGACAACCTTACATTTGAAGCTGGAGCATTCGGAGGACCTGATCAGCTGGCAGGCGTTACCGGTTACACCGGAAATGTTGGGGGAAGACGGATCGCTGCAGTGGAAGTCCGATGCAGGGAGCGGTTTTTTCCGACTCAGCATCGAGACCGACGCGGGAACGGCACCGTCGGACTTGATACTGGTCGATGATGGCACGCTGGCCATGAGCATGGGGACACGCACGGTCGAAACCTTTCACATCGCCCGCCACGAAGTGACTTGGCGGGAATGGAAAGTGGTGCGGGAATGGGCACTGGAGAATGGGTATGACTTGGAGGGTGTGGGACAAGGCTGCGAAGAGGATCACCCGGTGCATACGGTGAATTGGCATGACGTACTGAAGTGGAGCAACGCGAAGAGCGAGAATACCGGCCCGTTGCCCCAAGCCTTGGTTTCGTGTAGTTTGTTTTTGAAGATATCAAAGACTTTTTCGATCCGCCAACGAAGCAGGTACAGCAGCGCGATCAAGCCCGGCTCCAGATCGCTCAGCGTGGTCAGGAATCGATATACACGCCCGGTTTCGGGGTTCCGGTACACAACCCGATGCATGGCGGCGCTTTGGAAAGCGGCGAATCCCGCCGCTTCATACGAGATTACTCCGGTGTTGACCGGATCTTCACGGTCGAATTCCAGATCCTCGTAATGATAAACCCTCAGATTCGATTTCTCCGGCATCACCATTCGCGCACCGGCGTTGCGCTACAGTCCCGCCGCGGTGTCCTTGAGTACTTCTAATCTTCGCGCTGAACCCAAAGCATCGAAGAAACAGAACAATGCCAAAGTTGAGAAATACACTCGGTGGACCTCCTCGATCAAGGCCACGAAAACGCCGAAGGATGCCCTTTGCCGCCCTGCTGGGTGATTGTCATTCCGGTGCCACCGAAACCCTCTCGTCACGGCCATCCTGCGGCACTTAAAAGGGCATTCCACTAAACGGAAATTTTTCCCGAGCCTTACTTGAAGCCGTTCGTTATGTGTCGTGCAAGCCCCCCGAATTTTCCAAAACTCGAGTACAACGTCTTTCCTCGCAACGTTTGCCGTCCTCCTCTCGAATCCTTTAGATCAGCCTAATCCTGTGGACGGACACCGTTCTTTCACGTCGTTCCGTCAAGGACACAAGGAAGGACCCCAGAGGCGGAAGCGATTCGACGGCACCGAAGCCTTTCAAGTCCGCAGGCTCGCTTCCCTCGAGGACGAGCCGCGGGGCTTCGCCCGCATTGCCGGTTCAAATTGACAAAGACACGGAAATCCTATCGAATGATTTCCCTCAAATTCTTCCTCTCTCATCTCTTCATCCAGCGTCCGGGCGGCGAGTCGCTCAGCTTCGCCCTTTCCGCGGATCGGCAAACCGTCAAATCAACTCCGTTATTACCCACTCCAACAGGATCACCATGAGAACCCAAAGCACATTCCGGCGCTACTTCGGACCGCTGGCTGTGGGGATGATCGTCCCGTTCGTTTCCCCCGCACCGGCAGCCGAACCGTCCGGCTTTTACCAGTTTGAAAATCTCGAGCTCGAAACCTTTGTGCCGGTTCCCGGCGAATTGGCCCTGAGTTGGATTTTGGTCGATCCCGCGACCGGCGAAGAGCTGGCATCTCCGGAAGGAATCGTCACCGCCATCACCATTTTCGCCGGTTTCGACGCCGACGCTCCCGGGGAACCGCTGATTCAGGCCGAAGTCGAGGATGTTTACAGTTTCGCCTTTGAAGCGCCGGAACCGGCGGAGGACGGACCATTTTTCTACTCAGCCGAACTCATCGCCTTTGACGACGACGGCAATCCGGTGACCGAAGTGACTTCGCGGCAGTTGGAACTCAGAGAAGAGGCGGATTTCGAATCCGAACCAACCGAGGAGTTTATAGAAATGCTGCTCGAGCTGATCGCCGAAACCCGCACGGAAAAGGCGCTCCTCGCCAGGGAATGCGAGGAACTGAAGGAACCTGTCGGCCCCCTGCGCGAGGCTATGGAAGAGGCTCATCACGAAATGGAAAAAGAGCGGGCCCGGCGTCGCGAGGCCCGCTCGCGCGTAGCCGAATATTTCCACAAGGCGCAGCAGTTGAACCTGTGCATCGACAAACTCGAAGACGAACTGCAAGCCGCCAAGGAGGACCTGCGCGACGCACTTCAGGCTCATTACGACAGCCGCAGCAGGGACGGCGAGGCCTTGCCGATCCATCTTGTGGACGAGGAGTTCGACGAAGATGGATGGGTGGTCTTTGAGGCGGCCCCGGGAGTGATGATGGGATTTTACGCGGGAACCGTCTTCAACGAGGCCCGACTCGAGCACTTTGCAGACGTCCAGGAACGGGATTTGGCAACGAGATTCGGGCGTACCGGCGAATACCGGGATCTGGTCGAAAAGATCGAAGACCTCCGGGAGGCTATCGAAGAGAAACTCGACGACCTCGAGGAAGCCGAACAGGCGTTGCACGAAGCCCAGCAGGATGCCGCTCATCAGCTTCCGGTCGACCTGGATTACAACGAGGCCCGGGACAATTACACGGACGCGAAAAATGCGTACGAGGAATGCGTGGAGGAAAAGACGCGTCTCTGCGAGCAGATCGAGTTCTTGACGCGAATGCTCGAACGCAGCCGGGCTCACCGGAAGCTTGCCAGGAACTTCCGGGAAGCCGACGGGTTGAACGACGAGATGCGGGAGCTGCTCCGCGAACTTACCGATCGCCTGGAAGCGATCCTCGACGGAATCCCGAGCAGACGGAAGGACGACCCGGCAATCAACGATGATCTCGATTGCGCCGCCAGCGAATTGGCGAAGGGACAGGCAAAAAAATGGGATGCCGAGGATCTCGTCGATGAAGTGGATGAAATGATCGCCGATCCGCACACGCTTGGCGACGACGAACTCGAAGAGGCCGCCGATCTGGCCGAGGAGGCCCGCAAGTGCTCCGAAGAAGCGCGGGAGCATTTGGATAAAGCGCGGGAAAAACTCGACCGTGCGGCGCAGCGGCTGCGGGAACTCCAGGAACAGGAAGCCCGCCGCCTCCTCCGGGAAAAACAATCGGAGATGAATCAGTTTCGCCGCTGGCACGAGCAGAGGGCGGCGGCGATGCGTTATTTGCGCGAATACCACTTCGACGGGGATTCCGAAGACGCCGACAGGATGGAAGGCCTGGAGGAGGCGATCAAGGCGATAATCGATCTGGCCGATTCGCTCGAAGAAGGCATGAGGGAATGGCTGGACATTCCTCTCGACGGGATCGACGGCGAGGATGGGCTCGAAGGGCTGGACGGGGACCTTTCCGAGCTTCTCGAGGCCATCGGCGTCGACAGCCCGCTCGAAGCCTTGCAGGAGATTTCCGATTTCGCGGAAACGATCGCGGATGTCAGAGCGAACATTCGTGTCTTACTTGGAGGTGCGGAAACCCCCGAGGAACTCGCCCAACAACTCGCCAGCGTGCTCAGCCTCATTTCCACGATGCTGGATCAGACCGCCGGCAGGTCTCCCATCCTCCAGGCGGCAACGGGACTGTACGGCCCGCTGCTCGATGCAATTTCCGGACAGCTCGAACAACTGATGGAAAACCTTGCCGAACGGCAGAAACATTACGTCAGAACGGTCGTGCCTTCGAGAGCCCGCCTGATGCTGTATCTTATGCAGGGCAAATGCCACGACGATATTAAACAGAAGATTTTGGATACAAGAGGCGGTATCACCGGTTATCTCGTCAGGAAACTCGAGCAAGCCCTCGGCGAACAGCAGTTCCGCAACATTCTCCGCGCCGCGATTAAAGAAGCACTCGTCGAAGCAAGTCTCGGCCAACTTCGCGAAAAGGCGCCCGAAAACCCCTACGGCGATTGGGTCACCGAGACGTTTCCGCAGCCAATGGGTATGGCGGTCGCCGGCTCGGCTTTCCACGAAGACCCTCAGGATCCGGAGGGCAATCCGGCGCGGGATGGAATTCCCAATTTCGCCAAATACTATTTCCATCTCGATCCGTTACAGCCCGAAGTCTGGCCGTTCGAACAGATCGGCCTCCCGGTCGAAGCGGGCGGAGATCCCGTTGTGGCCTTTCAATTTCCGCGAACCCGGGGCGCCGTCGGTGTAATTCCCCGTCTCGAATTCACGGAGGATCTCGGGGACTCGGGAAGCTGGGAACCGGTGGAGGTGATCGAAACCTTCTTCCCCGACGCCGAAGGCGACCGTGAGAAAGTCGTCCTTTATCCCGATCCGCCCAAAGATTACGCGACCCTGCAGGGTCGGGGCTTCTACCGTCTGTTACTCGAATGGAGCGACTCCAATAACGATACCAACCAATAACCTCCGGGAAAGGGATGGGCTTTCCGAACGCTGAAATTGCTCGCAACCGGGGTCTGATTCGGCGTCTTTTCCGTCAAAAATGTCGGAATTGCGTTGGAATTCGATCAATAGTCTCCTAACCCGACTTGAGTAGAGCAGATTGCGATTCTCGAGCAACGGATTCCCAATCTGCTTCGGGGGTCTCTTTGATACGCGAACGATACGCGGATCCCGAAATCTCGCATAAAACGCGGTAAGGCTACGGATAAAGACATAAAAAACCGAATCGGCGGTCAAAGGGCCTTATTTCTCTGCCTTGCGGGAATGTCGAAGGAATACCCATGCGTACACCAGGCAGTTGAACGCGAGAAGCGCAACGCCCAGGATGAGCTGGATCGTCTGGGTCAATCCCGCCGGGTAAACCAGCGACAGGATGTAGTGCTCGATGAAACTTGCTTCGTATCCGGCCTGACCCGCAAGTTCCCGGAAACGGTTTTCGAGCGGGGTAAGCGGACAAACCCACCCGATGGTGACGATCGCCGTCCCCCAGGCGAGGCAGGGCAGGTGCACCCAGGAAACCCGCCTCCACTTCACCGCCAACAGCCCGCCGAATATAACGAAGAGAATAAAGAGAAAGTGGACGACCAGCACAATATCCGCAATTACCCGGTAAACCATTGCGAAACCCGTCCTTCCGTCAGGGATCGACCACCTGGATAAGCGTCTCCCCGAGCTCCTCGATACTGAAGGGTTTGATCAGCGCGCCCTTGAAACCGTAACGTCTGTATTCCTGAATCACGGGATCGTTCTCGTAGCCGCTCATTATGATCGCCTTCAGATCGGGATCCACCTCGAGCAGGGTTCGAACCGCCTCCTTGCCGCCCATTCCCGCCCGAACCGTCAGATCAAGAATCACCCCGTCAAACGGAATCCCGGAATCTTTCGCCGCGATGTACGCCTCCCTCGCCGTTCCTCCGTCTTTCGCCAACTCGACCTCATGGCCCATTTCGCGGATCGTCACCCCAAGAACCTCCCTCACCCATTCCTCGTCATCCATCACCAGGATCTTCAACGATCCGCCTGAAACCGCCGTGGAGGCTTGTTTATCTTTTTCAATCTTCGTCGGCGTAGCGGGAAGGTAAACGTGAAAGACGCTCCCCTCGCCTTCCCTCGACTCGACGGTAATTGCGCCGCCGTGCTTCTGAACGATTGAATGGCAGATCGTCAGACCAAGCCCCATCCCCTTCTGCTCACCTCTTGTCTTCGTGGAGAAATAAGGGTCAAAAATCTTCGGCACCAAGTCCGCGGGAATCCCTCCTCCCCGGTCGGCAATGCTTACGCGCACGTACTCCCCGGCGGGCAGCGAAACCTCCTGGCCGGCATCCAGAACCACGTTCTCCGCATGGACGGACAGCGTT
Organism: Opitutales bacterium; assembly: GCA_007130045.1. Taxonomy (GTDB): domain Bacteria; phylum Verrucomicrobiota; class Verrucomicrobiia; order Opitutales; family T3Sed10-336; genus PXDC01. The sequence continues at coordinate 7,762 of SLTG01000038.1, forward strand.
CCTCCGCGGGGCATGGCCTCCCTCGCGTTCAGGACCAGGTTGCGGACGGCCTGCCCGATCTGTCCCTTGTCGACCTCGATAGGCCAAAGATCCTTCGACAGCGAAAACTCGGAAAGCACGCGCGAGCCGCTCAACGCGCCCCGAACCCCTTCGCGGATGACATCGACAAGAGATATCGGCCTCCGCAACGGCGAACTCCCTTCGGCAAACGTAAGTAACTGCTGCGTCAGATTCCGGGCTCTCAAGGCCGTCTCCTCCGCCTGTTCCAGATGAGCCACAAGCTTCTTTCGGGCAGGCGCGATCATTCGGGCCATGTTCAGATTGAGAAGGATCACCGTCAGAAGATTGTTGAAATCATGCGCAATGCCGCCGGCCAGGATTCCCGTCGATTCGAGCTTGCTCATGACGAGCCGGTCCTTCGCGACCCGCTTTCGTTCGGTAACATCGAGGATCGCCAACCTGCACGTATCCTCCGTCCCGGAAACAATCGCTTCGAGGTCCGCTTCAAACATCCGGCCGCCCACCTTAACGAGTCTCGTCTCACAGGCATTCTGGGTTCTGGTTTCAAACACCTTCTTGAGAAACGCATCGAACGCCGGACGGTCGACCGATGAAACGAACTCCGAAAACGACCTGCCAACCAATGTTGAGCCGCTCATCCCCATGAGTTCCACACCCGAGGCGTTGACATCGCGAATGGCGCCGGCTTCGTCGAGGGTGAAATACCCCATCGGCGCATGATCGTAGAGGTCCGAGAATTTCCGCAGAGCCGCCGACGCTTTCGCCTTCGCCTCCTCCAGTTCCGCGTTCGCCGTCTCGAGTTCGGCTTCACGAACATGGAGTTCGTACAGGAGCTTTTCAAGATCGTCGCGGGAAACCTCCCCTTTCGGACCGACCCCGCTGAGCCGTTCTTTCAACCGGGCATCCGCATCGCGATGGAGGGCATCCCGACGCGCGGACCGCTTCGATGAAGACGGTTCGCATTTCCTTTCTTCGTTCATTTCATCCTTCCGGTCGTTCGAGCAAGGCCAACTGCATCGGTTTACTCTTCGTCAGCCATCCCTATTGTATCAACATGCGCCGGTCCAGCCAACTTCTCCAATGTTTCAGGAGGGGTCCACCATTATGCCTTGATCGGCAACCTTGTTCCCCAAAGGGAAACGGGGGAAGGCAGCCTCATGAACTTCAAAAACAAACATAACGGTTCAACCCGGGAATTCAAGTGCATTAATATTTTAATCGCCCGCTCGGACCGATGAACATTCGATGGTGGATTCATAAAAGTTTTTAGATTATCACAACCTTCCCGAAGTCGCACGGAGCCCGGGTATCCCGAAGTTTGCGCCTTTGAGAATGGTTTTCCAGCGAGAGACAATTCGAAAAGCATTCAGTTCAATGAAAGATCAAACCGATCTTGCGCGGGACTCGGTTTAACTGGGGCTTGCACCCCTTTCACAACACGCCCATGCCGGGCACTCACTGAGATGGCGGAGCAAAGCTCAAACCCACTCCCTCAACCCATATAGATATCAAGATATCGGGATATAATGATGGATCTATTGACATCATGGGCGCAAACTGCCATGGTTTTTGGTTTAACAAATTTTGAGAACTATGAAATCACACAAAATCAAAGAATCGCCTGCATTCGCACCACTTCGTGAGATACTTTCGGAGCGCATCGCCTTTCTCGACGGTGCGATGGGGACAATGATTCAGGGATACGACCTCAAGGAAGAGGATTTTCGCAACGACCGCCTGAAAGATCACCGGAGCGACCTGAAGGGAAACAACGACCTTTTGAGCATTACCCGGCCCGACGTGATCGAGGAAATCCACACCCGCTTCCTGGAAGCGGGTTCGGACATTGTGGAAACGAACACCTTCAGCTCGACCACGATCGCGCAAACCGATTACAACCTGCAGGAGTGGGTGCCTGAGTTGAACCGGGCTTCCGTTGAGGTTGCGCGAAAAGCGGTCGACAAGTTTCAAAAGGATAATCCGGAGCGCAAATGTTTTGTTGCCGGGGCGATAGGACCGACGAACCGGACGGCGTCGATGTCGCCGGATGTCAACAACCCCGCCTACCGCGCGGTCACATTCAACGAGCTCAGGGACGCCTATTACGAACAGGCCAAGGCGCTCATCGACGCCGGCACCGACCTGTTGCTTCCGGAGACCACCTTCGACACCCTCAACCTGAAAGCGGCGATCTACGCGATCGAAACCCTCTTTGCCGACAGAGGGGAACGCGTTCCGGTCATCCTTTCGGTCACGATCACCGATGCCTCCGGGCGCACCCTTTCAGGACAAACGATCGAAGCGTTCTGGAACTCCGTCGCGCACGCCCGGCCGTTCGCCGTCGGGATCAACTGCGCTCTCGGCGCGAAAGACATGCGCCCGTACATCGAAGAGCTCTCAAACATCAGCGAATCGTACATCAGTTGTTATCCGAACGCGGGACTTCCAAACGCCTTCGGCGGATACGACCAGGAGCCCGAGGAGATGGCGCAACAGGTGAAAGAATTCGCCTCCAACGGGTGGGTGAATTTCCTCGGCGGCTGCTGCGGCAGCACTCCCGCACACATCAAGGCGATCGCCGAAGCCGTGAAAGGCTTCAAGCCGCGTGTACCGCCCGAGATTGATAAGCACACCCGGCTCAGCGGTCTGGAAGCGCTCAACATCACGCCGGACAAAGGTTTTATTATGGTGGGCGAGCGCACCAACGTCACCGGCTCACCCCGCTTTAAAAAGCTCATCAAGGCGGACGACTTCGACTCCGCTCTCGCCGTCGCCCGGCAACAGGTCGAAAACGGCGCCAATGTCATCGACGTCAATTTCGACGAGGGCCTGCTCGACAGCGAGAAGTGCATGCGGCACTTCCTCAATCTGATCGCCTCGGAACCGGACATCGCAAAAGTCCCGATCATGATCGACAGCTCGAAGTGGTCGGTGATCGAGGAAGGTCTGCAATGCGTCCAGGGCAAATGCGTGGTCAACTCAATCAGCTTAAAGGAGGGAGAGGACAACTTTCTTGAGCAGGCCCGAAAAGTCATGCTTTACGGCGCCTCGGTGGTCGTTATGGCGTTCGACGAGGAAGGCCAGGCCGCGACAAAGGACGAGAAGGTCCGCATTTCCAAGCGAGCTTACAAGCTGCTTACCGAAAAGCTCGGGATGGACCCGAACGACATTATTTTCGATCCGAACATCCTGACTGTCGGGACGGGGATGGAAGAGCACGCGAATTACGCCGTCGACTTCATCGAAGCCATTCGCGAGATCAAGAAAGAGTGTCCCGGCGCCAAGGTCAGCGGCGGGCTCAGCAACATCTCCTTCTCGTTTCGCGGCAACAATCCCGTGCGCGAGGCCATGCACGCGGCCTTTCTGTACCACGCCATCGACGCCGGACTCGACATGGCGATCGTCAACGCCGGACAGCTCGCTGTTTACGACGAGATCCCGAAGGAGCTTCTGGAGAAGGTTGAAGACGTCCTTCTCAACCGCCGCGAAGACGCCACCGAACGGCTCATCGAGTTCGCCGAGGACTACAAGGGCGAAGGCGGCAAGAAAAAGGTCAAAGACGACAGCTGGCGCCAGGAGACGGTTGAGAAACGGCTCGAACACGCCCTGGTCAAAGGCATCGTCCAATACGTCGAAGAAGACACCGAAGAAGCCAGGCAGAAACTCGATAAGCCGCTGGACGTTATCGAAGGGCCGTTGATGGACGGCATGAAAGTCGTCGGCGACCTGTTTGGCGCCGGGAAAATGTTTCTCCCGCAGGTCGTCAAGAGCGCCCGCGTCATGAAAAAGGCTGTCGCCTACCTCCTCCCCTACATGGAGGAGGAGAAGAAGAAGCAGAAGGATACGCGGCCCAAGGCCAAATTCCTCATTGCGACAGTCAAGGGCGATGTTCACGACATCGGCAAAAACATCGTTGCGGTCGTACTGGCCTGCAACAACTACGACGTGGTCGACCTCGGCGTGATGGTTCCGAGCGAAAAAATCCTCGAACGCGCCCGAGAGGAAAAGGCGGATATCATCGGCTTGAGCGGACTGATTACTCCGTCGCTCGACGAAATGGTCCACGTGGCTTCGGAGATGAAGCGCGAAGGATTCACGGTTCCCCTCCTGATCGGCGGCGCGACGACCAGCAAGGCGCACACCGCGGTCAAAATCGACCCGGCCTACGAACACCCGGTCGTGCACGTTCTCGACGCCTCGCGCGTCACCGGCGTTGTCAGCAAGCTTCTCAGCGAGAAGAACCGCGACGAGTACATTGCCGAAACCAATGCCGAACACGACAAGCAGCGCGAGCGTCACTCCGGACAACAGAAGACCCGCAAACTCGTTCCCATTGACGCCGCGCGCGAAAACCGGGTCCCGATCGACTGGAAAGCCACGACGATCGACAAGCCCTCGTTCACGGGAATACGGACTTTTGACGACATTCCGCTGGAAACGCTGGTCGAATACTTCGACTGGACCCCGTTCTTCCAGGCCTGGGAGCTTACGGGCCGTTACCCGCAGATCCTTGAAGACGAAGTGGTGGGCAAGCAGGCGACCGAGCTCTTCGACGACGCGAAGAAGATGCTCGATACCATTGTCAAAGAAAAGAAGTTCCGCCCGCGGGCGGTTGTCGGGTTCTTTCCGGCAAACGGCGACGGCGACGACATCGAGCTTTACGGCGACGAAGACCGCGGCGAAGTGATCACGCGGTTCCACACGCTCCGCCAGCAGTCCGATCGCGGCAAACAGCCGAACCACGCGCTGGCCGACTTTGTTGCGCCGAAGGACTCGGGCCGCATCGATTACATCGGCGGATTCGCGGTTACCGCGGGCAAGGAAGTGGAAGAATTCGCGAAGACGTTCGAAGAGAACAACGACGATTACAATTCGATCCTGGTGAAGGCGCTGGGCGACCGCTTTGCGGAAGCCTGCGCGGAGTACATTCACAAGGTCGTGCGCGACGAGTGGGGATTCGGCAGGGACGAGAACCTTTCCAGCGACGAACTCATTCGCGAAAAGTACCGCGGGATCCGTCCGGCCCCCGGCTACCCGGCCTGCCCGGACCACACCGAAAAGCGCATCCTGTTCGACCTGCTCGAAGCCGAGGAAAACGCGGGAGTCCACCTGACCGAAAACTTCGCCATGCACCCGGCCAGCTCGGTCTCGGGTCTGTATTTCGGACATCCCGATTCACGCTACTTCGGACTCGGCAAAATCGGCCGCGACCAGGTTGAAGACTACGCCAGACGAAAAGGCCAAGATGTCGCATGGGTCGAGAAGTGGCTCGCGCCCAACCTCGGCTACGATCCGAACGATCGAAACAGGGACGCAAGAACGCCGAAGCAAGCCGAAGCGCCGGCCGCAAAGTGAGGCGATTAACGGGAAGCGCCGCACAATCCACACTTGCAATGCCGCCGTCAGGAAACAGAATTTCCATCGTCGAACATTGAATTCAGTCTTCATGCCGATTCCTCCAGCACCTTCCGATCGACTCCGCGGATCCCCGATTCACCCGGCCGGGATCCGCCGGATGAATCGCGGTCGACCTTTCCACGTCGTTTGCCGGTTGCTGGCGGTGCTGTTCTTCCTGGCTCCGATGGTCCGGGACGTCGGCGCCGCCGAGATCGTCCGGGTCATTCCCGAGTATCGCGAAGGGGAATCGTTTCACCGCGTTTCCGAATTCTTTACGGGCCGGGAAAATCCGGGTCGCCGGGCCATCCTGCGTTCCGATCCCGAAGTCCGCGACGGATTTTATGTGAAAGTCCGGCTTCGCCGAACCGACCGTCAGACCTTTCCTCAGGGAAGCGCGAAACTCGAAGTCGCCATACCCGACGAGCAGAAGACACGCGAATACGAGTACGACCTGGAAACGGTCACCCGCCGGCGCCCTCTGGTTCTGATCGGAATTACCGGCGACCACTGGCCCGACGAGCTCGTGCGTCCGCTGGCATGGAAAATCAGCATCCTTGACTCGGACGGCAATGTTCTCGACTCGGAGCAAAGTTTTCTCTGGTCCATCAACCCGGACGATGAAAATTAAGCCCGGGGCAAGCATCAATCCCTTTCATTCAGCGAATTTCCCGATCGCAATCCGGGACGACGCCTCCGAAACACACGGCGAACTCAACACGGTCCGCCGCTGCTTTGGCCTCGACGACAGCGTCGCGGTTCCGCGGTTTCCCCTGCCGCGGCAGGCGGTTCGGTTGATCTTTCTCGAGTGGCGGGACCGTCCGCACGGATTCGATTTTGATCTCGCACAGACCTCATACCAGCCTTTGGGATAAATAAAAATGGCGATACGATTCTTCTCATCCGACCTTGACGGAACGCTCCTGGGCAAACCGGACGCAACGATCGTCTTCAATCGTACCTGGGAAAGTCTTTCTCCGGAAAAGCGTCCGTTTCTATGCTACAACACCGGACGCGTACCCAAGGACACGCTCAGCATGATCCCGAGGGCGAATCTTCCGAAACCGGATTATCTGATTTGCGGGCTCGGAACCTCGATCTATGATTACAAAAAGAAGGGGTTCATCGAAGGGTTCGAACACACGTTGCTTCCGGATTGGGACCGTGAAAAGATCGAGCGAATCGTCCACCAAACCTACGGCCTGGAACGGCAACCGGACCAGCGCCAGAATCCGTTCAAGTCGTGCTGGTACTACTTCGACGCCTCCCGGGAACAGATCCAGCGCCTGAGGCGGGACCTGTCCGAAGCCGGCCTTGATGTCAACGTGATCTACTCGAACGCTAGGGACGTGACAATTCTGCCGCGCTCGGCGAGCAAGGGAAAAGGGCTCAAGTGGTTGATCCAGCACTTGAAGGTCAAACCCGGCGAAACGCTCGTCGCCGGGGACGGCGGCAACGACAGCAGCATGTTTCAGATCAAGGGCGTCAATGGAATCATCGTGGAGAACGCCCAGCCTGAACTCTACGAAGCCACTGTGAAGATGTCCGTCTATTTCGCGCAGGGCTTCAACGCGGACGGCGTCCTCGACGGGCTGCAGCATTTCGGCGTCATTGAGAAGCCCGCGATCGTCGAGCATCAGGTGATTACCGAAGGGAACTTCGAGCCGGAAATCATCCAGTTGTTCGATCCGTGCGAGATCCAGGAACTTAACGTCGATCAGCGCGATTTCATCGGGCTTGCGTACGAAAAGGCGATTGATGCGCTTCGGAAGAACATCACTCCTCTCGGATTCTCGGCGTGTTCGGTCACAGACAACGACGCGCGCGGGACGGACGTAAACTATCACAGCGTGTGGGGACGGGACGGCGCGATCACTATCATCGGCACACTGTCATTGAAAGATCCGGAGTTTCGAAAGTGCCAGCGAAACACTCTTGAAACGCTCCTTCGCCATATTTCGCCGAACGGCCAGATTCCGGCCAACGTGCGGGTCAGCGACGACACACCGGACTATTCGGGTGTCGGAGGAATCTGCTCGGTGGACAGCGGCCTCTGGGTGATTATCGCCGCGTACGAGTACGTGCGGGTCACCAACGATCACCAGTTTCTGGATACATATATGGAAGCGCTTCAACGGGCGATGATCTGGCTGAGCGCGCATGACGGCAACAACGACGCGCTCCTCGAGATCCCGGAAGCCGGAGACTGGACGGATCTCTTCGGGCGAAGCTACAACGTGCTTTACGACGAAATCATCTGGTACCGCGCGAACGTGTGTTTCGGGCTGATGCTCGAGTGGCAGGGGGAACTCGCGCGCGCCGGTGACTACCTGCGTTGGTCGCAGACGATCAAGGACGCCATTCTCCGAAAGTTCTGGCCCTCGACGAACGGCTCGGACGTCGCCACCAAAACCTTCGCGGACCAGCAGTTTTCACTTGGCGATACGAGTTACCTGCTGGCGGAAGTCACCCCGTTCAATTTCAATTGGCGCTGCGACGTTTACGGCAACATTCTTGCCTTTCTCTACAACGTGCTCGACGTCGATCATGCCAAGATCGCGTTTCGCTTCATGTGGGGAGTGGGAGTCAACCATCCCTGGCCCGTGGCGAATCTCTACCCGGTGGTCACCGGCGGGGATCCCGATTGGAAGAGCTATTACACGGTAAACCTGCTCAACCTTCCAAACCACTATCACAACGGCGGGATATGGCCGTTTATCGGCGCGCAATGGGTGCGCTTCATCAACCGGCTCGGATTGCGTGATATCGCTTACCAGGAGTTGGTCCGCCTCGGCAAACTGAACCAGCAGGGCATCTCCGGGGAATGGGAGTTCAACGAATGGGCGCACGGCAAGACCGGAATTCCCATGGGCAAGTCCTACCAGGCCTGGTCCGCGGCCGAATTCGTTCACGCGTGCCACGACCTTCAGGTGGACAAAAAAGAGTTCCTGACATGAAAAAGCCCGCGTCCGGAGACGCGGGCTTTGGCAAGAACGAAAGGTAAAGTATCGCTCAAAACGACATCGTTACCGAAGTCGTCCAGTAGAGGAAATCCCGGTCGCTTTCCAGAATAGTATCGTCCAGAGAGTTGCGCCCGACGTAATGAACGCCCGCGGACAATGTGGACACTTCGCTTAAACGGTAAGGAACCGCGGCGGACACGCCGTAATAGAAATAATCCTCTTCGAACCGGCGGTCCTCGTCGGTGAATCCGACAAACAAACCGAGATCGAGGCTTGCCGGAATTTCGCCTCCAAACGGAGCTTTGTATTCGAGGAACGCTTCGGCGGTGAAGCTCTTGTCGATATCGTAATAGATATACCCCGCGGCGGTCAGCCAGGTGTCGGCAATCTCCTCCAGGCGAATTCCGAGGTAGGGCTCGACGGTATCCTCGCGCAGTCCGGCCATCGGGAAGTGGAAGTACGTGGCGCCCAGATCAACAAAGAAATTATGCTGCAGTTCGGCATCGAACCCGGCGTAGACGTTGACTTCGTTTTCAGCGCCTGGAATCCTTGCCCGGGCCGGAGTGGCCGCCCAGCCGCCCAGATAAAGTTCCCCTGCCGGCGAGCCCTGGGATCTGATATCCACAGAGGGCATGATCGTTGGGCCGGCTTCCTTAACGCCCCGGAATAGGTACTCGGAAGCAAACCCCACTTCTGTGATGATAGCGTAGTCTTCGGCGTGAAGGGCGGTGCAGCCAACGGCTGACGCGAGAAGCAGTGATGTGAGTTTCTTGTTCATTATTATACTTTATTGCGGTTGCTGTTGAGGTTAGAGAAAGAATGCCGGGATACCGGTGTCCCGGAGACATGAATCAACAGTCTATAGTTTTCGGACATTCCCCGTTAATCGAGCAATGATAAAAATCGCCGAACTCATAAAAAAGGAGTAAATTACGTGCATTATGAGTACCTCCTCCGGGCCTCCAGCGCGCTTCTGAGCGTGACCGGGTCGGCATAAAGGACGCCGCCGCCGCTCGGAAGACCGAATCCGATCCGCGTCACCGTCACCTCGTTCGGCACCAGCGTTTCGGTAATATAATGACAGGTCGCCTCCCCCTCGACATCGTTGGGAAGCGCGAGCACCACTTCGCGAATGCCGCCGGAGGCGAGCCGTTGCGACAGGGAATCGAAGTTGAGGTCCGAGGGGCCCACTCCGTTGATCGGAGACAGCTTGCCGTGCAGGACGTGGTAGCGGCCTTTGAACGCGGAGGAGCGCTCGAGCGCCACCTGGTCGAGGACCTGTTCGACCACGCAAAGAAGCGAATCGTCGCGTTCCGTGTCGGAGCAGATGCCGCAAACCTCCGCTTCCGCCAGTCCCCCGCATACACGGCACCGACGGATTTGAGAAGCACCCCGCTGAAGTGCCTCGACGAGCTGAGGAAGGCGCTCGGGCCGCTCGACCAACAGGTGAAGGGCCAGGCGTTCGGCCGAACGAAATCCCAGGCCGGGAAGTCGTTTCAGTTCTTTCTGCAGGTCATCAAACGCGGATCCCATCTATCAAACATGCTGCCCGGAAATCCCTCCGATGGCAAGCGCAAGGAAAGGGAGCCCGGTCAACTCGATAAGACAATCCGTTACGGTCGATCATCAAACATTCGCACACGCGCACCACTATCCGCGAGCACGGCGGGCATGCGTCTGAATCGCCCGGGTATCCCGGTTCACGGCGCTGACCGCCTGAATGGATCGGAACGGCTTCCGGGCGCTACGAGAGTCAGAACATTCCCGGCATGTTGAAGCCGGACGTCACCTTCTGCATCTCCGTCTCATTGTACTCCTTAGCCTTCGTCGCCGCTTCCTGAAACGCCGCGAGAAGCGCCTGCTCGACCATCTCCTTATCCTCCTTCAAGAACTCCTCGTCGATGTTCAACGAGAGAAACCGCCCGGCTCCGTTGACCTTGATATTGATCGCGCCGCCGCCGCTGGAAACGTCAAACTGCGTTTCCGCCAGTTCGTCCTGCAGCGACTCGATCTGTCGCTGCATTTTCTGCGCCTGTTTCATCAATTTGCCGACACCTGCCATAAATCACCTGCTGTATAAAGTTTCGTGAAAAGGTTCTCGTTTCAGGTTCTCCGATCGGCCCGGCAGGTCAAGTAAAAGCGAAAGAGAGTTCCTTCCGGTTTCTCAATCCCGCAGACCCGTTCGAGCAACGTTGCGCCATGCCTTCGATTCTACGGGACCGCGCGCTTGAGGATCCGTTCGTAGCCTTCCCTGAAGGTGGGAAAGACCGGACGCCAGGAGAAGACTTGTTTCAACTTTTCGTTGCTGATGCGGCGATTGCGGGCACGGCGTCTTCCCGGTCTGAAACCTTCCGCTTCGACGTCAAACCGCGGCACCCTCCGTCCCGTTTTCATCGCCAGCCACCCGGCCACCTCGCTGCGTTTCGCGGGGCAGTCGTCCACCACATTGTAGATTCCGCCGGTCCCTGCTTCGCTTCCCTCAATCACCGCCCAAGCGGCCCCGCAAACATCGTCCAAGTGAACCGCGTTCATTATGTCTTCGCCATTTCCGCGAATCGTCCCGGCCTCCGAAAGAACCCGGTCGAGCATGTAATGCCGGGCCGGGCCGTAGATTCCCGCGAGACGCAGCACGTAGCGCAGCTCCGCCCGCCCGGCGTCTTCGATCACTTTTCTTTCCGCCTCGAGCAGGACGTCCGCGTATTCGGAGTGACCGCCCGCGGGACATGTTTCATCAACGACCGACCCGTCATCCTGCGGATACACGCCGGTGCTTCCGGTGTACAAGAGGATCGAGGCCCCTCCCCGTGAAAGCCACCGGTTGATCGACTCTTGGCCTCGAACGTAAGACCGCCGATATCCCTCGACCCCTCCCCCGCCCGAACCGACACAGTTGACCACGATATCCTGCCGGGGCGTGATACGGTCGTGCCAGGCTTCGCTCTCCAGATCGGTGCAGACCACGTTGACCGCTCCCATCCTGTTCAGGGCGGCGGCGGTCGCCGGATTCCGAGTCAACGCGCTGACCCGCATTCCCTTCTCCAGTGCCCGGCGGACCAACGCGCCGCCGACGTACCCGCCGCCGAGTACGGCAATGCTTTCAGTTTTTCGGCCGGAATTTGGATTCATAACCAAACTTTACGCTTGGCATTCGCACAGTCCACGATAGAATAAGAAGTTATGAAAACCGCCGTAATTATTCTCCCCGAAGGATTTGAAGAAATTGAAGCAATCGCCCCCATCGATATCCTTAGAAGGGGCGAGGTTGCCTGCACGGTCGCCGCCCATCACGAAAACAAGTTTGTCACCGGCAAGACGGGCATCCAAGTCGTGGCGGACAAGCTGTTCAAAGAAGTGGCGGATACGGAATTCGATCTTCTGGTCATCCCGGGCGGGCCCGGAATTCGCCATTTGCGAAAGGACCGGAACATTGCCGGATACGTCAAGGCGCATGTCGAAGCAGGGCGGCTTGTGGGTGCAATTTGCGCCGGTCCGACCCTTCTCAATGACGCGGGTCTTCTCAACGGGAGAAAATACACCGCCCACTTCTCGGTATCCGCCGAACTCCCCTCGATCATCGAAGATCAGGCTGTGGTTCACGACGGCAATATCGTGACCTCACGCGGCGCGGGAACCGCCGTCGCCTTCGGCCTTTATCTTCTGAGCCTCATCCGCGGAAAGCAAACCAGCATGGAAGTTCGGAAAGCGATATGCGTCCCGGCGTGAGCGTTTAAAAAACTGGTAAATTTTTAGTAAGATTCCCGGTAATCGTCCCCCAACCGGGCTCGCTATGCGAAAGCGGCCTTTACAAGGACCAAAGGTGGGCTTAATTGGTTGTTCATGTCCGGAACGAAAGGCGTCTCAATCACACCAGCAACACAGAGCACACCAGGTTGATACTCTTCGCGTCCTCGATTTTGAGAATCTCATCGATTAATGAACCACCGCGCCAAAACGATCCTGCTGTTTGCGTTAATTTTCACGATACTGTTCAGTCTCGCCTTTCTTATGGTTGATCGCGTCGCGGTTCAAGGGCTCGGGTCGCGATTTTACATTATAGCCTTCGCGTTGATCGGGTCCGTTCTGCTGATACTCAGCGGATACGTTTGGGACCGAACAACGGTTTCGCACCTGAGGTTTCTTAGACAGAAGGCGGAAACGGCGAAATCCGAAGAACTCATCGACACCGCCCAGGAACCGATCGATTTCACGTTTGAAGGCCAGAACGAGATTCTTGGCATCGCCCGTAAAATCGAAGAGATGGCACAGTCCCTTCAAAAGGTCGACGCGCGTTACCGTGCAATCGTCGAAGACCAAACCGACCTGGTTTCCCGCTACCTGCCCGACGGCAAACTGACTTTTGTCAACAACGCCTACTGTACCCTGATCTCGGAGAAACGGGAGGAAATTGTCGGCCGGACCTTCTTCCCGTTTATCGGTGCGGAGAACGCCGAGATTCTTGACACGATCACACACCTGACACCCGACAACCCCATTACCTCCTTCGAACACAAGATGAGCCTTCCGGGCGGAGAAACCAAGTGGTACCAGTGGACAAACCGCGCCATCTTCGACACCTATGGCAGACTGTTCGAACACCAGGCGGTCGGCCGCGATATAAGCGAAGTCAAGAACCTCGAAGCCCAGGTTCGGCAATCCCAGAAACTCGAGTCGGTCGGCCAGTTGGCCGCCGGGATCGCTCACGACTTCAATAATATCCTCACCGTAATTCAGGGGCATGCCAATCTGCTGATGAAAACCGATCGCCCGGCCGAACGGATGAAACACTCGGCCGAACAGATCTGCCTGGCCACCGATCACGCGAGCAATCTGTCACGACAACTTCTCGTTTTCAGCAACAAACAGGTCACGCACGCCACGGCGCTCGATTTGAATGAGATCATCCAGCGTTTGACCCGGATGCTGGGGCGCATCCTGAACGAGGATATCAGCCTTGAGCTCGACTGTGCACAAAAGTTGCCCTTGATCGAAGCCGACAGCGGGATGATGGAACAGATCGTCTTTAATCTGGCTGTAAACGCGCGCGATGCGATGCCGGAGGGCGGAACGCTGAGCATCCGGACATCCACCGAAGTCGTGGGACGGCAGGAAAGCAAGCGGCATCCCGAAGCCTCCCCCGGACGATTCGTTCTACTTTCCATCACGGACACCGGAACTGGAATCAGTCCGGATGACCTGCCGAAGATATTCGAACCGTTTTTTTCAACAAAGGGCGTCGGCAAGGGATCGGGGCTGGGACTGGCGACCGTTTACGGAATCGTCAAACAGCACGACGGATGGATCGAAGTTTCCAGTGCACCCGGTGCCGGAACAGAGTTCAACATCTATCTGCCGGCCGTCGAGACAAGAACTCGGGAACGGGTCTCCGAACCGAGTGACGCACACCTGAACAGCATTGGAAACGAGACAATCCTCCTCGCGGAAGACGAACCCGTTCTCAGGGAACTCGTAAAAGGCATCCTCGAAGACCACGGCTATGTCGTACTGGACGCCGAGTCGGGCGTTGTCGCGCTCGAAGTCTGGAGTGAACACAAGGACCGAATCGACCTGCTGCTGACCGATATAGTCATGCCGGACGGAATTACGGGAAAGGATCTGGCGCAAAGGCTTCACGAAGAATCGCCCGATTTGAAAGTCGTCTATACAAGCGGTTACAGCGCAGGTGTCGTAGGTAAGGAACTCACCTTGAAGGAAGGCATCAACTTCCTGCAGAAGCCGTTTGAACCCGCCAAACTCGCCCGACTCATCCGTCAGAGGCTCGACGAACCGGTGGAGGCGCGTGTCTGAGGACGCGCGACCCGTGCTTCGCAGGGCGCGGCACCCGGGAACGAACAACAGACAACCGACAGCCGGCTAATAAACGTCACGCTGGTAGCGTTTCTCCTTTCGCATCAGCTTGATGAAATTGGCGGCTTCCTCTTCGTTCATCCCCCCCTGCTCCCGCACGATGCGGTGGAGAGCGGCGTCCACGTCTTTGGCCATGCGGTGAGCGTCGCCGCACACGTAGAGAATGCTTCCCCTGTTAATCCATTCCCAAAGCGCTTCGGCGTTCTCGAGCATGCGATGCTGAACGTAAATTTTTTCCGCCTGATCGCGTGAGAATGCCAAATCCAGGCGGTCCAGGACCCCGCCTTGATGATACCGGTCGAACTCCTCGCCGTAGAGATAATCGTATTCCCGTCGCTGGTCGCCGAAGAAAAGCCAGTTTTGTCCCGTACTCTGCAAGGCGATGCGTTCCTGTATAAACGCCCTGAACGGAGCAATCCCGGTTCCAGGTCCGACCATGATGATGTCGCGGGACGGGTCGTCGGGCAGCCTGAAATGCGATTTGGCGACGAAGACGGGCACCTCCTTCGCTCCGGCGGAAACCCGCTCCGCCAGATAGGTCGAACAAACCCCCAGGCGGTCGCGGTCGTTTGTCCGGTATCTCACCACCGCGACCGTCAAATGCACTTCCTCCGGGAACTGGAGCGGCGACGAAGCGATCGAATACAGGCGCGGCACCAGCCGCTTCAACCCGTCGACAAGCTCCTGGGGCGTGAACCGGACACTCGGGTGTTCTTCGAGCAGGTCGATACATTCCCGGTTCTTCAGGTACTCGGTCATCTCCGCCCTCGCCTCGGATCCCAACAGCGATTCCAGGCGTTCCCGCTCGGCGGAATCAGTCGCCCGCTCCAGCATCGATTCGAGAAATTTCTTATTCTGCATCGCGATGTTGAGGTGACGCATCAGCGCCTCCCGCAGCGAAACCGGTACCTCGTGCTTCGGCAGCGTGACCTTCTCGTTCCCCTCCGCGCCGAGAATGGCGATGAGTTCATCGACCGCCCGGGGATCGTTGGCGGGAAAAACACCCAGCGAATCGCCCACCTCGTAAGCGAGACCGCTCTCCGAAATGTCGATCGCAATGTGGCGCGTATCCTTCCACGAACCTTCCTTGTTCAGTCTCCTGTTTTCGACAATCGATGAAAGGAAGGGATTGTTCTTGGAATAAATCGACGGTGTTTGCACTTCGTTGGTCATGAGACATCGTAAGGTGTTGCAGGAATATCGTCTTCCGCTGCAAAGTGCTTTTCGGCGCGCGGGCGTCGAGACCACCTCGCTGGAATCGGTCAACTTGCCTGAATCAACCTAATAAAACATCCTTTGAAGGAAAGAAAAACAATAAATCCGCTTTTGGCACCCGGTCAAAAGCACCCGGCGAGACGTGCCGCTGGAATTCGCCATCGCGAATCCACAGACCCGGCCCATTTCCCATGGAAATAACCAGGGAACAGCGGATTCAGAAGCTGATCGCCGACGCCGGATATTGTTCCAGGCGCGCCGCTGAGGCGCTCATCGCCGACGGAAAGGTCACGGTCAACGGCAGGCTCGCCGAATTGGGCCAGAAAGCGGTCTCCGGGCGGGATCGAATTCTCATTTCGGGAAAGCCGCTCTCCGCTCCTCCTTCGCGGAAGCTTACGCTCGCCATGAACAAACCCAGGGGGTATCTCTGCACCAACAGCGATCCGCACGACGACAGGACCGTCTTCCGCCTTCTCCCCCCGGAGTTCGCGGGATTCCGGCTCTACTGCGCGGGTCGCCTGGACAAGGACAGCGAAGGGCTCCTGATACTCACCACGGACGGCGATCTCACCCACCGCCTTCTCCATCCGTCGCAGCAGATCACCAAACGTTACCGTGTCCGTCTGCGCGACCCGTTTCCCCGCAAGGATCTTCCCCGACTCCTCAAGGGAGTGCGTGTCGAAGGCGACCTCTTGCGCGCCGAAAAGGCGTTTCTCCTCGGGCCCGGCAATGCGCCGGAGAGTTCGGACCAACTCGAGGTTCACCTTCATCACGGCCGCAAGCGGGAGATCCGGCGGCTCTTCGAAGGGTTGCGCCACCGGGTGAAACGCCTCAAACGCATTCAGATCGGCAATTTCGCGCTTAAAGGCATCGGCCCCGGACAGATCCGCGTGCTCGGACGCGCTGACATCCGGGCGTTGCTGGAAGAAGAAAAACGATAACGCGGGTCCTGCCGCCTCAGCCGCCAAGCGAAAAAGGAATGGACCACCGGATTCGGAACCTCTCAAGAAGCGCGTTTGACGAATTCCCCTCGACACCCGGCCTTCAAGACCCAACATCCCGTAAACGACCCAATACCACCACCAAACAATCACCAACCTTACAGCCAAACCACAGAAGCCATTATGGAACTCATCGACGGAAACCGGATATCGGCGGAAATCATCGAGGAACTTAAGACAGACGTCGCCGCAATGGACGGGGCGAAACCCTGCGTGGCATTTATCCGGGTGGGGGAAGACCCCGCATCCGTATCCTACGTGCGCAAGAAGGAAAAAGTCGCACGCGAAATAGGGATCGAAAGCCGCCTGACCGTCCTGCCGGAAACCGTCTCCCAGGACGAACTGTTCGCGCTCATCGACGGTTTCAACCAGGACCCATTCGTATCGGGAATTCTCATTCAGTCGCCCCTTCCTTCGCACCTCGACGAACTCGCGGCCTTCCGGAAGGTGCTTCCGGAAAAGGACGTCGACGGCTTCCATACGGTCAATCTCGGTTTGCTTTGCCAGGAGGACGACGCCGGCTTCGTCGCCTGCACCCCCGCCGGAATCATGGAGCTCCTGCGGCGCTCCAAGGTGGATCTTGCCGGAAAGCATGTCGTCGTTCTCGGACGCAGCCTGATCGTAGGCAAACCCGTCGCCCTTCTTGCCCTTCAAAAAAAAGACTGGGCCAACGCAACCGTCACGGTCTGCCACTCGCGCACAAACAACCTCGCGGAAATTACACGGCAGGCCGACGTATTGATCGCCGCCATAGGGAAGGCGGGCTTTGTTTCGGGGGACATGGTCAAAGACGGCGCCGTGGTGATCGACGTCGGCATCAACCGCATTCCGGACCCGTCCCGGAAATCCGGTTATCGCCTGACCGGCGACGTTCAATTCGAAGCGGTCTCGGCAAAGGCCTCCAAACTCACCCCCGTTCCCGGAGGCGTCGGCCCCATGACCGTCGCCATGCTCATGAGGAACACGGTGAAAGCGTTCCGCCGGCAGCATTTCTGAGCGAACGCCCGGCAAAGGCGGATGCCGTTGGACCAAACGATCCCCCCATCGGGATTTCACCGGATGATCCATCCGGCTTCGCGACGTTTCCCACGCGCTCACGCGTCCACCTTTCCGATTTCATTGTTGCCAAACCAGTTCGAACCTTCCACAATCGTTTGAGGATATTTTGTCCCAATGATAAAAAACACGGATTTCGCCAAAGCATTCTTTTATCTCCTTCTGACGGCTTTTGTCGTCGTGGGGGTGTTTTCGGCCATTTTCCTCCAACAGACCTACCGCGAATACACGACCCTCAAGCAGCGCCAGGAACAATACGCCCGCCAGCTCGAGCAAGCCGAAAGGGATCTGGTTTACAAGGAGCACTATTACAAGAATCTCCTGAACGACCCGGAGTTCGTCGAGCGGGTCGCTCGCCAGCAACTCGGTTACGCCCGGCCCGGAGAGATCCTGTTTCGCTTCGAGAGCGAGGAGTGAGCCCGCTCTCACTTTCGCTTTGCCGCACCGCGCCGGGCGCCTGACTTCTTTTTCCTCCCAGCCGAATAGCCGCCCTCCTTCCGGCTTTTCAACGCCTCGATCTGGTCCCTGAGAATGGCCGCTCGCTCGAATTCCAGGTTTCGCGCCGCCTGCAGCATCTCATCCCCGAGTTCGGCAAGCACCCGGCCAACATCCTGATCCCGCGTTCCCTCGCTCACGGCCAGCGCTTCTTCCGTCACCGCTTCCTCGTACCGGTGGAGACTTGCCTGGTCGCCGCGCTTGACGCTTCGCGGAGTGATCCCGTGCTCCCGGTTGTAGGCGATCTGCTTTTCCCGCCGCGCATTGACGATCGCCAGCGTGCGCTCAATCGACCCGGTCATCACGTCGGCGTAAAAAATCACCCTGCCCTTCTCGTGACGCGCCGCGCGTCCGGCGGTCTGAATCAGGCTCGTCTCGCTTCGCAGGAACCCTTCCTTGTCCGCGTCCAGGATCGCAACCAGGGCCACTTCGGGAAGATCGATCCCCTCGCGCAAAAGGTTGACACCCACCAGCACGTCAAAATCGCCGCGGCGAAGGTTTCGAAGGATTTCCACGCGTTCGATCGCATCGATATCGGAGTGAAGGTATTCAACCCTGACATCGGATTCCCGCAGATACGTGGCGATATCCTCCGAGGTTCGTTTGGTCAATGCGGTCACCAGCACGCGTTCCCCTTCGCCGGCGGCCATCCTGATTTCACCGATCAGATCCTCCACCTGTCCGCGCGTGGATCGGACTTCGATGGCCGGATCGAGGAGACCCGTGGGTCGAATGACCTGCTCGGCCACGACGGTCGACTTCTCAATTTCGTATTTCGCCGGTGTGGCGGAAACGAAGACAATCCGCTTCGCCAGCTCCTCGAACTCCTGATAAGCCAGGGGCCGGTTATCCAACGCCGACGGAAGCCGGAATCCATGTTCGACCAGAGTCGATTTCCGGGAGCGGTCTCCCGCGTACATTCCCCCGATCTGCGACACCGTGGCGTGGCTTTCATCAATGAACACCAGGAAATCATCCGGGAAAAAATCGATCAGGCACCACGGCCGCTCGCCTTCGCGCCGTCCCGAGAGGTGGCGCGAGTAATTTTCGATGCCGCTGCAAAAGCCCATCTCCTGCAGGAGTTCCAGATCGTATTCGGTCCGCATGCGAATGCGTTGCGCTTCCAGGAGTTGCCCCTTCCGTTCGAACTCGGCCACGCGTCTCTCCAGTTCCCGCCGGATCTCGTTTATCGCCGCGTCGATCTTCCTTTTCGGCGTAATGAACTGGTTGGCGGGATAGAGATTGAACGAATCCAGCGGTTTCGTGCTTTCACCGGTATCCGGATCGAACTCAGCGAGGCTCTCGATTTCGTCGCCGAAGAATTCGACCCGAAGCCCTCCTTCCGTGTAGGCCGGCATCACGTCCACCACGTCGCCTCGGACACGGAAACGTCCCCGGGCAAGCTCGTAATCGTTTCGATCGTAAAGATTCTCAACCAGCCGCCCGAGAAACGCGTCACGGTTGAACTCGCTTCCGCTCCGCAGCGGAATCATCATTTCCTCGAAATCCTCCGGCGATCCAAGACCGTAAATGCAGGAGACGCTGGCGACGACAATCACGTCGCGACGCGTGATCAGGCTGCTGGTGGCGGAGATCCGCAGCCGTTCGATCTCGTCGTTGATCGACGAGTCCTTTTCGATGTAGGTGTCGGTCTGAGGAACGTAGGCTTCCGGCTGGTAGTAGTCGTAATAACTCACGAAGTATTCGACCGCGTTCTCGGGGAAGAAGCTTTTGAACTCGGAGTACAACTGGGCGGCGAGGGTCTTGTTGTGGGAAATGATCAGGGTCGGCCTCTGGCAGCGTTCGATGACGTTGGCCATTGTGAACGTTTTTCCCGAACCGGTGACCCCGAGCAGAGTCTGATGGCGGTTGCCCGCGTCAACCGACGCCGCGAGGGCGCGAATGGCCTCCGGCTGGTCACCCGTCGGCTGGTAATCCGATGCAAGTTTGAATTTCATGACTCCACGTTCCGCAACATGCCGGCACCCGCGCCGTTTCGCAACATTCCAGGCGAAAGAAGACGGTGGACGCAGTTCCGAAAACAGGTACGTTGCCGGATATGCAACACTATCTCTTCCAGCAACGACTCAAGGCAATCTACGGCAAAGCCGTAGAAACCTACGCCGGCGGCGGACGGAACGTGAACACGTTTTTCGACGGCGCCGAGGTCGAGTTTCTCCGCGGGATCGGCGCGATTCCGATGGAAATCTACGACTTTGCCGAAGACGCGAACGAGGACGGGGAGCCCGACTGGGAAACCGCTCTCATGATCCAGACGATTCGCAGGGACTATTTTCTTCAGGTCCAGAACGGAATGCACTCCGCCACGACCCTCCGCGAACCGGATTTTCCGGCCAAGGAAGACGAGGTCAAGGGGGTTTCCTGGCTCCCTCGCCTCATCCTGAAGGCGAAATCGAAGCTCAAGGGCGAGATGCCGACCGACCTGATGTACTGCTGTGGCGGCGATCGCAACTTTTTCCGCACCCACGACATTCACCCCGCCGAATTCCTTTATATGACATGGCGCCACATGGACCGGGACGAGGCGATCGTCGAATGGGTGCTCTGCCGAAAAGCCAAAGCCGGAGCGACGGTTTGAAGCGCGCGGATCGCCCCCCTCCGCCCGGGTTCCCGCAATCTTCCAACCTGCATGTCCGCTTCCCACAAAGTGCTCTCCAACTGGTACCTGCAATTGGCGCAGCACCTTGAAGCGGGCACGACGCTGGCGGAAGCTCTGAGAGTGACGTCCGGCCCGCCGGCCGGGGACCGCCTCCGCCTCGCGGCGGAGATCAGTGCCGGCCGTCCGATCGAGGCCGTTATACGAAACGCGCCGCCCTGGCTGCCACGTTCCGACCGCGCCTCGATCAATGCGGCCATGCAGACCAGCCGTCTCCCGCAGACCCTGCGCAATCTCTCGGACCGGCATGCCCACGTAGGCGCAACCCAACTCAAGGTGGTCCTCGGACTCCTTTACCCGGTCGGCATCCTGCACTTCGCCGCAGTCATTCTGCCTCTGCTTCGGATGATCGATTTCGAATCCGGCTTTAATTGGAGTCCCGGGACGCACCTCCGGTACACCGCCGCATTGCTTCTTCCGATCTGGGGAATCGTCGCGCTGATTGACTTTCTGGTCAAAACTGAGAATCCGCTCCTTCCCCGGATTCTGCGCGGCATCCCCATTCTTCGCCGCTACGACAAAGCCCAGGCAATGGCGGATTTCTCCTACACCCTGGGCACCCTGCTCGACGCCGGCGTCCCGATCCGGCCGGCCTGGAAAACGTCCGTCGACGTGGCCCGCGACCCCGCCCTGGCCCGGGCGCATCAAAGCATTGAACCCCTTTTCGCCAGGGGCGAGAGTCCGTCCGCACACCTCGGCGAACACAAATATTTCCCCGCCGACTTCGTCGCTTTCTATGAAACCGGAGCCCGGACGGGAACGCTCGACCAGACGCTGCTCCATGCCGGGCGGGAATTCCAGAACCGGGCGAACAATGCCATGACCCTTGCCGCCATCGTCTATCCCTCGCTGCTCTTCCTCTGCATCGCCGGGGTTATCGTCACGGCCATCTTTCAAGCCTACGCCGGCTATCTTGATCTGATCCGCGAGATGATGGAGTAAAGTTGAGCTTTTCAGTTCCAAGGCAGCATGTTTATGCCGCCTGGCCCTGCGGCAATATGCTGTGGTGGAGAGAAATCCAGCACTCCGGGCCGGGCGATCCCGACGGCAGGGCACCGGAGACCTCAACTATCAATCCGCAGGCGATCCTCATGGTTGAAGCGATTCTCCTCCCGGTGGCGGAAGGACGATCCGCCGCGGGCGCTGTCCCGGCGAGGGGTGACGGATCGCGCCATCCGGCACTGTGTGCCTGGTAGCCCAACGAGTGAAGCGGGAAGGCTTGATCCTGCAGAACGGGTGGTTCGTGACTCCGCCGTTACCGCAGCGGTTTCAGATTCGCCTCAATCTCCTTTCGCCGCTCCTCGAGAAATGGCGGGAGGGCAAGGCTTTCGCCGAGGCTCTCCAGAGGCTCATCGGCGCTGAAGCCCGGTTCATCCGTCGCCAATTCAAACAGGATTCCGTTCGGCTCACGGAAATAGAGGCTGCGGAAATAAAACCGGTCCACCGGCCCGCTTGAGGGAACGTGGAACTCGTTCAAACGCCGGTTCCAGGAGTCGTGCTCCTCGAACGCGGGCACCCGGAACGCCACGTGATGCACGCCCCCGGCGCCCTGCCGCGCCGGAGGGGAATCGGGCTCGACCGCAACATGAACCTCGGCGGACGGGCCGCCCTTCCCCATCGAGAAGACATGGACTTCGGCTCCGGACCTGCTTAAGACATACTCGCGCACGCGCCGCATATTAAGGAGGTTTGTAAGAATGAGGTTCGTGGGCACGTAATCCCGAACGCTGAGCGTGACCGGGCCGAGCCCCCGGACCTGGTACGCGGACGGCACCGAACTCTTTTCCCAGGTTTCCGCTTCCTCGGGGTCGGGATCCACGACAAAACCGAGCCGCTGGCCCTCCGGATCTTCAAAATCCAACGTCAGGCGTCCGTCACGGATTGCCGGTTCGTCGTGGCGAACCTCGAGCTCCTCCAACCGCCGGGCCCACCAGTCGATTGCCTCGTCGCCCGCAACCCGCAACGCGGTTCGTACGATACTGCCGGCGCCTCGCCGTTCAGGGGGGGCCGGCCATTCGAAAAACGTCAGGTCCGTGCCCGGCGTCCCTTTCGCATCCGCGTAAAAAAGGTGGTAGGCCGAAACATCGTCCTGGTTGACCGTCTTCTTCACCAAACGCATGCCGAGCGTGCGCGTATAGAACGCGTGATTCCGGGAGGCTTGCGCCGTGATGGCGGTCAGGTGATGAATTCCGGAGAGTTGAAGACTCGTCGTATCCATGGAATCGAGCCCCTAAAACGCGTTTCCCAGCCGGCGCTTCGCCTCGTCGGTTTCGACGCCATCGAACTGTTGTCCGCCGTCGGTCCGGCGGAGCGCGAAGTCGGCTCCGGCCTCTCGAAGAAGCGACGCCGAAGAGTCTTCTCCGGGTACCAGGCGATGAACGAAATAGTTGGGTTGGGGATTTTCCATACCGAACTCCGGATGCAATTAGAGAGGATTCAGGTTCGTGAAGCAACCACGGAGATTGGGACCAGGGGGAAGGGGGAATCGGACGCCGGATGACATGGACAGGTCGATCGTCTTGGAGACCGTCGCTACGGGGCGCGGGAACCATGCGCGAAATGACAGCGTGACCAAGGGGCACGCTCAAGATCCGGATTTCCGGGAACGAGGATTTGACCTGTGCATGGGTTTGGGAATAGCGTTCCCGCATGGAGTTCAGAAAATTAGGCAGAACCGGCTGGGAGATCAGCGCAATCGGCCTGGGAGCCATGCCCCTCTCGCTGAAGGAAGACCGTCCCGGAGAAAAACAGGCGATCGCCGTCATCCGGGCCGCACTTGACGCGGGTATAAATTTAATCGACACCGCCGACGCCTACTGCCGCGATGACAGCGAGACGGGACACAATGAACGCATCATCGCCAAGGCCCTTTCCGGCCTTTCCCCGGGGGATCGGGAAAGGATCGTCGTGGCGACCAAGGGCGGGCACGTCCGCCCCGAGGGTCGCTGGCAGTGCGACGGGCGTCCCGAACACCTTCGCGAGGCCTGCGAAGCCTCCCTGAAAAACCTCGGGCTTGAAGCGATTCCCCTTTACCAGTTTCACCGCCCCGACCCTGAGGTGCCGTTTGCAGACAGCCTGGGCGAACTCAGGGATCTCAAGGAGGAAGGAAAGATCATCAGTGTCGGCATCAGCAATGTCACCATGTCCCAAATCGAAAACGCGGAGAAGGAAGTCGAGATAGTGAGCGTACAGAACCGCTTCTCCCCCAATCATCGAAACCCGGAGACCGACGGGTCCTTTGCGATTTGCCTGGCCCGCAACATCGCATTTCTTGCATGGAGCCCCCTGAACGGCATGGACAATGCGAAAAAAGTGGGAGAGAACACCCCCGAGGTCCAGGAGATCGCGTCCAATCACGGGTTAAGCCCTCAGGCGGTCGTCCTTGCATGGCTGCTTAGCAAAGGTCCCAACATCGTTCCGATACCCGGCGGCAGCCGGGAAGAAAGCATCCGGGACTCGGCCAAAGCGGCCGACGCAAGACTTTCGCTTGAAGAGATCGTGGCACTCGATACATGCTGGAAGCAATGAGACGCGCAGCCTTTTCCCGTTTCGCCCCGAACACGAATCGAATGCGCCAATATCAACGAATTACGCTATGAAAATCGTACTGAAGAACGAAATCGCTCATTTCATGGAAAACCAGGAGTCGCCTTGTATATCAATATACATGGATACGTTTCGGGCGGGCTCGGAAACGCGTCAGAACCCGGTCAAACTCAAGAATCACCTGAAGGAAGCGGACAAACAGCTCCAAAGCTTCAAACTGCCGGATGAAGCGCGAAACCGGATTCTTCAACCTGCCCGGAAGCTCCTCGAAGACTACGATTTCTGGCAGCACCAGCATCAGGGCCTCGCGCTGTTCCTGTCTCCGAAAGGCGCCCGCCACTACCAGCTCCCCTTTCCGGTCAAGGAATCGACCGTCGTGGCAAACGCATTCCACTTGAAGCCGTTAATGCCGCTATACACCCGGGACGACCAGTTTTTCCTCTTGTCGCTGGATCAGAAACACGTACACCTTTACGAAGGCAACCGTTACAGCATCCGCGAAAAACCCGTGCCGGAACTCCCCAAGAGCCTTGCGGAGGCCCTGCAGTACGACGATTTTGAACCCCTGCTCAACTTTCACGTCGCCGGCCCGACCGGCGCCGGCGCCGGCCAGCAAAGCCCGGTCTACCACGGTCAGGGCGGCGAGAAAGACCAGCGCCGCGATCAACTGCTGCGCTTTTTCCGTGAAATCGACAAGGCGCTTCACGAGTACCTTCGCGAATCCAGAAAACCATTGATTCTTTCCGGGGTCGATTACTACTTCCCGATATATCAGGAGGCGAGTTCATACCCTCATCTCGTCAAGAAAGGGATCAAGCGCAACTCGGAGAACATGACCGAGCGGGAACTTCACTCAAAAGCATGGGAATTGGTGGACCAGCTTTTCAGGGAAGAACAGAACCGCGCAGCGGAGCGCTACAAAAAGCTCGCCATGGCGGACAGTGACTCGGGAAAAATCAAAACGGCGGACCAATTCGAAGATGTGATTCCCGCCGCTTTCCAAGGGCGGGTGGACACCCTTTTCGCGCTCCGGGATCACCGCCAGTGGGGCACGTTCGACGAGCGGACGCTGGAGGTGGAAACCGACGGCAAGGACAGTCTGGACCGAAAGGATCTCCTCGATTTGGCCGCGCTGTACACGATTCAGCACAATGGCAGAGTGTTCCTTGTTTCGCCGGAGAACATGCCCGAGGACTCCTCTCTTGCTGCAATCCTGCGGTTTTAGCCCGCCGGCAAGGATCTGGCTAATGATCCCGGTACTGTTTCCCGAACCCCGGATCGGCAGGCGGCAGATAGATCGAAAATGTCGTCCCGTCCCCCGGCCGGCTGTCCACTTCGATCCATCCGCGATGCCGGTTTAGGATCCCGTAACTGGTCGCCAGGCCGAGCCCGCTCCCCTTCCCGCTTTTCTTTGTCGTAAAAAACGGCTCGAAGATCCGCGACGTCGTCTCCATATCCATCCCAATCCCGGTATCCGATACCCGGATGCAGATAAACTCCCCCGGCCTCGAGTCCTGATGATCCTGCGTGCGCGCCTCGCCGACAATCTCGGCGATGGCGCTGAGCACAATACGGCCTCCGTCCGGCATCGCATCTCTGGCATTAAACAAGAGATTAAGAAGCACCCTCTCCAACATTGCCCTGTCGCCCGCGACCCAAAGGTCCGCTGACGTCCTTTTTGCAGCGATTTCAATCCCGGCCGGCATAGATTCGGTCACCGCCGCGGTGACTTCATGGATCAGCGCGTTCACCTCAACCGGCTGTGCTTTGACGGGTCGTTTCCGGCCGAACATCAGCAGCTCCTGAACCAAATCCCCGGCTTTGTCGGCCGCGTCGGCAATCTGATTCAACGACCGGATCGCCGATTTCGGAACCCCCGTCTCTTCACGGATCAAATCCACGTGTCCCTGGATTATTGTGAGAGTATTGTTGAAGTCGTGCGCGATACCGGATGCGAAATTCCCGACCGCCTCCATTTTCCGGGAATGAAGCAATTGAGTCTCAAGCGAGGAGCGCTCGATCGCGTAGTGCAGGGAGCGCACCAGAACCGTCGTTTCTATTTGTCCCTTAATCAGATAATCCTGGGCGCCCTCGCGCACCGCGGTAACGGCGAAGGCTTCGTCGGTGTGTCCTGTCAAAATCACGATCGGAATCTGAGGCGCTACTTCCCGAATACGCCGAACGGTGTCGATCCCTGTAGCGTCGGGAAGCGTGATGTCCAGAAGGATTGCGTCAAAGGGTTCATCCGTCAGGCGTTTCACCGCTTCCGAGAGCCGTACAACGTGCGAAAGCACGAAGGTCATCCCGCTTTCCTCCGACAACAACTCACGCAAGAGCCGTGCATCTCCGGCGTTGTCCTCGACCATGAGAATTCTCATCGTATGATCGTGCTTTGAATGAGTCATCGGCAGTCCGTTTACATTATCAGTTTGAGCGGGTCAGGGAACGGGGAATCGTGAAGAAAAACACGGAACCCTTCCCGGGTGTCGATTCCACCCACATGATACCTCCGTGGCGCTCGACGATCTTCTTGCAGATGGCAAGCCCGATTCCGGTGCCCGGATATTCGGAGTAGCCATGGAGGCGCTGAAAAACATCGAACACCGAATCGACAAACTTCTCTTCGATTCCAATCCCATTGTCCTCAAAACGGAAGACCCACTCACTCTCGTTCCGCGTCACCGCGATATGGATGCGCGGGGCCTCTTCTCTCCTGAACTTTATCGCGTTTCCGATCAGGTTTTGAAAAAGTTGAACCAATTGCCGGGCATCCGCAACCACTTCGGGAAGCGATTCGAATGTCACCTCCGCGCCGCAGTCGTCGATCGCTCCGCGGAGATTCTTGAGCACTTCGCGCATAACCGAGGCGCAATCGACAGTAGTAAACTCCCGACCGCGCGTCCCCACCCTGGAGTATTCGAGGAGATCGTTGATGAGGTTTTGCATACGAGCGGAGCCGTCGACCGCATAGTCGATAAACTCAACCGCATCCTGATCCAGTTTGTCGCGGTAGCGCCGAACCAGCAACTGCATATAGCTCGAAACCATCCGTAACGGCTCCTGAAGGTCGTGCGAAGCCACGTAGGCAAACTGTTCGAGTTCCGCATTCGACCGTTCCAGATCCCGGGTCCGGGATTCCAATTCGAGAGTCCTCTCGTGGACGCGCTCCTCCAATTCGTTCTTGGCTCGCCTAAGAGCCGCGTCCTGCTGCTGAATTTCATCGAGCATCCGGTTGAACGAGTTGACAAGCACGCCGAGTTCGTCCTTCGAATTTCCCGGCACCCTGACCGAATAATCCTTGTTGCGTGAAATCGTTTCGGCGGCGGAAGCAAGACGTCGAACCGGCTGGAGGACAAGCGACTGGAAATAGACGGACAGAATGAACGTCACCGTCAGCGACCCGGCGAGCGCGATGCCCACAACGACCGCGTAAAACCCCATTCGTTCGCGCATCCTCCGAAAATCCGCCGTGAGGAAGAATGTGCCCACGATCTCATCCGTACGTTCGTCGAAGATGATCGTCGAAACGGAAACGTATCCATCCTCGAAATGCGCCCCCTCCGCCGGAGGAATCCAGGGAAACGGATAATCGGAATCCTCGCTGGAATATTCGGCAAACAGTTCGCCCTGAGAATCGTAGATTGCCGCTGCGATGATTTGCGAATCGGCCTCCAGGGCGGAAAGGATCTCGGTTGCCTCGGCCTCGCTCTGGAATTCGACGGCCGGAATACTTGTTTTCCCGAGCATTCGAGCGGTGGTTTCCAGGTCTCTGACCAATGTCTGCCGAAACGTCATGTATTCCTGGAGGAAAAGCGCCGCACACGCAAGAATCAGAGCGATGGCGCTGGTCAGAACGATGACCAGTGTCAGTTTTTGGCGCAAAGGCAGATTGGGTGACAGGAAAGCCATCTCAAGCACGTTATTCCGGTGCCGGCCGGGAGGATTCGTAAACTACCGTCGCGAGGCTCAACAAACGCGAACTCATCTCAAGCCTGTTCCGCTCGGAAGCAGACACGTTCACGCGGAACGCGATCCGCTGGTCCCTGAAATAAAACTCGATGATTCCTCCGCGCTCGGCGAATCCGTCGATGTCCGAAACGGTGAGCACCGGATGATAAGGATGATCGTGGAGAGCATTCACGATATATTCCACAACCTCGGCTTCCGAATCGCTGACAAACAGAAGATGCGACTCAATAAGATCGACCATACGCCCCCGGTTGACCTCGACCGAACGCCCGTCGATGGTGCGATCGGCAACGACCGCGTCCAGGATCTCGCCGAAGGGATCCACTCCCAATATCCCGATTCTGAAAGGCTCGTCGGGTCCATCAAACGCATCCTCCGGCCAATCCACAAATCGAAGAAAATTGTACAGAAAAGCCGCCTTGATCTCATATTCATCCGCGCCGTCGCTGCTCGAACCGGCGGAAGCGGTGGCCAATAAAGTCGAGAGCACTGCCATCAACACCCACAAGGCGCCCGATACCAAGGTTGCTCCTGCCGCGGGACTGCGATTCAGCGGGTGGCCGCCCCGATGAGACAACCCTGCTCCACTCTTCCTCAAAACTGCCATGTGAGCTTCCCGTACACCCCGCGTTCAACCTCGCCGCTCTGAGAATCGATAAATGACGGCTTTGCCTCGGCGTGCTGCCTCCGTATAAGGTTCTGGCCGACGACCGAAAACTCGACGCCCATACCCTCCGGTCGCCACGCAAGACGGGCGTCCAACTGTGTATAACCCGGCACATCGATTGACGGCAACCCGTCCACATACCGCGCCCCGACATCCAGTTCCCATCCTTCGGGAAGAGTCACGGAAGATCGGGCAAAAAACTGGTGGCGGGGACTTCTTTCTTCGGTTTCTTCGACGGTGGTCACGTCCAGGCTGCTCTGGGATGTCCGCAAGTGCATCCGCAGCAGGCTGTATCCAAAATGCCAGCGCCACTGCTCGCTGGCCTGCAATACCATCGCCGCTTCGCCGCCATACGTCTCTCCCGATATCCTGTTTTCAGCCTGGAACTCAAATGGCGGATTCGCCGGGTCGCCCCTCGGCTCAAGACTCCGAAGGTTATTGTAATGATTGTAAAAGAGGGAAAAATCAAAACGCACATGATCTTCCGGTTGCATACGGTAGCCGAGTTCGTAGGCGATCATATCCTCCGAACGAAATCCGTCCTGGCCGAAAATCGAAACCAGCGCACCGGATTCCGGATCGTGCCGGTTCAACCGGATGTCGTGCTCGGCGCGCGAGGGTGTGCGAACCGCCCGTGCAACAGACGCCCACACCGCGTAACGTGGTTGCGGCACCCACAGCACCCGGGTACTTGGCTGGACCTCGAACCCGGTATAATCGTTATGCTCGAACTTCGAGCCCAGAGTCCATGAAAGCCGCTCTTCAATCAATTCGATCTCATCCTGGACGAAGGCGCTGAACAGATGATCGGTCCGGTCGTCCGGATCCAGCGTAAGGTCGAAGGAATTCTCGATTCGGTCCGTTGTCATCCGGTATCCGGCGCCCCACATCAGGTAGTGACGATCGTGATCTTCGAACGGAAACCCATGCTGGAACTGCAAATCAAGGGTCCGTCTATCCTCCCGGAAAATATCGGAATCGCGTACGTTTTGGTCGTAATACGCCTGAAACTCCGCATCGGACTCAGCGAGGCCGGAATGCGTCAGGCGGCCCAACAGGTGCCCGCCGCTGATATTGGTTCTTGCATCACTGAAGGATGCGGGATGCGGAGGGTCGGGATCGACGCGACCGAAGGTATTGTTCAGTGTTCCGTCGTAAATGTCGCCCTGCACGGTCAACCGCCCCGGGCCCGGCGACTCGTAATCCGTCCGAAACCCGCCCCGTCGAACGTACCAGCGGTCGTTGGCCTCGCTCTCGTCCGGGGTACGGAGATTATCACGCTCGAAATGCTTCCCATATATCCGAAAATGGCCGTAATCCCCGAACTCCCCGCCGTAACGCGCGCCGGCGAATCCTCGTTCGTGATTGCCCGAACCGGCGTACATAAGGCTGCCCTGTGTATCCTCCGCGCCTTTGGTTACGACGTTAACGACTCCGCTGACGGCATTGGCGCCCCACAGGCTTCCTCCCGGACCGCGAACGACCTCGATCCGGTCGATATCCTCCATAAATGTGTCATGCATATCCCAGAACACACCCGAAAACAGCGGGGTATTAACACTGCGTCCGTCGATCATCACCAATTGTTTGTTGGCGAACACGTCGGAAAACCCTCGCGAACCGACCGCCCACGTGTGGGAATCCACCCGGCCGACATGCAATCCGGGAACCATTCGAAGCGCCTCGGGAATGGAAGTCGCACCGGATCTCCGGATTTCCTCACCGGTGACCACGTGCACTGCCGCCGCCGAACGGTGCAACTGCCGTGAGCGCCGGGAAAGCGAAATTATCTCGATGTTCGCAAGTTCCTCGATGCTCAAGTCGGCAAGTCTGGATGGCGGCATCGGATCAATCGGAGTCTCCCATGAATCCGCGGCGCTCCCCTCTTTCAACGCCGCAAAAAAGAGGCCCAGCGCCCCCAGAACGAATAATGGAATGGACGCTCCGGCAAAAGGATTGCGCCGCAGGCGGACCCGAAATTCGCCGCGCCCCCGTCCGTTGCCCGCGGACACGAGGCCCGTTCCTGATGATTCAATAAAACCGGGCCGGTTTCGAGGGAACGAGACCGCGGAACCCGGGAGATTTTCTGCCCGATTAATTTCCACTAAAATCCTACCGTAGGCCCTGGGCGCCCGAAGACAATTCAAATTGTCCCCGATCCTGCGGGTCCGGTGCAGGAAGCGGTTCGCCCGGCGTCCTGGAACCAGTCGGGCGCTCGCCGGTCAAAGTCGGCGGAGCGCCCGGGTAAATCAGGCATGCCCGTTCAGGACGGACTTCAGGCGACGGTCACCTGCTTGCACAGGTACACGTCCTGGATCGCGTTAAGCAACTGAACACCTTCCTTCATCGGGCGTTGGAAGGCTTTTCGCCCGGAAATCAATCCGGTTCCGCCTGCGCGCTTGTTAATCACAGCCGTGCGGACGGCATCGGCGAGATCATTGGCTCCCGAGCCGCCGCCGGAATTGATGAGCCCCGCACGGCCCATGTAGCAGCAGGCAACCTGATAACGGGTAAGATCCACCGGATGGTCGCTGCTCAGCTTTTCATAGACGTCCTTGTGGGTCTTGCCGAATTTCAGAGCCTGGTACCCGCCGTTGATCAGCGGCTGTTTTTGCTTGATGATATCCGCTTCAATCGTGACACCCAGGTGATTCGCCTGGCCGGTGAGGTCGGCGGAATCGTGATAATCCTTGTCTGTCTTGAACCCGTTGTTCCGCAGGTAGCACCAGAGGACGGTCGCCATCCCCAAATCATGCGCCCGCTGAAAGGCCTCGCTGGTCTCCTGGATCTGCCGCCGGGATTCGGGCGAACCGAAATAGATCGTCGCCCCCACGGCAACCGCGCCCATTTCGTACGCCTGCTCCACCTGCCCGAAATAAATCTGGTCGAACGTATTCGGATAGCTGAGGAGCTCATTGTGATTGAGCTTCACCATAAACGGAATCCTGTGCGCGTACTTGCGGGCCACCGCGCCCAGGACGCCAAGCGTGGACGCGACGGCGTTGCAGCCGCCCTCTATCGCCAGCTTCACGATGTTTTCCGGATCGAAGTACTCGGGATTCGGGGCGAAACTGGCGCCGGCCGAATGCTCGATCCCCTGGTCAACCGGCAGGATAGACAGGTAACCGGTCCCTCCCAGCCGGCCATTGCCAAAAATCTGAGCCAAGCTTCTCAGCACGGGCGGCGTCCGGTCGGTCTGAGCGTAAACGCGGTCCACAAAATCAGGACCCGGCAAATGGAGACTCTTCTTTGGAAAAGTCTTGCTTTCGTGCTCCAGAAGGCTTTCCGCCTCATCTCCCAGTAACGATTCGATTTCGTCAATCTTCATTTTCATTGCATACTTCCGTTGTGGCACGTGCCTCACGTCGGGCACGTTCGATCCCACATTTGAAAAATCCTTCCACCTCTGCAATACCGAATTGCCGCACGGGCTCGGCAATACTGAAAAATCGCTCGAACGGCCCTCCGATTTTCGCAAGCATGCGGAATGTCGGGGGCGGATTCCCGGAAACAGCCCACGGATTTGGTTATGACCGCAGAAGAATTGATTTCCCTGGTTTTCGTCGCAACAGGTGGTCTCGCGCTTTTCCTGTTCGGCATCCACATCATGACGGGAAGCCTGCGCGCGGTCGCAGCCGAAAGGCTACGTTCCGTGCTCGCACTGGCCACGCGAAGCCGGGTGACCGGCCTCTCTCTCGGCGCGGCGCTCGGATTTCTGATTCACAGCAGCGCGGCTTCAGTGATGACGGTCGGCCTGGTCAACGCCGGCCTCGTCCGGCTGGCCGGGGCACTGCCGATCCTGTTCGGCGCGAATATCGGCACCACGCTTTCGATGCAGGTTGTTTCACTGCGGCTGACCGATCTCGCATTCGGCGCGATCGCAGTCGGGTTCGCGGTCCACATGATCGCTCCCAGAGAGGGTTTGAAACAGGGAGGGCGGGCCTTGTTGGGCATCGGAATTCTGTTTCTGGGGATGGAGATAATGAGCGGAGCGATCGAACCTCACCGCGACGCGATGCGGCCCTGGCTGGAACGGATCGACGGCACCTCCTGGACCGGCATGTTCCTTGGGATCGCCGCGGCGGGCCTGTTCACCGCAGTCATTCAAAGCAGCGGCGCGACGATCGGAATGTGTTTCGTTCTGATTTCGGCCGGGGTGTTCACGGAACTGGAACAGGTTTATCCCATCGTTCTCGGGGCGCATATCGGAACCTCGGCAACAGCGCTTCTCGCGAGTATCGGGGTGTCCATCGAGGCGCGCCGGGCGGCGGTCGGGAACCTGATATTCAATCTGTTCAACACGCTCCTCGCGCTGGCCGCGGCGCCTTTGTTCCTTCGGCTGCTCCCGCTCACCGCCGAAAGCCTCGTCCACCAGACCGCCAACCTTCACACCGCGGTGATGACCGTTGCCGCGTTGCTCCTTCTTCCGTTTGTTGCCGCATACGCCGCGATGATCGAGAAGACAATCATCTCACGCAAACCCGCCGTTCCCGGGACTTTTCTCGATACCGAACTGATTCCGACCCCGGAGAACGCCATTCGTGCGGCGGTACGGGAACTGAA
This sequence comes from Opitutales bacterium, assembly GCA_007130045.1. Taxonomy (GTDB): domain Bacteria; phylum Verrucomicrobiota; class Verrucomicrobiia; order Opitutales; family T3Sed10-336; genus PXDC01. The sequence goes on from SLTG01000038.1 coordinate 41,194, forward strand.
CCGGTGTGCGGGAATCTGTCTCGTCAGCCTCGGAAACGCCAACGAACTGCTGAACGGGGTTCGGAATGGCAGGCTTCGAACCATCCGGAAGAACGAAGAGGTCGTCAACGAAATCAAGACGGCATTCCGAACCTACCTGACCGCGCTTGCGCGCCGGTACCTGTCGAGAAGGCAGGCTCTCTTCACCACGTACCTGAATCGGATCGTCGCCAACCTCGAAAGAATCGGTGACCATATCGAAAACCTCGGCAATCTGGCCGCGACTCTTCAAAGGGACAACGGCGGAATGCCCGTTGACAAAAGAATCGGCGGCCCGCTTGCCGGCCTGAACGACAAGGCCCGGGACGTCCTCGCCGCCGTCGAAAAGTCGCTGAAAGCCGACGGCAACAATTTCCACGACGATGCCGCCGCAATCATGCGCGCCCGGGACGCCTACGTCGAGGCCAGTACGGCGCTTCGCGAAGAAATTGACAGGAAAGTCGCCGCGCACGAGATCTTCCCGACTTCGGGACTGCGCCTCAGCGAATACATCATGACGAGCGACAGGATGGTGCGCCACTGCAAGCTGATTGCCATCGAGGAGCAACAACCGTTTTTCGGATTCAAGGAAAAGAAGCTGGGCCGCGTTGCCGACCCACTGGACGACGACCAGGCGGGCTAACGCATTGCCGCGCGCGTGGCGAGCGTGCGGGCCATCTGTCGATCGGAATCGGTCAACCGTTCGCTCAAAACCCGACTCATCGCGGCTGCTTCCTCGTGTCCCTGATCCGCGGCCAGCAGAAGCCACTTCAACGCCTCGATCGAATCGCCGACGACAAACCGTCCCTCATTATAGATTCTGCCCATGCGCCATTGCGCCTCCGCCAGCCCCTGCCCGGCGGCGTACTCCATGTAGGAAAGTCCTTTCTCCATGTCCCTCTCAACTCCGAGCCCTTCCAGGAGCATGCCGCCCACGTTCATCGCCGCGAGCAGATGCCCCCCCTCCGCCGCCGCCTTGAATTGGTTGTAAGCCGACTCATAATCCGGGGAAACACCGCGGCCTTCGTAATAAAGGGATCCGAGGTAGAAATGTCCCAGGACGTGACCGGATTCAGCCAGCCCGGACAGGTAACGATAACTTTCGCCGTAATCGACCGGCACGTAATTACCCGTGTAGTAAATCAACCCCAGATTGAATACGGCCGCCTGGAATTCCTGTTCGGCGGAACGCTCGAGCCAGCGGAGCCCTTCCTCAACGTTCCGCTCAACGGTCTCCCCCCTCAGATATATCAACGCAAGATCGTTCTGCGCGGCGGGATTCCCGCCCCGGGCCGCAAGGAGATACCAGTGATAGGCGCTTTCGGGATCCGGGCTCACTCCCAGACCGCGCTGGTAAAGGCGGGCGAGTTCGTTCCGAGCATCCGAGTCGCCGATCTCGGCCGCTTCGAGGTAATACTGATACGCCAGATTCTCGTCCCTGTCCACTCCCCGCCCGTCCATGTAGGCGCGCGCCACTTCCTTCGCCGCGACCGGATTCCCGCTTTCCGCCGCCTCCAGGAAGAAGTCGAACGCCTTCGACGCGTCCACTTCCGTCCCATGTCCGTCGCGGTGGATGTACCCAAGGTTCAAATTCGCCTCCGGGTGACCCTGGCCGGCGGCAAGTTGAAAGAACTCCAACGCTTTCGCCGGGTCGTTCCAATACTGCGGGTGGCTCTCATCATAATAAACCATGGCGAGGCGGTATTGCGCCTCGGGGATCCCGGCGGCGGCCGCTCTGGAGAGGTAGGCCAGCGAACTCCAGTTTTCTTCCAGAAACTCCGGGATGCGAACCGTCCGGGTCTCGTCCCGGCCCTCTTCTTCGATCTCGGCAAGCGGAAGCTCGTCCGGAATGACCTGATAGAGGCAAATCGCCCCGGCCATGGCGGCAACGGCGGCGACGGCCCACTCGCGTCGCGCCTCGCTCTTCCGCCGTGTTTGCAGTTTCCCGGTGTACTCCGGATACTCCTTCGGCAACTCACCCGCCTCCTTGAAGCGAAGCGCCGCCGCGATCAGATAAATCAGCGACGCCGCCAGGGGCGCGTAGCCGAACAATACGGTTCCCCAGAATCCGAGACGGGCTCCGGGCAACACTCCGAACAACAACGCCAGACTCGCCCCAAGACAGAACAGGGAGGAACCGATCAGAAACAGACGTTCGTGAAAGACGGTCAGGTAGTCGCCGTTCTTATAGGCGCGATACGCGAGCCATCCCCCGCAACCAAGCGCCGCCGCCACTCCCCCTAGAAAATAAACCAAGCGAAACGCCGGAAACGTCTCGGTCAAATGGGCGTAAACAAACGCCAGCACAAAAAACACGAGAAGCACCCCGAGGGCGAAAACGCTGATTCTCCGAATCAATGGAATTATCATAATGCAGCTTAACCGATAATACCTTTCACCCCCAACCGGGCAATCGTGAATAGGCGATTAATTAAGAATGCTTCCGGCGGAACTGTCGATCCCCGAGTGTCCGGTGTGGGAATCGGCGAATCGGGGACCGGGGGGGGCCGGCCCCGTATCGCGCGCGGGCTCCGTTCAGCCCGCCGCGCCCCCTCCGTTCCGGGGAAATCCCTATGATCCGGTTCGTGTTCGGGGCCGGGTGATTTTTGTTGTCCATCACCGCGAACTGATTTTTGCTGAACGGAGAACCCTCCACTTCCATCCCGGAAGCCATACACCGATTGATTTCAATGAAAACAAGGAAACACAAACGACTCGACGCAGCCCTCCTGGTTCTGTTTCTGCTCGCCGTGGGCGGCCTCGGTTACGGGGTTTACTCCATCTTCGGAGGCTCAAGCGACGGCCCGGTCGAAGCGGCGGCTCTCGATGAAGCCGAACTCATGTTCCACGTGCATTTCGGTAATCTCGAAACGTCGGCATTCGCCCGCAGCCTGGATACCGGTCAGGCTGAGGACCTGGCCGGAATGCCCCCGGAATTGATCCGCTTTCGCGAGGCATTGGGGATTGGGCGGGAGGACCTGGTTGAAGGACTCGTTTCGCTGGCGGGGTTGAATGCGATCCAGGAGGGCCGATTTGACGCCGTTGGAATCGCGGGCGCCCTGCGAATAGACGCGCCGCTCACCCTCGATAGAATCGAATCGGCCATCACCGATGCGGTCCCCGCCGAACAGCGCGAGTCAATCAGCCGCATGGAAATCGAAGGCCGCCCGGCTCTCGGGTTCGCCGTCCCGGATATTGGAATCACCGTTGCCGTGGCGGTCTTCGAGCGCGATGAAACCGCGTCCACTCTTTATTTTGGAGATGAGCGCTCCCTTCGATCAACCCTCGCCAAACTCGGCACTCGCGGTGAAAGCCGCCTTCCCGGCGCGATGCGTGAAGGCAAGGAATCGATGATGCCCGACAGTCACGCCATGCTGATCGTCTCGATACCTTCTCAGGCTCAGGCACAGCTCCGTGAGGGAGTTGCCACATCTCCGATTCCCCTGGGTCCGGCCGGCGACGCAATCACGACCCTACGGCGGGCCGGCCTGGCGATCCGGGCCAACCAGTCCCTTGCCGTTCAACTCGTTCTCGGGCTCGGAAGCGCCGCGGACGCCCTGGCCGTTCAAACGGCGGTAAATGAAACCTTTCTTCCGATAGCACAGATGGCGGCACAGCAACAAACCGGATCCATCCCCCCATTTCTCGGACAGCCCCGAACAGAGGTCGTTGACAACAATTTTTCCCTCTTTTTATCGCTTTCAGCCGACGAAGTCGAACAGCTCATGGAATCCGCCCCGCAACAGATTCCGATGACCGCGGAAGGGCCTGTGGCCGGCCCGTCTCAGGACGATCCCGGAACCGCGGAACCCGAGACGACGCCCTGGCCGACACTTCGAATCGATGCAACAACACCTGAAACCGGCGAAGCCGTGATCAATGGACTGGTCGTCTCGAAACGCAGCGAGATCGAGGGTGTCATCCTTTTCGACCTCGACGAACGGGGGGTTATTCTGAGGCGCGACCGGGAATACCGGTACGTCAATATCGGGGATACCGTGGGAACGGCCGATTGACAGGACGCGCTCGAACGTTCTTTTATACGCCAGGAGTCTGTCGGGCTTCGCCGACAGACTCCTGAAAGAGGAAATATCATGGCAAAAGAAGTAGGAGTTTTTATTTTGGATCACTGTCCGAGAACCATGTTTATTGAAATTCCACATCAATTACGGACTTGTTCATCAATCCATTAAATATTGGAGCCTTATGCACCCATTTTGCCATGAAATTTCCTCCGTTAGCAGCTTGCCGGACTTAGCCCGCGGGCTA
>SLTG01000013.1 GCA_007130045.1 Opitutales bacterium
AAAGCAAATCAAGAAAAACAAAACACCTTGACCCAGTTACAGAATCACCATGAAATCCCGACCCACCAGTGGCTGGTTTTGAATCGACCACAGGTGGCTGGTTTTGAACCGACCCGTGACAGGAGAACCCGAAAACTCACCCCGTCAGCATCCGGTTCAGGCGGGCTTGCCATTCGTCTTCATCGACGACTTCAAAGCGCATGGTTTTGCCTTTCATGAAGGGGACGCATTCGTTCCAGGATTTTCGTTCGGCGAGTTCCGTGCAGAGGTCGAAGACGGGGGCGTTTGTACCTGGTGTCGAGGTTCTCTTTGAGGTGTTTCCCTTTGGTTTCGAGGACGAACACGTTCGAAAAGGGGTCGGCGGCTTTGCCGTTTTGGTGTGAAACGGCGAAGATGAAGTCGGCGAAGATGCGGTTGCGCTTCCAGCCCTGGACGCGATAGTCGTGGCGGTTGAGGTCGTCGCGATCGACGGTTTTGCCGAGCCACGCTTTGAGCATGGGCGAGTTGACGTTGTCGTTGTAGGCCCAGCCTTCGTTGCCGGTGTTGTACGGCGGGTCGATGTAGATGCATTTGACCTTGCCGTGGTAAGTGGGGAGGAGCGCTTTGAGAGCCAGGAGGTTGTCGCCCTCCACGATCAGGTTGTCGTGCAGACTGGCGGTCTTGCTCGGGCCGCGCTTTTTCACCGGATCCAACTCGTGGTACGGCACCGCGAGGTGGTGGTTCTGGACGGACGAAGCTTTTACCTTTGAAATTGAGCGCGGGCATGAGTCGGCGGAAGGAGGAGTGTGTGGGGCTTGCGGATCATTTGAAAGAAGAAGTATTTCCCAAATTCTCCACAGAGTTATTCACATTGTAATCGCCGGGGGGAGATCCTGGATTTTCAGGAAGGTTTCATGATTTGTCCAAAATAGTGAACAAAAGATCATTATTACAACAAAAAAATGATCCGATACCCCCTTGGGGTGGCGAACTGGGCCTGATTTCAAACGCGGCAGGTGGCCGGTCGGCATCAATATCCTGCCAAAGGCAGTCCGGAGATGCGCTCGAAACGGTTCCGGTTGCGTGTGAGAAGGGTCAGGTTGTGCTGCAACGCCGTCGCGGCGATCCAGGCGTCGTGATCGCCGATCGGATTGCCGTCGGTCCTGAGGGCTCGTTCGATCCGGCTCGTTCGCCATGCGGTTTCGAGGTCGGGGAAAAGGCATTTGTAAGGGCGAAGAAAACGATCCGCGATTTCCATTCCCGAATCGGCGTAACCCTCCAGGAACTCCATACGCGTTATCAGGCTGTAAGCGAGATAAGCGCCGCGCCAGTTCTTCAGGAACGCGTGAGTGGCGCCGTGCTCTTTGCGCTTCAACTCCTTTTGCAGGTCGATGAGAAAACAAGTGTCGAGCAGCATGACCTATCGCTCCCAGATGGTGGAAGTGCGTACGGTGCGACCGCGGCTCGTGCGCTCGTCCATCCTGGCAAGGGTTTTCTCGTCCAGGTAGGGGGCCATTCGGGACGATTCCAACTCTTTGTAGTACCGAAGGATCTCGTTTCCGTCGCCCAGCGGCAAGCCATCATCCCACCGCGCCCGCCGGATAACGGAGGAAAAGCTCTCCCCGGGATGCTTGCGGGCGGCCTTAAGGCGATTGTAGGAATCGACGGACAAGGAGATGGTTTTCGATGCCATGCATGCAGCATGCACAGAGATAGGTTCCTTGTCAAGACGGGGCCGGCGACGGGATCTGTTGAGGGAATGGGGACTGCGAGGATACGCTCCCGAGCACGTGCGATGTCTCCCTCTCCGGATCGCCTCGCCCGCTTGAGCCCTTTGTTTCCGGGGGCCGTCTCGCTCGCACAACACGGGCCCTATATCCAATATCGCCCGGGACCTGCCTGATCCGCCTCGGGTTTCTGACAGCTAAAAAAAACCACCCCCCGAATCCCGGGAGAGCGGCTTATTTGTTTTATCTCCGCGCTCCGGCAATCAGTTTTTTCCCGGCTCGGCGAGTATCTTCCCGGCCTGCTGGTTGCCGGGCCGCTCCGGCTGCGAGGTTGCGTACTGGGCCCGGGTTTCGGCCCATTTGCGTAAGCCCTCGATCTTTTCGGCCATGGTTCTCGCGAGCGGGACGGAGCGGGCGATCACCACCTCGATGGTTTTCACGTTCGGCTCTCTGCCATCGGCGAACCCCTCTGCCAGGCGCTTGAGGTGGAAGCATTCAGGGGTGCGGCCGTATCGGTGGGTTTGGATGGCCCAGATGGTTTCGCGTTCCTCAAGGGTCGGCAGGTCCACGAAAAACAGGTTGTCGAACCGGGCCTTCCGGAGCATCTCGGGGGGAGCCGGGTGACGTCGTTGGCCGTGGCTACGACGAACACCGGGGCGGTCTTCTCTTGCATCCAGGAGAGGCCCATGGCAATCTATTCTCTCAACAGAACCCGGTTTGACGAATGTTTCCTCGAGAAGGTAAACTGTGCAGCCCACTATTTGACATGATCCTGAAGCGAAACCCCTTCCGGACCCTTGGGCTTACTGCATTACTGACGTTGGGACTGGGTTCCCTCGCTGTTGCAAACGAGCGTGAAGCCCAGCGCGTGCAACCGTGGAACGAGGACCCGCGCTACTGGCAATACCGGGGCGAGCCCGTAATCCTCATCGGCGCCTCCGACCAGGACAACCTGTTCAACCATCCGAACATCCCGCCGCATGGCTTGAGCGCGCATTTGGACCGTATTCAAAATGCCGGAGGCAACTACGTGCGCAACACGATGTCCAGTCGCGACCTTGAAGAAAATGTCTGGCCGTTTTATCGCAATGAGGTAACAGGCCTTTACGACCTGGAGCAATTCAGCGAGGAGTATTGGGATCGATTCAAAAACTTCCTGGAAATGACTGCGGAGCGCGACATCATCGTCCAGATTGAAGTGTGGGATCGTTTTGACTTCGCCCGGGAGCCATGGAACCACAATCCTTTCAACCCGAAAAACAACCGGAACTATACCGCTAACGAGTCCGGTCTTCCCGAATCGATTTCGAGCCACCCGGGCCAGAGGGAAAACACTTTCTTCCAAACTCTTCCCGAATTGGAGGACAACGAGTTGCTGGTTCCTTACCAGGAGGCGTTGGTTCGAAAGGTGTTTGATGTTTCTGCCGGCTATGGCCACGTGCTCTATTGTATCAGTAACGAAACCAACGACTCCGAGGAGTGGAGTGCCTACTGGGCGGATCTGTTGCGAGGTGAGGCTGAATCCCGCGGTCACGGAATCGAGGTAACAGAGATGTGGGATCCGTGGCAGCTGGATCACCCGATGCATGAGCGGACATTTGACCGCCCGGATCGATACAGTTTCGTCGATGTTTCCCAGAACACGCACCAGGTAGGGCAGAAGCAATGGGACAACCTGCAGTGGGCGCGTGAGCGCGTGGCGGATCCGCCTCGCCCTGTCAACAATGTCAAGATGTATGGTGGTGTCCACGGTGGCGGTCCCGAGGAAGGCCAGCACAAGCTCTGGCGTAATATTTTGGGCGGTACGGCAACGGCTCGCTATCACCGGCCGGGCGGAGGCATCGGGCTCAACGAGGTCACCCAGGCGCACCTCAAGAGCATGAGGAGACTGCTCCAGGCGGTCGATATGCTCGCCGCCGAACCAAATATCGATCTCTTGCACAACCGCGAAGACGACGAGGTCTATATGGCAAGGATTCCTGGTGAGCAATACGCTCTCTACTTTCCCGTCGGAGGATCGGTGGAACTGAACCTGGAGGAGGTGGACGGAAGTTTCGAACTTCGGTGGCTCCGGGTGCTCGAAGCGGAGTGGGAGGAGCCGTCAGTGGTTGATGCAGGTCAGCGGGTCGCGCTCGCTCCGCCGGACGATGACCCGTGGGCGGCAGTCCTGATGCGGCAAGATTAGGACACGCGGATTACCGCCTAAGCAGTCCAAAATAAATCCGGACGAAACCGCTTCAGTGCCGATGAGTGGGAGCAACCATACTCTGGAAGAGGATGCCGGCCAGGCTCATCTATGAACGTTCAGGCGTAGGGGAGGGGGCGACTTAACCTAAAAAAATTCCAGAGCCTGCTTTCCTTCGCGATGCTGGTGGCCGCGGCGCTTTTGCGGGAAACGGCGGGATCGAGGGTGCAGACGGGGTTTCGCTTGTCCCCGCATTATTTGGGAAATAGGGTAATCATCTATGAAAGCTGTCCAGTTTGAGGAATACGGAAATCCGGCGGAAGTGCTCTCTTGCGTGGAGTTGCCCGCACCCGGAGCGCCGGCCGGAACCGAAATTATTGTGCGGATGGAAGCGGCCCCAATCAATCCTGCCGACTTGCTGATGATCGCCGGAGAGTATGCCGAGCAACCGAATCTGCCGCATGTAGCCGGGCTTGAAGGTGTCGGGCGAATCGAGGCAGTCGGGGCCGGGGTCAGCGGTTTCTCGGAGGGCGCCCTTGTGGTTCCGATACCGGGATCGACCTGGCAGGAGCGGATGCGGCTCAAGGCGACCGATGTGATTCCGCTCCCGGAAGGAATCGATCCCGAGCAGGCGGCAATGCTCAAGGTCAACCCCGCGACGGCGGAGTTGTTGTTGAGCGATGTGCTCAAGCTCGAATCGGGAGACTGGGTGGCCCAGAACGCCGCGAACTCCGCGGTGGGCCGTCTGCTCGTCCAGCTTGCCGGGGAGCGGGGAATTCACACCTTGGACATCGTGCGCCGGGAATCGGCGGTCCGATCACTGGAGGACTTGGGTGCCGACGCTGTCCTCGTTGATGAGGGAGGGCCCCCGGCAGCGTTTGCCGAAAGGGTGACGGAGGTAACGGGCGGGGCTCGGATTCGTTTGGGAATCGATGCGATCGGCGGGGCTGCGACGGACTCCCTGGCCGGCATCCTGGCCGACGGGGGTGTGGTGGTCAACTACGGGCTCCTGAGCGGAGAACCCTGTAATATCCATCCCCGCCACCTGATCTACCGCGGTGTGACTCTGCGCGGATTCTGGCTGAGCGAGTGGTTCCAGAGAGCCCGGCCCGGGCAGGTGCCGACTCTGTATAAACGGCTTGTTTCCATGCTGGCGGAGGGCAAGCTGCACGTGCCGGTGGCCGCCCGGTACCCGCTGGCGCAGGTCAAGGAGGCGGTGGAGCACGCCGGCCGGGGCGGCCGGGACGGGAAAGTTCTGCTGACCTGCTGAG
>SLTG01000039.1 GCA_007130045.1 Opitutales bacterium
CGGGGTGCAGGGGCCGGATTTGAACCGGCGACCTTCAGGTTATGAGCCTGACGAGCTACCAGACTGCTCCACCCTGCAATAAAGTTTGACAAGTTCTCACTGTGATCGTCTCAAGTCAATCCACATTTTTCAAAAATCCGAAATTTCTTTAGCTTCTTGTTTTGTGGAGGAAGCGCGGGGTTCCGGCCACCGTGGATTTCGGGAGTTTGTGGCGGTCCGGGTTGGGAACAGGTTCAATGCCGCCGATTTTTTGAAGATTCGGGCGAATTCCGGCTTGCATTCCGTCGGGGAGGCGCGCAATTTCTTTCTTTTCGGTTCTGCCCGAGGGGGGCTGATGAACCAACAACCGATCTAGAACGCAAACCTGTCTTGTTTGACCTTCGAAGGGCTGGAAGCCCTGGAATTAAGACAAATTCCGAAAGGCAATCGTCAATGAACATCACGCTAAGAGACCTGCTCGACGCAGGCGTACACTTCGGACATCAACGTAAACGCTGGAATCCCAGGTCGCGGGATTTTGTCTTCGGGCACCTTCACGGGGTTTCCGTAATCGATCTGGAGAAGAGTTATGCCGGCCTTGAGAATGCGGGCAAATTCATGGAGGACCTGGTTGCCGGGGGTGGAAAGGTGCTGCTGGTGGGCACGAAGCGCCAGGCGCAGGAGATCATTCGCGAAGCCGGTCACGCGACGGGTATGCCGTTTGCCGCAAACCGGTGGCTCGGCGGCACCCTCACCAACTTTCAGACGATCAAGCGCAGTCTCGCCAAGTACAAGAAGTACAAGGCCATGGAGGAAGACGGAAGCCTGTCCAAAATGCACAAGAAGGAGGAGGCTGCGGTTCGGCGCGAAATGTCCCGAATGCACCGGAACTTCGAAGGTCTGCTTGAACTGACCGAAATTCCTGCGGCTCTGTTCGTCATCGACATCAAAAACGAGGAAATCGCGGTTTCCGAAGCGCGCAGGCTCGGCGTTCCGGTCGTCGGGATCGTGGACACCAACGCGGATCCCTCATTGGTCGACTATCCGATTCCGGGGAACGACGACGCGGTCAAATCCATTCGTATCATTATGGATGTGGTGACCGAGTATCTCCAGAACGGTGTTTCCCAGCGGGAGACGCGGACCGCGAACAAGTCCGTTTCCGCCGCCGCACGTGAACGGATCGAACGGATGCAGGATATCGAGACCCCCGAAGACGACGACGTCACTATCGAAGGGGAATCCCTTTCGTCCGGCTTGAAGGAAAAGCCGGCAGCGGATTCGCCGCCCGTCCCGGAGCGGAAAGCCGAAAGCCGGGAGAGTGAGAAGCAGGCCGAAGGCGACGGGGAGGCGAGCAAGGAGAAATAAGGCATTCGTCCTGACGGGACGGCGCAGAATCGAACACGTTTTTATTCTAAGAATGAGCACTGAGATCACAGCGAAAATGGTTTCCGAACTCCGCCAGAAGACAGGAGCGGGGCTTATGGATTGCAAGAAGGCACTTGTGGAGTCCGAGGGACAGGTGGAAAAAGCGGAGACAATCCTGCGAAAAAAAGGTATTGCTTCCGCGGACAAGAAGGCGGGGCGCTCGACCCAGGAGGGTCTGATCGAGACTTACATTCATCTCGGCGGCAAGGTCGGGGTAATGATCGAGATCAACTGTGAGACCGATTTTGTCGCGAAGACCGGCGACTTCAAGACCCTTGCCAGGGACATTTGTCTGCACATCGCGGCCGCCAGCCCGAGATTTGTCCGGCGTGACGAAGTTGACGAGGAAACGCTGAAGGGCGAGCGCGAGATCGCGGCCGCCCAGGCGGAAGGCAAACCGGCGCACGCCGTCGAGAAGATTGTTCAAGGGAAACTGGAGAAGTACTACGCGAGCGCCTGCCTGCTCGACCAGCCGTTCGTGAAGAATCCGGACCAGACGGTCAACGAGCTGATCAAAGAAAAGGTCGGCAAGCTGGGCGAGAACATCGTCGTTTCCCGTTTCGCCCGTTTCCAAGTCGGCGAATAAGCCGGCGCCTCGGATTCCGGATGTCTTGAATGCAACGATTGACGGAATGGAGATTTCAAAACACCCTTCGGTTGACCCGCAGGGTGTTTTTTGTTTTCGCAGAAGGCGCCGGGATCGGGAGGGCTTCAGGCTCGATTTCCTGAAGTTGCGCAGGTCAGCGCGGATCGGCGGGTCCTGAACCGGGACTTTGGGATGAGACGGTGAAGGTAAACCGCAAAATGATTCTTGTGAGGGGACTCGGCAATCGTTGTCCGAATTGCGGGGAAGAACGATTGTTCGAAGGAAGGTTCCGTCTTCGCCGGGAATGTCCGGACTGCGGGATGACTCTCGAACAGGGAGAAGGGTTCTTTCTTGGCTCGATGGCGATCAACTACGGGGTGACGGTCGTGGGTTATCTTCTCCCGTTACTGGTTCTTGTCGGGGCCGGATGGATACCCGTTAACTTCGGCATTGGGCTGGGCCTGGGCGGTGCGCTTTTGGTTCCGGTCCTCTTTTATCGGAGTTCGCGGAGTTGGTGGCTGATGTTCTATTTTATGGCGCTTCCTCATGAACTGCCCGCCAATGGGGGGACCGGACGCGGGCAGGACCTTTGAATGCGGCGAGCGGCCCGGCGGCTTCGCGACCGGTTGCGCGAAAATTTTTGAATGAGGCGGGAAGAAGGATTGGCTTTCCGGCCCGGAGCCGCATAGAATGCTTCAGGATATGAATTGGTTTCGGTCTTTTAAACGCACGTTGAGACAACTACCGGGGTCACTGGCGTCGTATAATTCTCTGGATTTTTTCCCCCTTACTAAGACCGCTGATCGCTATTCCAGGGAAAAATTCGGATTCGATATCAGGGCCGGGATCAACGTGGCCCTCCTCGCGTTTCCCCAGGGAATGGCGTATGCGATGATCGCGGGCCTGCCGGTTTCATACGGGATTTACGGGGCGACGGTGGCATCGATCATCGGGTCGATTTTCGCCGGTTCACGGTTTATCATGCACGGACCGAGCAACGCGACGTCGGTCATGCTTCTCAGTGTTTTCGCCGCTCTGGGGGTAACCCAGGAGGAGAAGCTCGCACTCCTGCCGCTATTGCTGCTCATGGTCGGGTTTTTTTTGTTCGTGGGTGCTTATCTGCGCGTGGGCAACCTCATACAGTACATTTCCCGCAGCGTGATCGTCGGCTACGTTACGGCGGCGGCAGTCCTCATTATCAGCAATCAGTCCAGAAAAGTTCTGGGCTTTGATTTCGAGGAGACGGCCACGACGTTTTTCGATGTCGCGATCCTGACCGTGAAAAACCTGGATCAAACGCAGTGGTCTTCCGCGTTGATAGGTGCTCTCTCCCTGTGTGTTTACCTGGTGCTGCGCAAGACGGTTCGCTTCCTCCCGAACGTCGCCATGACGCTTCTGGTGATGTCGTTTGTGACGCATTTTCTGGTGGCCGCCGGGTTGCCCCCGGTGGTGTTGCTCGATTCGGTGGCTCCGGGAGATTGGCGTGTGACGATTCCGGCGGTGAATTTCGCGGATGTACAACTTCTGCTGAGCGCGGCCCTCGCGCTCGCTTTGCTGTGCGGTCTCGAGGGGATTTCGATCGGCAAGGCGATGGCGGCCCGCTCCGGGGAGCGCCTGAGCGTCAATCAGGAAATGTTCAGCATCGGAGCGGCCAACCTTGCCTGCGCGTATTTGTCCGGAATGTCCTCGTCCGGATCCCTGACCCGTTCCGCCCTGAGTTGGGCCAGCAATTCCCGCACACCCTTGGCGGGTATCATTACGGGTACGATCTGTCTGATCGGTGTTTTCGCGGTGGGACCGGTGATCGGCTATATACCTCAAACGACGCTGGCGGTTTTGATCGTTGTCATCGGGTTTTCATTGATCAATCGGGAGCAGATTCGGATCGTGCTGCGGGCTACGCGTTCCGACGCCTCGACCTTTTTCGTAACTCTGGCCGCCGGACTTCTTTTCCCGCTCGACCTGGCGATTTACCTGGGTGCGGCCACGTCGATTGCGTTTTTTATCCACAAGGTCTCCGCTCCGGAGATGGTCGAGTATAAATTCGACGAGGAAGGCCGGCTGACCGAACTGGCCGCCAATCAGAAGCGGCCCGATCCTGAGATTTCCATCGTGCACGTCGAAGGGGATCTGTTTTTCGGCGCATCCGATCTCTTCCTGGAGCAGATGCGCCGCATCTGCGAAGAGGAGAATCTCCGGGTGGTTGTGTTGAAAATGCGCAACGCCCGGCACCTCGACGCCACCAGCGTGATGACCCTCCAGGACTTGATCCGTTACATGCGCGACATGAACCGTTTGCTCCTGGTCAGCGAAGCCCGCAAGGACGTGATACGGATTTTCAAGAAATCCGGCCTGCTGGAGACGATCGGGCGTGAGAATATCTTCCCCGACGTCTCCCAGAACCCGACCCTTTCGACGGCCCGTGCGTTGAAACGCGCCGCCCAAATCATCGGCGACAAAAAGGCGAAAGTCAGCGTGTACTACGACAAGACGAAAGAAGAGGAGCGCAAGGACAAGAAAACCCAGAAATCGACCTCCGCTGATTGACCCTTGGGGAACATGTCCGGGCGGTGATTGCGAACCAAGCACATTTTCGCCCTTGTCATAGAGGAAAAATTTTCCAACAGTCGTGGTTTCCAGGAGAGGTGACAGAGAGGCCGATTGTGCCTGACTCGAAATCAGGTGTACCGCAAGGTACCGGGGGTTCGAATCCCTCCCTCTCCGCCGATTCAAGACGCAGTTGTCGCGTGACCGATAAATTGTCGAAAAAAGAAATTTCCGGGACAACCCGGGACTACCCGGGAGAAGGGTGTCAAAGGGTTGATAAAAAAGGGGTTGGGAATGTGACGCCGGACGGGGGGCGGAAGGAGAATCTGTACAGGAAAAAAGAATCTGTCCATGTCCCTACCTCGGGGGGCGGATTCTGGTATGAAGGCGGGAATCGGCTTGATTATGCGGGTTTCCGTTGCGTCGGTTTAAAATGTCCCTACCTTTTTGTGACAAGTATCCGGCAAAGAAAAGGTGCGGACAAGGGACACTTTTTCGGGGTGTTTCGTGCCGGCGGGGTCGGTGCGAGGGGCTCGCGGGGTGGTCGCGGGAATCCTGCGGAGGCGTCGCGAGTTTGACTTTGGGAGTTTGACTCGACGCAACGGCCGTTCGGGCCGTGCCGGCGAATCAGGGTTCGGAGAGCTCGGCGTCAATGACGGGTTGGACGTATCGATCCCAGAACCGGCGAAAAGGGGGGTTGGTTTCCCGGAGGATTACGGCCGTACCGATGCCGCTCTTGACGCAATTGTGGTTGTTTCTGTTCATCACCCCGGCTATTTCCTTGAGCATCAACTCCAAGCGCACCCGAAGAATATAATAACAACAAACCCTGGACCACATGACGGCTCTCTGACCGGAGTAGCTCCGGATAGCCTCGATGCGGACGCCGGTGGCTTTCGCCACGGCTTTCAATATCCGCACCCCTTCCTCCTGACGGGCCGTCCATTGTTGGGTTTCTTTTTTCGCTACCTGGCGCACGGTATATGGAGGAATCGGTCCCTTCCCGCTCAGACTTGCCAGGTCCAATCGGGTTCGAGAGCGGGTTCGATGAGATTTCGCCAGAATCGTTGGTAGTGGCGATCGAGATCGAGGTAATCGGAAGCCGTCTTAACGCCCCTGAAGACGGCCGACTTGTCGCGCCCCATCAGGCCGGCGATCTCCTCGTACGTCCACCCCAGGCGATTCCTAGTGATGAAGTAACAGGCCAGCCGGACCCATACGACCGAGGTGCGCCGGGAGCGGCCAAGGATTTGGTCGGCCGGGATGCCGGTGGATTTCGCCATGGCTTTTACTACCCGCTCGCCTTCGCGCCGTAACGCGGACTTCGGTGGGGTTTTCTTGCTTCTCTTTTTCTGGCACACGGTCGGTAGTCGAGCGTCCGGGAAGCAATCCCTCCCCGCTCAAGGCTTGCCCGATCGAAGAACGCATGAATCGAATCAGCCTCGATCCGTGGCGGGAAGGGATCGACTTCTCTTAAGACGTTCTTAATCTACAGGGGATAGGGAGACGGAACAATAAACCGATGCGGTTTGTGTGTCTTATGGACTGAAAGCCGAATCAGCCCCTCCCGTGATAGTTGAGCACGGGAGGGGCCTCTTTCGTGGTCGCGCGACTAGCGGCCGCTCGACAAACAACCCAAGAAATAAGGAACTCCTTAAGAGCTCGGACAATAAAGCTTAATAACAAGAGCGGATGGAATCAAGGTATCGATGGGATCTGTGTGGTTTGTGAAATCTGATTCTCACACATTGACCGCGCCCATAATTCGACCCATATTCACCGCAAGGCCGAGATCCGGGGTTCCGTTTCGGACGTGTGCTTAGGGGAGCATCGACTCATCTGGCCCCCCGGCCGGCCTTCCTTCGCCAGGTTGATTTTCGCTTTCGGCTTCACCAAGATACGCCTCGAACGATTTGAGCAGGTTGCGTATCATCTTGTCCTGACCTTTTTCCTTGCACGCAGTCAGCCTATCGAGATTGCTTTGAATTTGCTTCCGCCGCGTTTTCGTAACTTCTTCCCCTTTTATCAACTGGCCGGATTTCTGAGCTACCTCTTCTAAGGCGTAGAGGTATTCAAGCGAGAGATTTATCCCGCGCAGAAATCCAGCCCTGATGCCAGGTGAAACAAGATCGGCCCGGACATTCAACAGATGTTTTAGTATTCCGCCGTCAAATCCGCTGAGAGGGTTAACCGAGGTACGCGAATCGGTAAAAAGCAAGAATGCGTCGGAATCCTTCGTAATCCGATCTTTCAAGAAATTTTCATACGCTCGCAGAAACGTGCATTTCTCGGGAATGGCCGCATCCAATTCCTCCGATATAGGTATATAAATATCCGAAGGTTCAGCCCCCCGGGCGAGCCAACGCTGATTTACATCGAGTATTTTACAGCTCTCGTTACCATGTCTGAAAGGTAGCGGGCTACGGCCGGCTTCGTAGTGGGTGAGAGCCGCGTTGGTTATACCAAGTCGCCTGGCCATTACCGTCCGTGGCACCATCCTGGCTTCACGCGCTTGCCGAAGACGTTTCCCGATTTCTATTTCTCCTTTTGGTAGCGGTTCTTTTCGCGGCACAGGAATATTTAGCTGAAATACCGTAAAAATAGCAATTCTGACTTGACGGTGCATAGTGTTACGCACTACGCATTTTTTAGTGATATCAGCAGAGGACATTCCGCCCGGCAGAAAAGTACGGTACCGGCTCTTGGAGCACCGAATGCGCGTGCAGGATCTGGGACGGGCGTTGGCTTTGTCTCCCAGGACGGTATCGAACCTTCTCTGCGGCAATTGCAAGAGCAGGCGAGGCCGTAGACAGATCGAAAATTTTTTCGAAGAAAAACTCTTCGAAGATTCCACCACGAAGAGAACGCCGGCTGTCGACGGGGCCGATCCGCTGGGCGAAACAATCAACGATAAAAGACCAATGAAATTCGCTCCAAACGACGAACGGCGCCCGGTACCTTTTCCGCCACGGAAGGCAATATTGATGCTTCTCGGCTTGCCGAAGGACTGCACGAAATCCGAATACGAGGCTCGCTGGGCCGAGGTTGTGCCCCCCCTCCTGGAAGAGGATTCAAGGCGAGAGTTCGCCGACCGGCACCAGCTTTCCGACGAGGACGAATAGAGGCGGAATCGACCGGATTCCAGCCGGGGAAATTCTACTTTCTTCAACACGATAAACAACAAACGGAATCATAATATGCCTACAATTAGCTACTTAAATATGGCGCGCGTCGGCAGCGGCGGCGCCGAAGCGATCATCGAGGAGAATATGGCGCACGCGCCGGAGCTTAACGTGCTTCCTTCGGAGCCGATTACCGGCGACTCGATGAATCTGACGGTGCGCACGGACCTGCCGGGCGTGGGTTTCCGCAGCTACAACCAGGGGGCGGCGCGCACGAAGGGGAAATACGAGACGCGTATCTTCCAGGCGATGCCGCTGAGTCACCAGGTGGCGGTGGACAAGGAGTTGGCGGACAACCAGCCCGACCGCGACCGCTACCTGAAAAACCACAGCAGCGGGGTGGTCGAGTCGCTCTTCCGGTTGATCTCCGCGCAGACCTACTACGGGACGGGGCACGACCCGAAGGGTTTCCCCGGCCTGATAGCGCAGTACCTCAATAAACCGAGCAACGAGGTCGACGCCACGGGATCGACGGCGAAGACGAGCGTTTGGCTTCTCGAAGTCGGGCCCGAGAAGGCGCACTTCATCGTGCCGGGGGGCCGGACGCTGACGATGCAGGCCGTCTGGCCGGTCGAGACGCTCTACGACGACGCCGGCAATCCCTTCCAGGCGTATACCAACTGGCTCAACGGCTCGATCGGTTTCCGCCTGGCGAACAAAAACAAGGCGATCCGGATCAAGAACATCGGGACGGACGAGGGCAAGGGCCTGACGGACACCTTGCTCTACCAAGCGATGGAGAAGGCGGACGACCTCAAGATGGTACCGACGCACATTTTCATGAACGGCCGCTCGCTCGAACAGCTTCGCTCATCGCGCACGGCGACGAACGAACGGGGCGATCCGGCGCCGTTGTCCGTGACGTGGGAGGGCATCCCGATCGTGCGCACGCAGGGCATCGCCAAAAACGAAGCCTGAGCCTGAGCGGGAACCATCGACAGTAACCAAAGATTGAGGACATAAGATTATGCCAAACTATTCACGACAGATTCGTGACGCGCACTTCGACCAGGAGCAGGCGTTCCCCGCGGCTAACGCGGACAACGCGACGGCCGGATTCGACCTCGAGGCGGAGAAAGGTGCGGCCGAGCCGGACCTGTTCGAGTGCGAACTGCGGATCCCGGCGCTGCCGAACAACACGGATGACACCAAAACGGTGACGTTGACGCTGGAGGACAGCGAAGACGGCGAGAGCTACGCCCCGGTGGACCCGCGTATCCAGGCGCTCGTGCCTGGCGTGGCGAGCACGGGTTCGGCGGCGCGTACGGTGCGTTTCCGGCTGCCGAGCCGCACGCGCCGCTTCATCCGCATCGCGGCGGCCGTGGAGGCCGACGGCGAGGACAACACGGCGGCGAGCTATGGGTTCGCCCTGATCTTCTGAGGGAAGAAGAATCGATGAACCGCTCCATCCGTCAATCAGGGCAAGGAACTACCAAAGCTCGCTGTCGCGCGTTCTGCCGGCGTACCGGCGATCCGGTGCCGGCGGTGCTCGTTGCCGCCGAAAGGCGGGCCTGGCTCTCAGACCGCCGGCGCGGGAAGGTGCCGAGATCAATGACGTTCAATCGGTACCTCGAGCAATACTTAGGCTGGAGGGCTGTCTAGATCATGAGAGACTTTATCCTTCGCATTATCTCCCAGTTCCAACGCCGCGGTGCCGATGAGGCGCAGCGGGGCCTGCGCGGTGTCGAGGACTCGGCGCGGCAGGCAAACCGGCAGGCTGAGCCGGGGCGGTTCCGGCGGTTTTTCCGGTCTATCGGAGATGGAGCCAGGCGGGCGACTGTCGCGCTCGGAGGGCTTATCCGGCAGATGCGTACATTCATCGGGATCGGCTTCGCCGGGGCGGTCACTTTGATTGGCCGGAGCATCGTTCGCACGGCGGACGAAGCGCAGAGGTTCGCGCAGATCACTGGCACGACAAACCGCGAGGCCCAGCAATTTATCCGACTGGCCGGACGGATGAATGTCTCAGTCGGCGCATTGGAAAGCGGGTTGCGGAGTCTCAATCGCCGCGTCGTCGACATGGAAGAGGACTTCCATAAGGCCGGTATCCAGACACGCGATAATGAGGGCAATCTCCGGTCCACCAGGGATGTTTTCCTCGACCTCTCCGATGTCATATCCAGGACGTCGAGCGCCCAGGAACGCGCATCGATCACGCAGCGGCTTATGGGGCAGAGCGGCCAGCAGTTGCTGCCGATCCTGCTTGAGCAGCGCGAAAGAATCGAGGAGATCCTCGATTCGACTCGTGCCCTGTCCGATGGAACTATAGATCGGGTGAACCGGATGAAGGATGAATGGCAGGACTTCATGGATGTTGTCCGCGTCGGGTCCGGCGAGGCGTTTAATGAATTGGCCGAGGTTTCGGATGGCACCTTCACTCTATTGCGGTTCGGAACCGACAGGTGGTTGCGCCAGCTTACCGACACACTTGGCTTTGTGCGCAGGGTAACGCGCGGGGTCGAGGAACAAAAGGAAGCTGTCGAAGAGCTCGGCACGGAAGAGGCTGATGCGGCGGCGAAGAAGGCGGCGGCCGAACAGGAGCGCCTGGCGCTACAGGGAGAGGTAGCGGAAAGCTTTCGTCGTATAAAGGAAGCCGAGGAAGCAAGAGCGATGCTCGACGAGGCGGCCGTCGAACACATCAGATCCCAACTCAGCGCCAATGAGCAGCTGGAAAACGTAAAGTCGAGGATCGATTCTTTATTGGGTCGGATCAATCGTGCGGAAGAGGGCTCGAAGCAGGCCGCAGAGGAGATCATCGTATTATGGCTTGAGCAGCTTTCCCTCCAAGAGCGGATTTCGCAAGAAAAGAAAATCCAGCAGCAAGGTGAAGACGCTCTCCAGCGCGAACTGGAAATTATGCGCGCGCGTGCGGCCGGCGATGAAGCGCGGGCGACTCAATTGGAGCGTGCCCGCCGGCTCCAGGAGTTGACGGCGGGTATCGTGGAGAGGACCGGACGCACCGAGGCCGAAGCCCGGGAGGCGGCGCGCGAAAAGCTCCACCTGGAGGAACAGATTTCGGCGCAAAAGGAAAGGCAGGCGTCGGCCGCCCGGCGCGAAACCGAAGAACTTACCGCCGAGGAAAAGCGCCGCCGCGAGCTGCTTGAGACCGCGATCCGCGATCCGCTCCGCGGCGGCGCACACGAAAGCGCGCGCGCCCGCCGCGAACTCCAAAGAATGGGGGAGATTTCGAGCAACAAGCATGTGGCCGACGAGCAGCTGCTCGCGCTCCAGAGCCGGTCGCGGCGCGGGGAGGATATATTCGCCGCTCCCGGTCAATCCTCCCCGCCGGCGCCGGCGGCTACCGCAGCGCCGCGAGCGGTGGCCGCTCCCCGCCGGCAGGACGCGACGGCATCGTCTGAACGCGTTGCCGATGCGTTTGAGGGCTACCACGACGGCGTGAAGGCCGGCTTTGAGCAGATCGCGGCGCTGATCAGCACTAAAACCCGGGAGATCGAGAGGCTTCGATCCCAGATAAGGAATGGCCGAAATTGATATGCGAATTTTCACCCAGGAACCGGGAACGCCGAAATTTGCCCGAGAATCGCTTTCTCCAGATTGCGGCGGTATTGGGTCGCGGACGCCGGGAAAACCAATCCGCGGGAATCTGCGGACGAAATCGGCGGGATTTTGGAACGCATTGGAACCGTCGATCCGCGGCCGGCCCGACAGGTAGGAATTTTTGACGAATTTCCCGCGCACGGTGCGCGGGCTCTTAAGACAAACCGAAATGAGGAAGAACAATGAAAAGAAAGAAGAAGAACGCGGCTCCCGGCCGGGAGACCCTGGCACGCGCGGAGATATGCCGATGGGCTCTGGTCGTCGGAATAAATTCGAATATCGAGCGCTTCCGAAATTCCGTCGAAAACCTAGCCGGCGCGAAATTGTTGCCGGATCACCTGCAATCCAATATCGAGAACCTACGCCACGACCTGGCGGCGCTCGACAACGCCAGTATTAAAGACCTTCCGGCTCCCGCGCGTGCCCGCTATGCCGAGCGACGGGCCGGGTATGCTTCGTTGCAGGACGATGTGGCGAACTACTGTCACGCTTACTTCTGGTCCCGCGAAGAGGTTGATTTCGATATCGTCGGTTGGCGTTTCGAAGCTATTCAATCCCAATACTCGGAAGCCGTGTCGATTGTGAATCGGCTGGATGAGCAACTGTTTTACAATCGGCAATTCGACCGCTACCCGAAGGCTCCGGAGATCCCGCAAATCCACCTCGGCGGGGGCGATCATGGGATTCGCTCCATTCGCAGCGCAAGGTTGGCGGGGGGGGCGGCATGACCCATCATCCCGAAACCTACCCGCCGGCTCGTTGTCACGTCGCGGAGGACGTGCCTTTGATCTGGCGGCAAGTCGTCGAGGCGAGTGAAGCCTTCGGGCGGCGGCGCGAATGGCGGGCCGTTATGTTGTTCGATGAAGACGCGTTCTTGTTGCGGCATTGCCTGTGGAGGGCGGGCGCATCGACCGAAAGGTCGATGCACCCGCGCCAGGCGGTGAACCTCTTGCGCCCTACTCCGGGAACGAGCCTGATCGCGGTTGAATACCGGCCGAACGGGAAGCTCCGATTCGACAGCGCAGCCGGTAAGGCGGCAAGGGATATTAAAGCCGCTTGCCGCGCGAAGGCGGTTCACTTCGTCGATTACGTCTTGCTTGGGCGAACGCGGCTCAATTCGGTTGAGGTTCGATTCTTGTCGAAGCGACGAATGGAGGATGCCAGTATGCTAAAACGATCGAGAAAGAAGGCGGTGAAGAGCCTGCCGCCTACGAGCCGGTTGCGTGGAGTCGGAGAGTGGCGCTTGCGCCAGACGAAGCGT
The DNA here is from genome assembly GCA_007130045.1 of Opitutales bacterium. GTDB lineage: Bacteria > Verrucomicrobiota > Verrucomicrobiia > Opitutales > T3Sed10-336 > PXDC01. The sequence goes on from SLTG01000039.1 coordinate 12,542, forward strand.
TTGTTACTAGATGCCGTCGATGCGGCGGGAGAGATCGGCATATCGGCCGGCGCCCTTCGCGCCTTTATAGGGAAGCATCCGCGCGAAATCGACGAATGGCTGAAGCTCTTGGAAATCCAGGGCCTGGTCAAAACCAAGCCGAGTTTATTGCACCACGGCGCGGCTCGCTACGTGCGCACAGACCGCCTCTACGCGGTTAAAGGCACAAGGAAAAGCGCTGGGAAGGGGGTGATATGATGCGCCTTAAGATTCTTCTGATCACCTGGATTGCGGCGTTTCACTTCCATATTGATCGCCGCGTTCGGAGCTGGAACGAGGATCGGCGAATTGCCCGGCTCGCCCGCGATATCGACCGCTTGGAAGAGCGCCATGCGCAATTACAGCGGCTCCGGAAAGAGATCGACGGCAGTTACCAGGACCTCCTTCTGGATGTCCGGCTTTCCGCTCCGCGTCCTGATTTAATTCGATTGCATGAGGCGCTTCAGAAAAAGCGAATCGAACACGATGAGCTGTCTTGCGTGCATCAGCGGGATACCGATCGTGTCGTTTGCCGAGTAAGGGAAGCTAAAAGGCGGCGAGCGATAGAGGAGCGGTTCGGGATGAAAGGAGGGAGGCTGTCATGATGTCCGTAACGGAACGATCCGAGGACGCTTTAAGTAGCGATCACTTCGCCGCCGCGCTCCCTCGCAAGCAGTTTCTGCGCGTGGATGAGGTCGCGGATGCAATTGGGATGAGCCCGTCATTTATCTTTAAGCTTCTCGATGCCGGCGTCCTGCATGGCGTGCGCCATAATGCAGCGACCGGAGCCAAGGCTCGATGGCGCATTCACCGCGACTCGGTGATTCTGTACCTGCTGGAACGCGCAGATTATGAGCCGAGCGACTTTATTGAACGGGCTGTAAAGCTGATCCGCGGTCGTTCGAACTCTGAGGTCGAAGCTATCCGGGAGGCTCTCAAGTAATGGAACCGCGTTACACCGCTACGGAGATCGCTCGGGCGGCCGCGAAGGCCCCGCGAGTCGTCCGCCGTATGGTCGCGGGCGTCGAGCCGGCGGGGTGCGTTGTCGTGAATGGTAAGCCGGCAAACGCCTGGTCGCTCGATCAGCTCCCCAGGAAGATCATCCAGGCGCTGGAAGAAACCGCCCGGCGTTTGGGAGCGGAATCGGTCGAGCGCCTCCTTGCGAACCCGCCGCGTTCCTGGGAGCCGACGATCGAGGGGCGGCGGGTATCACTATCGGATATCGCTCCGCATTGCCTGGAGGACGCCAAGCGATTACAGCAGGCGCTGGCGGGTGTCTTGCCTATGGCGGTAGAGGGGAGGCTTCCCAGGGAGGAAATCGAAGCGGTCGGTTTGCGTGACTATAAGGCGGTTGTCGGGCATGAAGTGAGCGCGGCGAATTGGTGGAAGTTGGTCGAGAGGACAATCGACCGGGACGGCGGGGCCGGCGAGTTCGACCGGCTTGAAATCTACCTGGCTGACAAACTTGCGCGGAAGCAAAAGGAACCGCCCGCTTACAGTGCCGCCGCGAACAACCTGCATACGCTCAAGCGCTGGATCGAGGCCGTCAAGGATCGCTGCCGGCCTACGAACGATGAAGCGCTGATGGTGTGGCACGGCGCATTTCTCGAGTACGAGCTTCTGACCGGCGAGTTCATGGTTTCCGGCCGGAAGGCCCGCACGACGATACTTCACACGCTCGAACGCTCCGGGGTGAGCCTGGCGAAGGGAAAGGATGCTCTTCGCGCCGCCTTTTACCGCAAACTGAAGCGCTGGCTGGAAAACGGCCGTACACCTTCGGCGATCGAGGACAAGCGCCCGGCAAGATCCGGACACCGCCGCGCGCCGGCGCTGCCGGAAGAAGACCGGCGCACAATTCTCGCGCGGTGCGTCGAGAACGGCGGGCGGCTCGCCCAGGGGTGGCGAGAATGCTTGCGGCGCGGGGAGCTTTCCTTTGAGACGACGCAACGGTTCATCCATAACCCGGGAACAAAGTCGCACGTCCCCCGGGTGATTCGGGAGGCGATCGGCCTCGATCCTGAGCGTACGTATGACATACACCACAGTGAGCATCAACACAAAGGTAAGGGCTCCTACAACACGCGCGACTACACCAATATGCATGCCGGGGATCAATTCTCTGCGGATGATCTGACCCAAAATCACATGTTCGTCATATTCTCCCCGACCGGTAAAAAGGCAATTCGTGGCCAGATCCTTCTTTTTATCGATGTTCGCTCCAACCGGGTGATTGGCTACGCCTTCCATCCCGAGCGCAATTACAATTCCAGGCTCATTCGTGAGAGTATTAGGCATATTCACCGAAAGTACGGATTTCCGCGAGACAGCTTCTTCTTTGAGAAAGGCTACTGGAAGGCTAAGTTGCTAATCGGAGATAAGGGCCGCAATCATCTTCCGTTAGAAGAGACGGAGATGGGGTTGAGTGAGTTTTGTAAGTTTAAACACGCGAATGGGCCCAAATCAAAAGGTGTTGTGGAGAGAATCATCGGAATCTTGCAGAATGAGATGGAATCACTTCCTGGTTACGTAGGACGAAACTCTAGAACAGATCGATACGATCGTATTGAGAAACTGCTTCGCCAAGCTGATTCAGGAAAGATACCTTTTGAGGACTTCATTTATTCCTTTAGGCAAATTGAAGATAAGATTCGTGAGATAATCGACCGTTACAATGACACCCCTCAAACAGGAAAATTAAAAGGATTAAGTCCGAATGAGGCTTGGGAGAAATTTTTCAACTGGAACGATCCGCTTATTCAGCTTCCGAAGGAAGCGGAGTTTCTCCTGGCGAACCATCGTAAACCGATGAAGGTAACGCGTAACGGAATAAGACTCACCTTTAAAGGCGAATCGTGGTGGTATCGCAATTTCGAAACCGGCGCACGAAAGGGCGAGAAGGTCTTGGTGTGGTACGAAACAGATGAGGCGGTTCCGGATTTCGTAACTATAACCGATTTGAATAAAGAGAATCCTGTTTTAGTTCCGAAGGAAATTCGCCCGGCCGCTCTTAATCCAGATCCGGCCGAACTCAGTGCGGCGATTCGCCTTGCCGAATCGCACAATAGTTATGCTCGGACCCTTTATCGGGTTATCGAGCCGCGATTCACCCGGAACATCTTGCGGCACGGAAGTGTGGATGCGAGTACGAACGAGTTGGGCGAAAGAATCGAGACGCAGAAGAGCGAACACACTAAGAAGAAACGCCGCGAAGCTGATCTCACCCAGAAGGTGCGCCAGGAAGAGCGGGCGCGAGGTATTCAGTCGGCCGCGCCGATTCGTGATCCTGAAAAGAGACTAAGGGCTTATAAACTCCTGGAGGAGGCCGACGAAGAAGAACGGATCGAAAAAGAAAGGAACGGCTCATGAGCGGCACGAGACGGAAAGTCGACGGCGACACCCGCTTCAATCAGGAACGGTTCTCATCCAACGAAGCATACGGAAGCCCGCTCCTGGGGAATCTGGTAGCCAAACGGGCCGGCTTGCTGAAGGACCCGGAAGACCGTGCGCTTCTCTATTTCCTGCAACAGCTCTCCCACGGGGATGGCGGGCTCGAACGCGTCGCGGCCGACTTGGTGGAAATGTTCCCGGAACGTATCGGCACGCCTTCGATGCGGAAACTCGGGTTTGCCGAAGGGCGGGTCTATTCCGCGGAGGAAACAAGGACCGTCCGCGGGGAGATCCCCCAGGGGTACTGCCGGTTTCCGATGCGCGGTGAAGAGCCGCCTATCAAGCCCCCGGCAAGGCCAGGCCGCGACCGCATGATGGAACACCTCGGGTATCACGACGCACCGGCGGAACCGGCGGCGCCCCCGTCTTATCCGGAGCGCTACCCGGCTTCCGCTTTCTTCGATGCGGCGAAAGCCGCCTGCGACGATCTCGCGGACCATCTGCGGCGGCTCTGCGTAGCCCCTGAAATGGATCTGCGTAATGACTCCGTTGCTATCTATCCGGACCCGGCTCACCCATTATACCACCATGGCCGCCGGAACAATGACGCGGGTGTATGGTATTTCGCCGATCTGATCGACGCGCTACGCTCCTACCGCGATCGCAGCGCCTCCGAAGCCGAAGATGAAATCGCGTCGACTTCGATAGCCGAGAAGATCCAGGAAGATATGGCCTTCGCCATGGAAGAACGCTCGCTCGTGGTCATCGAAGGATTGGAGCGGATGGGAAAGAGCGCGGCGGCGAAGAACTTTTGCCGGCGGAACCCCGGAAAAGCCGTTTATGTCCGCCTTGAATCGGGTACCGATATGGCGACATTCTACCGCGCAATTGCCAGGGCGCTTGGAACAGCTTGCAACGCGCAGCGGAAAGCGGTCGAGATGCGAACCCGTATCGAGGAAACCCTTTGCCAGGGCGATTTGATGCTCGTGATCGACGAGGCACATTACTGCTTTCCCCAGGCCCGCCGCGTTCACAACGCCCCGCCCCGGATGGAGTGGGTTCGCGATATGGTCGACGAAGGCGTTCCTATTGTCCTGGTCGGAACGCCGCAGTTTGAGCGCTCCTGCCAGCAACACGAAAAACAGATTGCCTGGAACGCCGGACAGATTCGCGGCCGGGTAGCGCTCCATACCACCTTACCGGAATCCCTCAGCGATGAAGACCTAAAACGAATCGCGGCCCACATGCTTCCGGATGCGAGCAAGCCGACCCTGAAGCGCCTCCTTGCTGTTGTGGACGGCTCCGACGATTATGTTGCCGCCATCGAACGCGCCGTGAAACGCGCCCGGTATTTCGCCCGCCAGCATGGAACGGGTCAGCCGTCCTCAGACGACGTCAAGAAAGCCGTGCATGAAATCATCCCGCCGAAACAACGCCCGGAGAGCACGGAACAACCGAGCGAGCAGGCGGTCAAAACCCTCGAAAACATTTCCCGCCGTCGATTAAAGGACCCGTTGCCGTCTCCCCGGAGACAGACGAGCCCCCTCTCGATCGACCGCGACACCACGATAACCACAACCGAAAGGAGGGCCGCTCAAACTTCAAGTTAACCTGAGTCCATAATCGAGTTTACCGCCGCAGCGGGGTGCAGAAAATGAGGTCTGCCCGCGCTGCTTTACCGTGCCCGGATGTTTTTGACATGTCCCTACCTTTTTTGTTACAAGTTATCGGCGACGTTACACAGTCGCAGAAGCTGCGGTAAGAGGGAAGAGGTTCGAACCCCCGCAGGGGGTTTGACGGAGCGCAGATGGAATGAGAAGGTTTGAGGCCGCGCCAGCGGTCTGTAATCTTGTCTTCCTCTATGAAAACAAAACATCAAAGAAAACAATTCAGAACGATAATCGGCGTCGACCTCGGTGACAAGAA
>SLTG01000019.1 GCA_007130045.1 Opitutales bacterium
TCAAAAATTTCGGGTTTGCGACAATTTATCCGCAAAGGGACAACTTGCGTGCTATTCGGCGGAGAGAGAGGGATTCGAACCCTCGGTACCGCTTTTGGCGGTACGGCGGTTTAGCAAACCACTGCTTTCGGCCACTCAGCCATCTCTCCGTAAGAGTACGGAATTACTTCATCGTACATGGCGCCGAAGTTCAAGCGCCAATTCGAGGTTTTCGGATTTTTTTCGCGATGGTTCCTGGGGCCGCGACCGAGCGAAGAGGAGGTCGCCGATCGATTAACGCAAATTTCAGAGGGCGCGAGGGGGGCGGAAAATTCCCATTCGGGGCAGCATCCGATCAGCCGATTGGCTGCCGGCGCAGTTTTGTATCAACCGTTCCCCCGCAGGCAGGCCCAGCGTTTTCGAAGTATCGTGGTTCGGCTCAGAACCAGTGATAAAGAAAGAAGTAGATGAGGACGCCCGTTATGGAAACGTAGTACCAGAGCGGGAAGGTCCAGCGCGCCCACCTGCGGTGTCGTTCGAAGTTCGCTTTCAGGGCGTGAACGAAAGTGACGATGACAAGCGGAACGATCGCCATTGCGAGGACGATGTGGGTAAGGAGCATGGGATAATAGATCCATGCCCAGACGCCTTCGCCGCCGAACTCGGTGTGCACGCCTCGAACGAGAACCTTGTGCAGGACGTAGAAGAAAAGGAAGACCAGGGAGACGCCGAACGCGATGATCATGCAGACCCGATGGGGCCGCACCTCCTTGAGTTTGATGAATGCGAAACCGGCGGTGAGAAGGAGGGTCGCGATGCTGTTCAGGATGGCGTTGAGAGTGGGGAGGAATTCGGTAAATGTCATATGATCGTCAGCCGGGAATCGAGACAGCGAATACAAGAGATCCCAGAAGCAAAGGGAGATAGATTATCGATACGAAGAAAATCTTCCGGGCGGCGCTGTCGCGGTCGGCGGCGTGTCTGAAGCACAGGATCTTCCAAAGGAAATAACCTCCGAATACGAGGGCGGCGATGAGATACGGCAACCCGGCTTCGCCGAGAATGGCGGGGAAGAGGCTGACAACGAACAGGAGCAGCCCGTAGAGCATCATGTGGCGGGCGACCCGGAATCCCGTTTGGTCGATCGCGGCCAGCATCGGGAAGCGTACGGCGGCGTAATCGTGACGATACAGCCAGGCGATCGCATGGAAATGGGGCATCTGCCAAAAGAAAAGAATCCCGAAGAGAATCCATCCGCCGGGACCGATCGCGCCTTCCGCGGCGGACCAACCGATGACTGGAGGAATCGCCCCGGAGATTGCGCCGACCTCCGTACACCAGTGAGTGTGTTTTTTCAACGGGGTGTAGGCGAGAATATAGAGGCCGATCGTCAGGAGGACGAGGAAACCGGCTAACGGATTGACGCCGAACGTGAGCAGGACTCCACCGAAGGTGCAGAGAAGAAGGCCCAGAACGAGGGCTGCCGCCGGTGGTACATGCCCGGCCGGGATGGGCCTGTCCCGGGTCCGGCGCATACCTGTGTCGGTCGATCGCTCCAGCCATTGGTTGAGCACGGCGGCCCCGCCGGCGGCTGCGGACGTGCCGATCATCAGCGAGACGAGCACCCAATTGTCGACGGCCGGTCGCGCCGCGAAATAGCCGACCAGCACCGTGAGCACCGAGAGAAAACTCAGGCGCGGCTTGGTCAGTTCCAGGTATCGACCGGCTTGCAGGATAACGCCGTTCCTGTCGTCGCGAAGGGCGACCTTGCAGGGATCATCGTGGGTTCGGGTTTCCGGGTTCATCCTGTTCCCGCGGTTGCGCGGCTCCTTTCGAAAACCCCGGTCGTGAGGGATCCCGTGGAGTCCCCGGCAGTGACGCGCTCGCTTTTGGGAATCCGGAAACAGACGAAGGTGAGCGCCCAGGAGAGGGCGAGGATCAGCGCGCCGACAATGACGTGCAGGGTGGTCGGGTAGGGATTCCGGTACGTCCAAATGATCGAGGCGCCGAGATAAATCTGGACCGCGAGAAGCAGCACCATCGCACACGCGAGCAATTTAAGAACGAGGGACGTCTTCTCGTCGCGGAAGAGTTTCCAGGCGAACACGAGAATTGCCGCGGTCACGACGACGGCGCCGACCCGGTGGGCGAAGTGGATTCCCACGTGAAAGTTCCAGACAGCCGGCAGGAGCGAATCCGGGGAGGCATACGGAAAAAACGGGATCGCCATACCCGCATGGTGGTGACGCATGACGGCGCCGAGGATTAATTGAACGAATATCGTGACGCAGGCGACAATTCCCCAGGTCTTGACCGACGCGCCCGCCGGCCCGGTGAGCCCGGCACGGCCTTCGATCCAGGGGCGGCTGAGGGCGACGGCCATCGCGACGATGACGCAGAGGAAGATCTGTGCCGCGCAGGCATGGATGATGGCGAGGGTTTGGGCGAGCAGATTGTGGTCGGAGTCGATATTGAGTTGGTCGAAGAGGACGCGGCCTCCGCCCAGCACTCCTTGAATGCTTACCAAGACAAAGGCGGAGGCGCCCAGGAGACGCATCCAGCGGCGTTTCTCGCGGAAAAACAGCCAGATTCCGAGCGCCATTACCAGGATCCCGACCTGGGCGCCCAGGAGCCGGTGGCTGTGTTCGGCGAACATATCCTGATCCTGCAGCCAGCCTTCCGGGTTCAGGGACCCGTCCGAAAGGGGCCAGTCGAGGAATGCCATGCCCGCGCCGATGCTTGTCGTGAACCCGCCCATAAAGAGGAGCACAAGCGTCCACGCAACGGTGAACCACGCCAGCCAGGCCAGCGCGGGTTTGTAGCGATCGGTTCGTGTCTGCGAGAATGGAAAGGACATCTAATCGTGTGAATTAAGCAAGGAACAAACGTTGAGTTCTTAATTGATAATGAAACAAGAAACACAATAATGATAGATTTCCGGTGGCAAGAGGAACTTTACGGCGCTGCCGGGTTTTTATCAAAGCTTATGGAAGTGAACATTATTCAATCCAAGGCGGTTCGAGCCTGTTTTTATGCCGCTTGCCTGGCGGCCGGATTCGTGCTCGCGGCAGTGGTGCTGGGGGGATGTTCCGCGGAAAGGGACGGATCCCGCGCCGATCGGGCGATTACCGGTTCAATCCTCGAAGTGGACGCGGACGCCGGGCGGATTCGTGTCGAGGTGACTTCCGGAGCGGAATTCCTGGAGGAGCGACGGGTCTGGGCGTCGGCACGCAGAGGCGACGTCGCCAACGCGGAGCCGGGAGTGAAAATACGGGCGTTTCTGGCTGATGCGAACGGCGGGGGCCCGGCGTACCGGCTCGAACAGGTCTGGCCGGCGGATGAAACCGCGGAAAGGGTGGTCGAGCACCTCAACCGTAGGCTTCGGGAGGACACGGTGCTTCGCGGGGAAGGGAATTACCGGATGGAGGGAGAGGCGCTGCCGCGATTCGCCCTTTACGACCAGTCCGGAAACCTGGTCCGGCCCGAGCGGTTCGCCGGCAAGCGCGTCGTTCTCAATTTCATTTTCACTCGCTGCATGGATCCGGTCATGTGTCCCGCCGCCACACAACGAATGGCGCAACTTCAGGCGTCGGCCGGGGAGGCGGGAATCGAGGATTTCGAGTTGGTGTCCGTAACCCTTGATCCGGATTACGATACGCCGGGTGTTTTGCGGGAGTATGCGACGGATCGCGGCATCGATCTTGGAAACTTCTCGTTCCTGACTGGACCGGAGAGGGCGGTTCGTGACATGATGACCCAACTCGGTGTATTGTCGTACCCGGACGACGATATGTACTTCACGCATACGATGGCGACCCTGTTGGTGGATAGGGACGGGACGATTATCCACCGTGTCGAGGGAAGCCAATGGATGGTGAGTGACTTTCTGGAGCGGTTGAAGGAGGCCGGGAACGCGTGAGCGAGCGAATATTGTGCGGGAGCGGGGAGGGCTTTTTTGAAGGACGGAAGAGCCGTCCGGTTGAGTTATGAGCGGATTTATCAAGGGGTTGACGGTTTCTCAAAAAAAGCGGATCGCCTGGATGACGGTGGTCGCCGCCGGGCTTTTCGTCGTGTTGCGCATTCTTCCCGGCGCGGTTGCGCCGGAGCGACCCGGCCAGTTCCTCGCCCGAGCGGGGGCGACGGATGACCGCGTGGAACTGTGCGACGTGAGCAATCTCGGGTTCAGCTTGGTGAACGATGCCGTTTCTCCGGTTCGCCTGAATACGCGCTTTTTATCCGAACCCGTTCCGGGTGAAGCGACTGAGGTTCTTCTTTCAGTGGAGACCTTTAGCGGCAAAGCGGTCGCATTCGATGACATTCTTGAGACACACGAAGAAAAGATTCACCTTTTGATCGTCGACCCGAGTCTTGGCGATTATCATCACAAACATCCACGACCCGCGGAAGTGACCGGCGAATACCGCTTTTCCTTTACTCCGCGAGCGGGAGGGGAGTACCGGGTTTTCGCCGAGTTCGCCTCCGCGAGGACCGGCCGTCCCGTTCATGGCGTATCGAATCTGATGATACCCAACGAGGTCCGGGATGCGGTGAAAGAGGAGCGCCGGGAAGTTGAGAAGGGGGATTACCGGTTCGAACTGGTTTCTTCAAGCGACGGTTACCGCGCCCGCCGTCCGCAGGAGCTGCGGGTCCGCGTGAGTCGCCGCGAAGGCGGTCGCGAGGTCGTACTCGAACCCATCATGGGGGAGTACGCGCACATTGTGGGATTCGACGTCGAACGCACCGGATTCACTCACATGCACCCGTTGATCGCGGGCACCGACTACCCCCTTGATCCCGTTTCGCCGGAAATCGGCTTTATGCTTCAAGTTGGCGAGCCGGGATTCTACAAAATCTGGGCGCAATTCAATATCGACGGAGAAGAGGTCTTCGTGCCGTTCGGCCTCACTGTGAACCCATGAACGCTGCTTAGCCGCTCATCTTGGGAATTCCGCTTGATTGGTCGCGCCGGTTACTGAAGCTTTTCGTATGTCTCCGCGAAGACCTTCCGCATTTCATCCCAATGGCTGTCGATGCTTGTGCGTAGCGCTTCCCATTCGTCGTCTCCGCTGTTCCTCAGTTCACGGAGTTGGGCGAAGGCGTTGCGTTCCATGGCTTCAAGTGTTCCCGCACGATCCAGACAGAACTTTTTCACGTCCTCGGGCGCCTTTTCCGCGCGCTCCTTGATCTTCTCGATGTCGGCCCGCCACGCTTTGAGGCGGGATTCCATCATTTGTTCGTAGGTGGGATTGTCAGGATTCATGGCTGGCTCGCTATTGTTTCATTGTTGTCAATTTTGCGGGGTCTTTACGCCCTCGTCATTCCGTATGAATGTAGAGGACCGCGGGATGGTTGACAACTGCTTGCCGACGAAAGCCCGAGCCAATGCTCTAATAAAGGCTTCCTGGAAATCAGGCTTGATCCGGACCAATGGCGGTTGCCGGTATGATCACACAAGGGAACTCCGAAGCGTTAGTTTTCGAGCGCACGGATCCGCTGGCGCAGCGAATCGACGGAACGTTCGGGGAATTCCGCTTCGATGGTATCCAGGATATCGCCTGCGCGGGTCAATGCTTCGCGTGCGACCTCGGGGTCCTCCGCCACGACGCCCTCGTGCATGGCTGCATTTACCGCGGAGAGAAGGTTGATATACCGGTAAGGCTCTACCTGCTCCGGCGCCGGCGCCACAACCTCCCGTTCTTCCTGTACGGCCATTATCCTCTCCTCAAGTGCGGCAATTTCCCGCTGCATTTGTTCGCGGATTTCGTCTCGTTCGGTTTCGGCGCGCTCCACTCGCTCCAATGCCGCAAGGTACGCTTCGGTGACCTCCTCCAGCTCGGCTTCCCGATCCGCGAGAGCCGCTTCGATCGCCTCTACATTCGCAATCGCCTCCGCTTCCGCAATGGCCTCACCGGCCCTTGCTTCCATCGCTTCCATGTCGGCGTGCAACTGGGCAAGCTCCTGTTCAAGGCGATCGACGGTTGCGCCCCTTTCGATGGCGAGTTCGCGGGCTTCTTCCAGTTCATTCCGCAGACTTTCGTTTTCTTCCTCGACGGCGCTCAGGCGCGCGCGTTCTTCTTCCAACGCCGTCTCCAGGGACTCGGCGGTTTCCCGCAACTCGGCGTCCCGGTCGTCGAGCAGTGCAAGCTCTTCCTCAAGTTCAGCGATGGTTTCAAGCGCCTCTGCATGATCGGCGCTTCGGGGAGCAATAACGGACAAATACAGGACAATCGCCGCAAGGAGGATTCCTCCGACGAAAGCCACGCCGACCAATATCATCGGCGAGCCACGTTGGGTTTCGCGGGTTTCGTAAGTTTCGGGCCGGTTTTCAGGTTCTTGCGCACTCATCTTATCGGATCCTTTCTTTGCTCTTTGTTGCCTTTCAGACCGGCACAACATGGTGTGCCCAGTAGAAGACGTTTTCGTCTTATCTCATGGAATTGGAACGTTGGCAAGGTAAAACCGTAACATAAAGCGGTTTAAAAAGGGAGCATGTTCGGCCTGTTGGACAGCGTATCGAGGGTCGGTCAGCGAAATTCAGGAATGTCGCCCGTCAGGCTTGTGCGAATGCGGATCCAAGTTCAGGGCCGCCCGGGAAGCGCTGCCATGCATTACGCCGTGCGGCGGGCGACGAAATAAGGCAAGTTGGCGAGATCGGCCGCGAGTGGCGGGTACAGGGTCGCTTCGGTCGCGCCCACAAATATCTCGAAGTAATATTGCAGCGGGAACCGGCCGGCAGTGACGCGGGCTGGAATCGCGCCCGTATAGGTGTCCGCGTCGGCCGTCATTTCCTGCGCCTGCCAGTGCTCCGCGTGGTTTATCGGGCGGTAATGCAGCCTCACGCGCGTCACGCTCGGAGTGGCGATACGCAGCGCGACCGGCAGCGGTTGGCCGGAGAAAAAGGCGTCTCGTGGCGCGTGTTCGACCGCGACATCGACGCGGGGGGACGGGTGGGTCGCATCAGCCACCGCCCGGTCGGACGGGGCGTAGTGCAATTGGGTCGCCTGGTAAACCTTCGCGGCGAATCGCCGGCGAAGGTTGGCAAGATCCTCGTCAATCGCCGGGAGCCGGTCGAGCCAGTGCCCGGAGGTGAGGGTTTCGCCGTAGCCAAGGTCGGGACGGTAAATTTCGGCCGCCCGCTGAGCCATGGTGGCCCAATCGTCGCGCGCTGCGGCATAAAGGGCGATTGCGGTCTCGGCGGCCCGGACGTTGCCCGTAATGACATGGATGCGCCAGAGTATCGCCGCGCGCAGTTTGCCGGCGAAGAACAGGGCGAGTCCTCGCTGGATGAACACGTCTTCTTCTATGCGCCGGAATCCGGGTGTTCGGGTGGCTGCACCGATATCGGCCCGGGCCTCCGCCAAAGCCTCGCCGGCCACGGTTGCCAGATCCTCCAGCCAAACGGCCACTTCGAGTGGCGTGTAGCGTCCGGTGGTCGGTCCGAAGAGCAGGCTCTCGGCGCATTCGTCGGGCGACTGGAAGAGTTGCGGATCGAAGGAACTGATGTTGCCGAAGAGTTTCGGCGCAAGGGTGTCGTGGAAGAGAGGCGGAGGCGTGCCTTCGTCTAGGGGAATCGTGGAGTAGACCTCGGGCCAGTAGCGCACGCAATCGGCCGACGGCGCGTGGGCCAACGTGAAAAGCGGCAACACGCGGCCAGCGGCAGCAAGCGCCCGTTCGATCGCGCCGGCGGCGGAACCGAATTCCCGGAGCAGCTCACGCCGCCACACGTCCGGCGCGGTATCGGGATTGAAACCGAGCCGGCCCCAGAGACGGTAGAAGTAACGGTACTTTTCGAAGTCGCGGGCGGGCGCGAGGGAGGCATCCGCGTAACCGCAGCGTTCTCCCGGCCGGCCCGAGCCGCGCCGCCCCTTGAAATGCAACGGTTCGCTCAGCTCGATGCCGGCCGCGTCGCAGAACGCCGCCTGCCGGCCGTAGCCCGCCAGCAACGCCGGATCGGCCCCGAGCAGGAAACGCTGCGTTCCGGGCCAGATGCGGAAGAGCACATCCCAGGTACGGTTTTCCGCGAGGCAGTCCGCATAGCCGTAGCGGGTAAAACCTCGATCTCCCACCAACACTCCCGTGCCGGGATCGCGCACGGCCCCGGGCCGTGCCCGCTCGAGCCGCCGGATCGAAGCCTGGTGATAGGGCAGGGCCTGATGTTCGCCGCAGTATTTTGGCGAGATGGTGACGGACTGTCCCGTGGCGTGCGCGAGGTCCAGCGTCTCGGGCGACATGCTTTTCGCGTGAAGATCAAGGTCGACACGCCGCCCGCATTCGGCGAGGGCGCGGAACTGCCGGTCCCAGAAACTCTCCTGGCCGCGCGGGATGCCGCTCTCCTCATGCACACGGAAGGTGACGCCCGTGATGCTTGGTACTTCCTGCAGCAGCAAAGCCAGCGCGGCGTGGCAATACGAGCCGTGCGCCCGGTTCGTCAACCCCTCGATCATATAAGTCGCCTGGGGGCTGCGCGGCCACTCGTGGGCGAGCGTCCAGATACCGAGGTGAAAATCGAGCCCGCGGCGCGCACACTCCTCGCCCACGAAACGGAGCGTATCGAGATTTCGAACACGCTCCTCTTCCGGCAGCCCGCGTACCCGCACCGCGTGGCCGGGCACATCGACGAGAAACGGATAGGGAAACAGCAGGTAGCCGTCCGTCACTTTCTGGGCGAGATTGTAGGCCATTCCGGTAGCGAAGTGCAGGCGGTTGACCCGGCTGTATGCCAGCATATCGAGGTAGGCACGCCAGTAGTCGCGGTCATAGAACCATGGCTTGTCCTCCACCTCCGAGTTGAAGCCGCGCAGCATGCTGCGCACGCGGCTTGCCGGCTGCTCGACGACAGGATCGGCAAACTCGAGCGCGGCGTGCCGGTCGGCCAGGGCGGTTACACGGTCAGCCAGCTCCGTTAATGCGTAGGCCAGTCCGCGGGCGTCTGTGCCGGCCGCGAGGAGAATGGAACGTCCGGCGGCTTCCGTGCGCAGGAGGCAGAGCGACTCGGGTCCGGTGGGAGCGACAATTCCGCTCCGGCCGATGATCGACTCGGCTGGAGGAGCGCCCATTGCGCTGACCAGCACGCAAAACTCCGACGGGTGCGCGTCTTCCAGGGCGGCGAGGGTTCGCGCGCTCCCTCCTTGGTCCTCGATCGCACGCCTCAATTCATCCGCCGCCCACCGTGCGGGGACGGCGTTGGCCACGGCGTCGCCGGACGGCACAACGAGCGCGATGTCGCCGTGTTCGGCCTTATTTAATTGATCGGAACTCACGCCGGATGAATACCGCAAGGTTGCGCTGAATCTTCGGGTTGAGACCGAATCCGTAGCAGAGCGCCCCGTCGGGTATTTGAAGTGTTAGTCGGAATATGGATTAAACGCATGAAATTTTATTTTATCTGTGAGCGATTTCGATATCGAGCGGTGCTTCAGTATATGTTTTTTCTCAATCCATAACCACAACATGGGTGGTTCTCAAAGGATTTTTATGATGTTTCATTGCACAATCCATATAAAATTTCAATATTCATGCGCCTTGGTGAATACCCGAGCGGCATCAGTTGAGCCCGGGGATCTTCGGCGTTTCGCCTCCTCCCATTTTCGACTGGAGGCTCCGCATCATCTTCTTCCCCTTTTTGCCCTTCATGGACTTCATCATTTTTCGCATCTGGGTGAACTGTTTCAGGAGCTGATTGACATCGCTGACGCGTGTACCCGAGCCGTTTGCGATACGCATGCGGCGGCTTCCGTTGAGAAGGTTGGGGTTCCGGCGTTCCCGCGGTGTCATCGAGAGGATGATCGCTTCCGTGCGTGAGAATTTCTTCTTTTCCTTATCGCCGACCTGGACGCCGCTCATTCCGGGAAGCATGCCCATGATGGACTCCATGGAACCGAGTTTTTTGATCTGGCGCAGCTGCGCAAGGAAGTCCTCCAGGTTGAAGTCGGCCTTGCGCATCTTTTCGGCCATTTTTTCAGCTTCGGCCTGATCGATCGATTCCTGCGCCTTTTCGACGAGGGAAACGACATCGCCCATGCCGAGGATGCGTGACGCCATCCGGTCGGGATGAAAGGTCTCGAAGTCGCCCGGCTTTTCGCCGGTTCCGGCGAATTTGATGGGCACCCCGGTTATGGCCTTCATGGATAGGGCGGCGCCGCCGCGGGCGTCGCCGTCGAGCTTGGTCATGACGATTCCGGTGAGCTGAACCGCATCGTGGAAGTGGCGTGCGACGTTGACGGCTTCCTGTCCGAGAGCGCTGTCGGCAACGAGCAGCACCTCATCTGGCTCCACCTGGCGGCGGAGCTGTTTGATCTCCTCGATCAGGTCGTCATCGACCTGAAGCCGGCCGGCGGTGTCGAACAGGATGGCATCGGCCTCCTCGTTTTTCGCGTGTTTAAGGGCGTCGCGCCCGATGCGGGAAACGTCTTTAGAGGATCGGTCGCCGTAAAAGCCGAGGGATTCCTGTGCGGCGAGCATTTCCAACTGGTCGATCGCGGCGGGACGGTAGATATCGCACCCGACGAGAAGGGGTTTGTAGGCCTTTTTCGCGAGAAACCGGCCAAGTTTGGCCGTGGAAGTCGTTTTTCCGGATCCGTGAAGACCGACGAGCATGATTCTAAGGGGGCGCTTGTCGGCGAGCGTATTGGCGCCCTCGCCGAGGAGATTCACGAGTTCGTCGTTGATGATCTTCACCACCTGCTGGCCGGGCGAGACGGACTTGACGACGTCCTGTCCCGCGCATTCGGATTTGACGCGATCGATGAAATCCCGGGCAACCTTGAAGTGGACGTCCGCCGACAAGAGGGCGGTGCGGACCTCCTTGAGGGCTTCGGCCATGTTTTCGTCGGTCAGGCGACCGGCGCCGCGCAGATTGCGAAGGGTGTTACTGAGTTTGTCGGTTAATGTTTCGAACATGTGGATTTCGGAAATTTCAGGTGGCAGGCGACCCGGGCATCGTTACTTGGGCAAGACGGCGAATAAAGACAAATCGACTTTAACGATCAACCGTTGATCGGGATCGAAGTTCCGGCGAGGCGGTCTCGGACGTCCCGATTATGCTCGTCGGGCCGAAGTACCTGAAAGCACGTCATACCCTCCAACTATCGTCCATGCGGCGGTTCGTGCCAAGGCATTTCCCGAGGGGGGAAGAATTTTCGTGCAGGGACGGGGAGTATTGCTTTATAAGGGTGTTTTTTGCGAAGAAGGCGTTTATGAGCTCAGTTTTGGAATTATTGCTGGAAGGGGAGGCGTTATCGACGAAACAGATGGCGCGCATTCTCAACATGACTCACGAGGAAGTTGAGAGGGAGCTTGAGGAGTTGAAGAAGAAAAAGGTACTTCTCGGCTGGCGACCCGTGCTTCACCCGGAAGCGAACGACGGTCTGAATGTTCGCGCGGTAATCGAAGTCAAGATCACACCCGAGCGTGAAGGAGGGTTCAACCGTCTTGCGGAGCGCATCAGCGGTTTTGAGGAGGTGGAATCCTGTTATCTGATGTCGGGGGGGTACGATTTGCTCGCCTTCGTGCGCGGAAGCAACCTGCACGATGTGGCGGCGTTTGTGTCCGAGCGATTGGCGACAATGGGAGGTGTGCTTTCGACTTCCACGCACTTTCTTCTCCGTTCCTACAAGGAGCAGGGATTCATGCTCGCCGAGCGGAACGCCGACCCGGTAAAACCGAAGGTGACTCCTTGAAATTCTCGGGAGTGAATGGCATGGCTGTCGTCGCTAACGGATCATTGGGCAAGGCCCGATGCTGCGGGTTTATAGATTGTATGGGCACCATTAATGAGTGAACTTTCACAGCGGTTTGTGGCGAGACACGTGGCGGACCTTCCGAGGTCGGGAATTCGCGATTTTTTTGAGCTCGTTTCCTCGATGGACGAGGTGATCTCGCTGAGTATCGGCGAACCGGATTTCGTGACTCCGTGGAATATCCGGGAAGCTTCGATTTACGCTTTGGAGCGGGGGAGGACCAGTTACACGTCCAACCGGGGAATGCCGAGATTGTGCAGGGCGATTTCCGAGTACGTCGAAGACGAATTTGGAATCGGGTATCATCCCGAGAGCGAGGTTTTGGTGACGGTCGGTGTTTCCGAGGCGTTGGACATCGCGTTGCGGGCACTGATCAATCCCGGTGACAAGGTGCTTTACCACGAACCGTGCTACGTCTCTTATCATCCTTCGGTGGTGCTCGCTCACGGGGAGGCGGTGCCGGTGGGGACCTCGTCCGGCGACGCGTTTGCGCTGGATCCGGAGAAACTGGAAGCGGCTTGGACTCCCGGATGCAAGATCCTGGTGTTGAACTTCCCGACCAATCCGACGGGAGGAGTGCTCGATCACGGGAAACTCGAGCGGATTGCCCGGCTTGCGGTGGAGAAGGATCTGGTCGTCATCACCGACGAGATTTATTCGGAACTGACATTCCAGGGAGAGCACGTCACCATCGCCTCGCTGCCGGGGATGCGCGAGCGGACGATCTTCCTGCACGGATTCTCGAAAGCGTTTGCGATGACGGGATTCCGTATCGGGTACGCGTGCGGGCCGCCGCCGCTGATTGAGAGCATGATGCGCGTTCACCAGTACAGCATGCTGTGCGCCCCGATTCTGAGCCAGGAAGCGGGTATCGAGGCGCTGCTGCACGGGAAGGACAGCTTGGGGCGCATGAAGGAGCAATACCGGCGGCGTCGGGATTTCATTGTTCCGCGTTTGAATGAACTCGGACTATCCTGTCACATGCCGCACGGAACGTTTTATTGTTTTCCGTCGGTCGCGGAAACGGGATTGAGTGAAAAGGAGTTTGCGGTCGAATTGCTTAACGAGGAGCGGGTCGCCGTCGTTCCCGGAACGGCGTTTGGCGTCCATGGCGAAGGGTTTGTGCGCTGTTGTTTCGCAACGAGCTACGAGCAATTGATCGAAGCGACGGACCGGATTGAGCGATTTCTGGAGAAGCGGAAGGATTTGTCGAAATGACCGTAAATCGTTCGGTTGCGCTTGTCGGTCGCCCCAACGTCGGGAAGAGCCGCATATTCAATCGCCTGGTGCGCAGGCGGATTTCGATCGTGCACGATCAGCCGGGTGTGACGCGGGACGTGCTTTCGGCGGAAGTGGACGATGATTACACGCTTCTCGACACGGGGGGGCATGGCTTGGCCGAAGCGACGAGTTCGAAAGAGATCTCCCGGGCGGTTGAAGAGCAAGTGCACCTGGCGGTCCAGGCGGCGGGATTGATCCTGTTCGTCGTTGACGGCAAAGCGGGGTGCGCGCCGCAGGATGAAGCGGTGGCGGAGTTGCTGCGCCGTTCGGGCAAGCCCGTGGTGCTGCTTGTCAACAAGATAGACAACGATCACGAGGAGGCGAATGCGGATGATTTCATGCGGCTTGGATTCGGCGACCCCGTCGTTTTTTCCGCGGAGCACGGGCGCGGGGAACAGAGCCTGCGCGACCTGATCGCGGAGCGACTCGGGGCGAAGCCGGAGGCGGAGGTCTCCGCGGATCCGGCGCGGGAGCGAATCAGGATCTGTTTTTCGGGGAGACCGAACGTGGGAAAATCCTCGCTCGGCAACCGGATGCTGCGTTCCGATCGTCTGATTGTAACTGATACGCCGGGAACCACGCGCGACGCGGTGGAACTCGACCTGGATTATCGCTCGGAGGAGGGAAAGGTCTGGCCGTTCCATCTTTACGACACTGCGGGGGTGCGCAAGAACACGAAGCTGAGTTCCTCGGTGGAATATTTTTCTACGGTGAGGACCGAATATGCGATCAAGCATTCCGAAATTGTTTACCTCGTGCTCGACGCGATGGACGGGGTGACCAAGCAGGACAAGACGCTCGCGGGGCAGATCGTCCAGTATTACCGGGCATTGATCATCCTGGTGAACAAGTGGGACCTCGCGTTGAACGCGTTTGAGAACGGTACGGTGGAGGGATACGAGAATGAGAGGGAATTTCGGGAAGCGTATGCGGCATCGGTTCGGAAAGAGTTGTTTTTCAATCCGGATTCGCCCGTTCTGTTTGTGTCCGCGCTGGAAGGGCTGGAGATCGAGCGCATGTTAAAGGCGGCGCGCAAGATCCATTACAACCTTCACCGCCGCCTTCCCACGTCGCGTCTCAATAAGCTTATGACCTCTCTTGCGGAGAAACGGCCCGCATCCGCCAGGAAAGGAACGCGGTTTCGGGTTTATTACGCGGTCCAGACCGGGACGAATCCGATAACCGTGCGCCTTTTCTGCAATCGGGCGGAGAAACTCGACGATCCTTACCGGCGGTACCTGGAAAGCGGTGTTACGCGTGAGTTCAGCCTCGAGGGGTGTCCTGTCAAGTTTGAATTGGTTGGAAAGCCGGGGAGGGGAGCGGGATGAATTTGGAATTACGGGGCATGTATGTGGAACGGTGGAGTGTTGGAAAAGCGGAGTTGAGGGCGGGTGCGTGTTGCCGGGTGTGTGGGATCGGGGTTTTTAGCCTTTTCAATATTGACGGCGCGCGTGTATTCTCCGGCGAGTGAATTTGCAGCGAACGCATCGCGTTCCGGCCAGAACATGCATGAGCGATCGGCGTGGAATTTGGCAGCGACAAACCTATGGCGAACTCTTCTCACGCGAAAATGATTTTTATGGGTTCGGACGGGATCGCCCTGCCGCTTCTTGACTTTCTTGTAAATGAGGGCCGAGAGGCCGTGGAGGTGGCCGGCGTGATCACCCAACCCGACCGCCCGTCCGGACGAGGCAAAAAGCTCGGGGCGAATGCGGTCAAGCGCTGGGCGATGGATCTCGGGCTGCCGGTATGGCAGCCCGGGAAACCGGGCGAGCGGGAGGTGGCGTTATTGCGTGAGTTGAAAACGGACCTCGTTTTGGTCATGGCCTACGGGCACATACTGAAACGGGCGATGCTTGAGGCGCCTCCGCTCGGCACCTACAATCTGCACACATCATTGTTGCCCGCTTACCGGGGCGCATCTCCGGTACAGGGCGCCCTCGCTTCCGGCGACAGCGAAACCGGGGTCACGCTGATGCGGATGATCCCCAGGATGGACGCCGGGCCGATTGTGGACCAGGAGAAGTTTCGCATCGGGCGACGCGAAACCGCGCTGTCGTTGGAAGCGAAGCTTGGGAGCGTGTGTGTTCCTCTGCTCCGGCGCAACCTCGAAGGGATGCGAAAGGGGGAAGCACCGGAACGCGAGCAGGAAGAAACCCGTGCCAGCTACACCCTTAAGCTGACGAAAGAGGACGGCGCGCTGGATTTCTCGCGTCCGGCACGACCGCTCGCCTGCCGGATCAACGCCCTTTATCCATGGCCCGGTTGCACGATCCCGGCCGGCGAGACACGAATCAAGATTGGGCTTGCCGATTATTCGGCCGCGGAGACCGGGGAGAATCCCGGAACCGTGACGGGAGGGGACCGGGATGGATTGAAGGTCGCAACGGGGTCGGGCACCCTTCGACTTCTGGAATTGCAGCGACCCGGAGGCAGGATGTTGGCCGCGGGGGAATTCCTGCGGGGATTCCCGATTCCGCCGGGAACGGTATTTGAATCATGCTCCATGTCCGAACTGGTCCGGCGAAACGGGCCGGGGAGCACGCGGTGACACCTGCCTCCCGGGACCCAATTGCAGTGAACGAAATGAATCGGTTGACATGTGGGGAGGATTCAATCCTTTCTTGCCATATCCGGATATTCGTTTAAACAAATAACCCATGCGCAGTATATTTATCTTTCCTGTTCTGGCCGTTCTCTGCATCGGTCTTGTCGCGCTCACGGGAACCCTCCCGGGGCAGAGCGGCACTTCGTCCGGGGGGCAAGTCCGTCCCCAGGGACCTGCGTCCACGCTTCCGGTCTCGTCGGACACCGGGTCGGCGACGAGGAGTTATCCGGCCGGCAGCAGTCAGGCGCAGATTGCGGCGTTGCGCGAAGACATCCGCGGTCTGAGCGCAATGGTGCGCGAGCAGAACCTTGTAATCGAAGAAATTCAGCGAAGGCACCGGGCGTCAGAGGAGCGAATGAGGGAGTACGAGGCCGCGTTGCGTGACCTGCGCGAATCGCGGAATCAGGCGAGCGGGAATTTCGCCACGATGAATCAGGTCAACCGTGCTTTGGAGGAGTTGAATGAAAATGTCGGGCGCGCCAGCCGTGATCAACGACGGGAGATCATCGATCAGGTGAGCCGTCAGATCGACGAGTTGGCCCGTGAAACCCAGCGGGCGATGGATACGCTTGCCCGGAATGTTTCCTCGCGCTCCAGTGCGCCCGCGGTTGCACCGGAACCGGAAAGTACTTCCCGTCCATCGTTTTCGGATGATTACCCTTCAGAGGGCGTCAGTTACACCGTCCAGAGCGGAGATACGCTATCGGCAATCGCTTCGCGTTTCGATTCGAGGATCAGTGATATTCGTAATGCGAATCGCATTGAGGATCCGAATCGCCTTCAGGTCGGGCAGACGCTGTTTATTCCGCAAAGAGACTGATTGATGGCGACCTCCAAATCAAGACTGGGAAGAGGGCTGGGAGGGCTGATTTCGGGCGGTTCGGGATCGTCCGGGACGAAGGCACCCGCCGCCTCCGCAAGCGCGGATGGTTCCGGAACACGTGCAACGGCGAAAAAGAAGACAGCCGCCGGGGCACAGGGCAAGAAGGGGGCGGCGCGGAATTCCGCCCCGGTGCCCGGCGAAGTGGAGGTGACCGGGTACCGCGAGGTTTCCGTCTCCCGGATCGATCCCAATCCCTATCAGCCGCGAAAGAGCTTCGACGAGGAACACTTGCGGGAGCTGATGGAGAGCATCCGTTCGGAGGGGCTTCTGCAACCTGTCGTCGTAAGGGAGGCGGGCGAGCGGTTTCAGTTGATTGCGGGTGAACGACGCTGGCGGGCGTGCCAGGCATTGGAGATGAAGAGCCTTCCGGCGCGGGTAATCGATGCCAGCGATGCTTCTTCGGCTTCGATTTCGCTGATCGAAAACCTGCAGCGCGAAGGGCTTAACCCGATCGAAGAGGCGATGGGGTACGCGAGCCTGATGAGGGATTTCGATTTGACACAGGAGGCTGTGGCCGAACGGGTCGGCAAACGGCGTGCCAGCGTGGCCAACAGTCTCCGGCTCCTTCAACTGGAGGATGAAATACAGGGATACCTGTCCAAAGGACTGATCTCGACGGGACATTCGAAGGTCTTGCTTGGCGTTGAAAGCAGCGCGACGCGGTTGTTGCTGGCGCGGAAGGTGATCGAGGATGGGCTCAGCGTGAGGGCGCTGGAGAAAGCGGTGGAGGAGAGCAGGCGTCCGCAGCGGAATACCTTTGGGAACAACCGCTCCGTTCCGCCGTCGGAAGCCTCGGCGGTACGCGATCTGGAGAAGCGTATTTCATCGATGCTGAACACCCGCGTTGTGCTCAAGCATTCGCCGAAGAAGGGAAGACTTATCATCGAATATTTCGGCAACGAGGATTTGACGCGGATAATGGAGAAAATCGGGGTGAACGACTCTCATCTCGGATAGAGTCCCACGTTGGTGGAACAGGCATTGAAATTCAGGGTCGGAAATCGGTGAATGCTATTTTCGCCTTGCGCCCGGAGGCGGGAGGTGGCAGCATTTCCCCTTTTTCTCGTTCAACACGTTACTTATGAACTTCCTGATACCACTTTTAACCGTCGTTCTTCTTATGGTCAGCCTTTTCATGGTGCTGATCATACTGATGCAGAAGGCCAAGTCCGATGGAGGAATGGGGGCCGCGATGGGCGGCGGCGCCGCGGAATCGGCTTTTGGGGCCGAGACGAATACCGTGTTGAGGAAAGCGACGATTTATTGTTCGGTCATTTTCTTTGTTCTAAGCTTTGGCATCTACCTGGCGCACCAGCATCAGCGATACCAGGCGGAGACTCCGCGCGGCCTGGAACAGATAACGCCGACGGACGAGCCGGAAGGAGCCGGTGAGACAGGCGGGGAAGATTTTGAAGGTTTTTTTCGTGAGGCTCCTCAACTGAGCGATCCGGAAGAATCCGATCCGGAGACGGTAGGTGATTGATCGGCCATTCCGGCCCTTGTC
This sequence comes from Opitutales bacterium, assembly GCA_007130045.1. GTDB lineage: Bacteria > Verrucomicrobiota > Verrucomicrobiia > Opitutales > T3Sed10-336 > PXDC01. The sequence goes on from SLTG01000019.1 coordinate 17,994, forward strand.
CTGAATCTTTGCCTTATTTGGCAGGATTGCCGCACCGATGATTTTTCGGCATAAGTGCTTTTATGTTTTCTTATGGGTTTTTCTGTTCCTGCTTTGGCCGGAATGGGAAAGCGTTGCCCAGCGCAGGCTTCAGGACCTTGTCGACCCGATTCAAGATTTGGATCGCGAGGCGGGGGAAGCTTTCCTCGAGGAATTCCGGAGTCTGGGTACCCGTGCCGACTACAGTTTCAAGTTTTCGTTGCGTACGATGCCGCGCAGGGGTCCGGAGCGATACTTTGACGGACGCATGTGGGGAAGCCGCAACCGCGTTGGACCGATAACCCTCATTGAGATCCGCGAAAGGGAAGAGACGGACAACCGCGTTCGGTTGCTGGTACAGAACGGCAGGGAAGCGGCGGTTTGGAAGGCGGTGCCGGGACCTGGAGGTTTGTATGAGGTGACACGCGTCGGCGTCGAGGACTGGTTTACGCCGGTCATGGGCACGGATTACACGGTCTTTGATTTACAGATGCCATTCATATTCTGGGACGATTTCGATTACGAAGGGGTGTTTCGCGTCCGCGGACGGCCCTGCCACGTATTCAACATGAACCCTCCCGGGGAATTCGCAAAGGAGCACTCGAGTCCCGCATCGATACGAATGTTCCTGGACGCGGAGTTCAAAGCACTATTCCGGGCGGAGAGCGTCAATCCGGAAGAGGAAGTTGAGCGAACCTTCTCAGTGCTGGATTTCAAGAAAGTCCAGGATGAGTGGATTGTGAAGACGATCGATCTGCGCGACGACGAATCGCTGGACAAGACGCGGTTTCAGGTGAACCACGCCGCAATGGACCTGAGCCTGCCGGCTTCGGTCTTCGATCCGGACAACCTGGGGGGCCGACTTCCCTCTGTGGATTCCGACCGGCTCTCGCGGGTTAACTGAGCAGGTTTTTAATCGTATCTGACAAGACAATCCCAATGTCCGACAATATGCTTCGCCGACTGAAGAAATTAGGAGTTATCTTTGATTTGGATGGAACACTTGTGAACAGCATGCCGATGGTTGTGGCTGCGTTTACCTATGCCGTGAAACACTTCGGAATGAGCCCATCGGAAGAGGAAGTGATCGCACGGCTCGGAGGTCCGCCGGACGCCTGCTTGCGCAACCTGCTTGGGCAGGACCGGCATCTGCCTGAGGCGATGGACCGTTTGGTGGATTACCATCAGCGGAATCGCGATTCGATCCAGCCGTTCGAAGGCGCCGAATCGCTCCTCGAACAACTCCTCAGGTCGCGGACGAAGGTGGCGTTGTGGACCGGGAGGGAGCGGGAGACGACCTCGGAGATCCTTGCCCGGAACGGTTGGTGGAAATATTTTCAACTCGTGGTGTGCGGGGATGATTTCGAAACGCATAAACCGGACCCGGAAGGGCTGAACCACATTCTCGACGAGCTTTCGCTGTCGAGTTCCGACGTGATATTTCTTGGTGACGCCGACGTCGATGTTCTGGCCGGGTACGCGGTTCAGGTTCCCACTTTGCTGATCCGCAACGGTCGCCGCGTGTCCGATCATATCAAGCGAATCAGTCGCGAATGGGTGGAGACACCCCAGCAGGCCTACGACATTGTGTCGGCCAAAGTAATAACCGAGGCGTCTCCGTTTCGGGTGGAGTAGTGGTGTGTTCCAAAAATCCGGGATGATCGGGTGTCGGGAATGTTCATTCCTGCATTGCCGTCGCGAAGGCCAAGTTACTTGAGAACTTTCTGGGTTTCAGGATCGAAGAGGTGCGCCCTTTCCATTCCGAAGGTCAGTTTGACGCTGGTGTTGATGTCAAACCGTTCGGTGCTGCGAACCCGGGCGATGAACGAATTGGCGCCCGAGTCCAGGTAAAGGTAGGTTTCGGACCCCATCGGTTCGGAGATCTCGACCTGCGCTTCGATCGTGTATCTTGGATCGGGCGAGGAGACGTTCAGGGTGTCGTTGATGTCTTCCGGACGAATCCCGAAGATCACCGGTTTGTTGACGTAGCCGTTGGCCTTGCGCGCGAGGTTCTCGGCAAGATGAAAAACGAGCCGGGTCTCGGATTCGTTCTCTTCGACAAAAAGGACGCTGTTTCCCTCTTGTTTGACCGAGCCATTGAACAGGTTCATGGGCGGGCTTCCTATGAATCCGGCCACGAAAATGTTTTCAGGATAGTTGTACAGGTCGAGCGGTTTGGCGACCTGCATGATGTCGCCGTCCTTCATTACCGTAATCCGGTCGCCCATGCTCATAGCTTCGACCTGGTCGTGTGTGACGTAGATCATGGTGGCGGCGAGGCGGGCATGGAGTTTGGAAATTTCGGTGCGCATGGAGACGCGCATTTTTGCGTCGAGGTTGGACAGGGGCTCGTCGAGCAGGAATACTTTCGGGTGCCGGACAATGGCGCGACCGACGGCGACGCGCTGGCGTTGTCCGCCCGACAGGGCTTTGGGCTTGCGAGCGAGAAGTTCGCCGATCCCGAGAATGTTGGAGGCTTCGTTGACGCGCCGTTCGATTTCGCTCTTGGGTAACTTGCGAAGCTTAAGGCCGAAAGCCATGTTGTTGAACACGCTCATGTGGGGATAGAGCGCGTAGTTCTGAAAGACCATCGCGATGTCACGGTTCTTGGGTGGCACGCCGTTGACAACAGAGCCGTCGATGGAGACCGTGCCTTCCGAGATTTCCTCCAGCCCGGCGATCATCCGTAGCGTGGTGGATTTGCCGCATCCGGACGGTCCGACGAGTACCATGAACTCACGATCGCGGATCGTCAGGTCGATGGAGTTGACGGCGCGGACGTCCGGGCCCTTTCCGCCCGGAAAGACCTTGGCGAGTTTCTCGAGATGAACAGTGGCCATGATGGATTGGATGAGGATTCGTGAGGCGTTGCGTATCTGGTTCGCGATGCTTTCGCACGTAAAAGGGACTAACGTACGTGAAAGCCAACCTAGCGTCCCTGGGTTTCGGGACGCAAACGTCTTCGTGCAAATTCCACCGGCGCGACGGCATGGAATCGAATCGATCGAAGAATGAATTCGAGGTTTGTATTGGAGGCCGTGAAGAATCAAAATTTCTTATAATTTTTGTATTGAAAGATATAAGGTATGTATTTAATTTCCATTACCAAGAGATTTTTTGGCAGGCATCGTTTGAAATAAAACAAAACATAAAAAGAAAATATAACCTCAGCTCCCATCATTATGCCCAGCAAGAAAACCAGTGTAAGAGCTCCGCTCACGTTCGACTTGAGCGAAAGCCTACTGAACAAAGTGGACGAGTATCGCAGGAAGTCCGGATTGAGTTCCAACAGCGCAGTCATACGAAACGCGATACAGCAGTATGACTTCTCCGCGTACCAGAGCGACGACCAGGCTCACCGGCAAATTTCGGTCAGGATAGATGCCGGTCAAAAGAAGGAGCTGTTAAAAGCGGCGCGACAAAAGAAGACCAGTATCGGCGAGTTGTTGCGTGCCGCTTTGGAGGGACTTTCAGAACCGCCTGCAAGCGCAGGCGGTTCTAAAACCGCAAAGAAAGGAAAAATGGTGAAGAAACAAGTGAGGAAAAAAGCGGCGAAAAAGAAAGCCGTGAAGAAATCGACCCGGAAAGCCGTGAAGAAATCGGTCGCCAAGAAGGCAGCCAAGAAGAAGACCGCAGCCAAGAAGAAGACCGCAAGGAAAGGGGTGGCAAAAAAGAAAACGGCCAAGAAGGCCGTGAAAAAGAAAGCTGCCGCCAAGAAAAAGAGCGCGAAGAAGGCGGTAAAGAAGAAAGCAGCAAAAAAGAAAACAGCCAGAAAGAGAAAATAATCTTCCGATGAACGGCCTGTGGCTTGCCTTCGGGAAGCTTGCGGGTCGCAGCCAGGATTTGTTCGGTCGTTCGGTTGATTTTGGATTCCGAGCGGCACAAGATGCCGGCTTCTCTAAACAAGGAAGAATCAAGACTGGCGGAAAGGGGATTCCGGTTGCGGAAGGAATGCAGCAGCCGAATCCTCTTTTTTTTGCGAGGTGACAGCTCTATCCTCCGGACGCCCGCACGTGAAGGTCATTGCCGCGCGGTCATTGAAACATAGGCTTGATTCGTCTCGCGCGTTTCCCTACTTATCGTTCTTTTCGTTGCATGACAGATTCAACTGAGAGGAAGCTTTCCACATGGGCGGAGAACATCTCGCCTTCACCGACGCTTGAGGTGGACGCCAAGGCGAAAGCGCTTAAGGCGGCGGGAGAGGACGTGTGCGGGTTTGGCGCGGGGGAGCCCGACTTTGACACGCCCGAGTTCATCAAGGAGGCGGCGATTCGTGCGCTTCGGGAAGGGAGAACCAAGTACGCTCCGGCGGCGGGAATCCCGGAGTTGCGCCGCGCGCTGGCGGAGCGGTGGATGTCGGTCAACGGCATCGCGCGGCTCGATCCGTCTCAAGTGATCGTGAGCCCCGGCGGAAAATTCTCATGCTACCTGGCTATCCTTGCGGTGTGCAGTCCCGGCGACGAGGTGCTTGTTCCGGCGCCGTACTGGGTCAGCTATCCGGAAATGGTCAAGCTTTCCGGAGCGACGCCGTCGTACCTGTCGACCGATGACACCACTCGGTTTCGGATTTCGCCCGAACAGTTCGAAGAGGCGATTACGCCGCGCACACGCCTCCTGATCCTGAACAGTCCGTCGAACCCGACGGGAGCGGCATATACGCGTGAAGAGTTGGAGAAGCTGGTCGAGGTTGCCCTTCGACGCAACGTGTACATTCTTTCCGACGAGATTTACGAACAGCTTCTCTACGATGAGGTCGAGCATTGCAGTCCGGCTTCGTTCAGTGAGGACGCGGCACGGGCGGTGATCACGGTTTCGGGATTCAGCAAGACGTACGCGATGACCGGTTGGCGCCTCGGGACGATGGCCGCCCCCCCTCTAATTGCCAAGGCGGTCGCCGATTTGCAGAGTCAGATCGCTTCCAACGCGACCACCTTCGCTCAGTACGGCGCGCTCGAAGCATTGCGGAACGAAGAGGCGGCGACGAGCGCGGTAGGTGAGATGCTGAAGGTTTTTGACCGAAGAAGAAGAACGCTGCACTGCGGCTTGACCGCGATCGACCGCGTGAGTTGCGTGCTCGCCCAGGGCGCGTTTTACCTATTTCCCCGCATCTCGGACCTGGGGATGGATTCGACCGCATTCGCCTCCGCGCTGCTCGAAAAAGAGAAAGTCGCCGCCGTTCCAGGCGCGGCATTCGGAGCCGACGAGTACCTCCGGTTAAGTTACGCGGTTGCGGACGAGATCATCGAGAAAGGCGTTGAACGTCTGGGCCGTTTTTGTGAATCCTTGCATTGACACTGGTTTTCCGAGTAACGGAGAAACTAATCACGAATCTGAATCGATCCAGTATTATGTCCTATAAGAACCTGACACCTCCCCAAGGCGACAAGATCGCTTTCAACGACGGTCGGCTCACCGTTCCCGAGCGTCCTGTAATTCCCTTTATCGAGGGAGACGGCATCGGACCCGACATATGGGCCGCGGCGAAGCGTGTGCTGGAAGCGGCCGTGAAAAAAGCCTACCAGGGCGCCCGGGAGATCGTCTGGTTCGAAGTCTTTGCGGGCGAGAAGGCGAACAACGAGTACGGCGAATGGTTGCCGGCGGACACGCTGGAAGCGTTCCGCGAGTTTCGTGTCGGTATCAAGGGACCGCTGACGACCCCTGTGGGGGAGGGGATCCGCTCCCTCAACGTGGCGTTGCGGCAGGAACTGGACCTGTTTACCTGCCTGCGTCCGGTGCGTTATTTCCAGGGAGTCCAGACGCCGTTGAAGCGTCCGGAGGACGTCGATATGGTGATATTCCGTGAAAACACCGAGGATATCTACGCCGGCATCGAGTTCAAGGAAGGTTCGGAAGAGGCCGAAGCGCTGAAAACGTTTCTCAGGGAAAAGTATCCCGCGCTCTACGGGAAGGTGCGGTTCCCGGATTCGGCGGGGTTCGGCATTAAACCGGTTTCCCGCGAAGGGACCGCGAGGATCGTTCGCGCGGCCATCCGGTACGCGATCGAGCAGGGGCGCAAGAGCGTCACGCTCGTTCACAAAGGGAACATCATGAAGTTTACCGAGGGAGCCTTCCGGGACTGGGGGTACGAGGTCGCGAAGAAAGAATTTCAGGCCGAAGAGCTCGATGGCGGGCCGTGGTGCAGGCTTCCGAACGGAATCGTGGTCAAGGACGTCATCGCGGACGCGTTCCTTCAGCAGATTTTAATGAGGCCCGGTGACTACGAGGTCATCGCGACGTTGAATCTCAACGGCGACTACATTTCCGACGCTCTCGCGGCCGAGGTTGGTGGAATCGGGATTGCCCCGGGGGGCAACATCAATTTCGAATCCGGGCACGCGATTTTCGAGGCGACACACGGAACTGCGCCCAAGTACGCCGGCCAGGACAAAGTCAATCCCGGATCGGTGATCCTCTCGGGAGAGATGATGCTCCGGCACCTGGGGTGGAACGAAGCCGCCGACGCGTTGATGAAAGGTCTCGAGGCGACCCTGGCCGCGAAGATTGTCACTTACGACCTCGCCCGGATGATTGAGGGCAGCACGGAGGTCAAATGCTCCGAATTCGGGGACGCGATCATCGAGCGCATGGCCTGAACCGGGTTCGGGCAACTTGTCCGCGGAAAGCAGGTTGAACGAAGCGGATGGCAGGCGGTTCCCAATCGCCTGACTGGCAATGAGTTATAGCTTGTGATTTGCAGGGCGGCCGTCTGTTGAAGCCACGAAAGCAAAAAATGCTGAAATTTCCAGCGAAAAGGATTGACGGAAATTCGCAGATTTTTCAGATTCTCCCTTTTCCTATTCTTTGGATGCGCTCGATGGGGACGATTCGGGATCCGCCCTTGTAGCTCAGTTGGCAGAGCACGTCCTTGGTAAGGACGAGGTCACCGGTTCAATTCCGGTCAAGGGCTCCGGTTTACCACCCTCAATCCGCTTTTAGCAAAAGCAAACAATCAACGACTAACTTAAATGGCAAAAGGAACATTCGAAAGAACTAAACCGCACGTTAACGTCGGCACGATCGGTCACGTCGACCACGGAAAGACCACGCTGACCGCCAGCATTCTGCAGGTGCAGTCGGAGAAGGGCTTCGCCGAGATCAAGTCTTATTCGGACATCGCCAAGGGCGGAACCGTGCGTGACGCTTCGAAGATTCTCACGATTGCGGTGTCTCACGTGGAGTACGAGACCGACAACCGTCACTACGCGCACGTCGACTGCCCCGGGCACGCCGACTTCGTCAAGAACATGATTACGGGCGCCGCGCAGATGGACGGCGCGATTCTCGTGGTGAGTGCGGCGGACGGACCGATGCCTCAGACCCGGGAGCACATCCTCCTCGCCCGGCAGGTGGGTGTTCCGAATATCGTCGTCTTCCTCAATAAGGTGGACCTGATCGACGATGAGGAGTTGCTCGATCTGGTGGAAATGGAAATCCGCGAACTTCTTTCCAAGTACGATTTCGACGGCGACAACATCACAATCGTCCGCGGGTCCGCTCTGGCGGCACTCGAAGGCAAGGACGAGGGGAAGGCGGCGATCCAGGCGCTGATGGATGCGATCGACAAGGACATTCCCGAGCCGGAACGCGAGATCGACAAGCCGTTCCTGATGTCCGTCGAGGACGTGTTCTCGATTACGGGTCGCGGTACGGTGGCCACCGGGCGAATCGAACGCGGGGTCGTCAAAGTGGGCAACAACGTCGAGATCGTCGGCCTCGGCGATACCCGCACCACCGTTGTGACCGGGGTGGAGATGTTCCGGAAGATGCTCGACCAGGGGCAGGCCGGCGACAACGTCGGGGTGCTTCTGCGCGGGATTGAAAAGGACGATATCGAGCGCGGCCAGGTTCTCGCGGCTCCGAAGTCGATCACTCCTCACAAGAAGGCGAAGGCCGAAGTTTACGTTTTGAACAAGGAAGAAGGGGGCCGTCACACGCCGTTCTTCAATGGCTACCGCCCGCAGTTCTATTTCCGCACGACCGATGTGACCGGCACCGTTCAGCTTCCCGAAGGCGTGGAGATGATCATGCCCGGCGACAACGTCAGCGTCGAAATCGAACTGATCAACCCGATCGCGATGGAAAAGGGCCAGCGCTTTGCTATCCGTGAAGGCGGCCGTACCATCGGAGCCGGAAGGGTCGCGGACATCGTTGAGTAAAATCCGCCGATAATTTGACCGAACCGGGGCTTTGTTGGACATTTGTTTTACCTGCCGGGAGTAGGACAGTAGCTCAATTGGTAGAGTAGCGGTCTCCAAAACCGTCGGTTGGGGGTTCGAGTCCCTCCTGTCCTGCCACTTTTTATTCGAAGATGAATCCATTTCGCAGTACTCGTATTTTCGTCAGCGAGACAATGATCGAGCTGAAGAAGGCCACTTGGCCCACCAGGACGGAGTTGAAAGACTCCACGATCGTGGTGGTCATTGCCGTGGGAATACTGGGAGTGTTCACGAGTATTGCGGACTTTTCGCTTTTCCAGATTGTCCAGTTGTTTACCAGTTGGGTGACGGGCTGAGGGTATGACCGAATCGTCCACACAGAGCGGAGTGGGTTGGTACGTGGTTCAGACACTTTCGGGAAAGGAGAACCAGGTCAAAGCCTACATCGAGAAGAACAAGGGTCAGGAGGAGCTTGACGACTACATCCACGAGGTTCTCATGCCGACCGAGACCGTTTCTGAGGTTAAGCACGGCAAGAAAACCCAGAAGGTGCGCAAGTTTTATCCGGGCTACGTCTTCGTGAAGATGCGGCTTTACGATGAAAACGACCAGTTGAACAACAAGGCATGGTATTTTGTCCGGGAAGCTTCCGGAGTGATCAATTTCGTCGGAGGCACCCGACCGACCCCCCTTCGCGCGGCGGAAATCGAGCGCATTCTCAAACAGGTCGACGAAGCGGTGGGTAAAGAGGTTCCGAAGGTCCAGTACGAAATCGGCGAGGAGGTCAAGATCACCGACGGTCCTTTTCTCAACCTTACGGGACGCATCGACGAGATCGATCCCGATCGTGGAAAACTGAAAGTTTCAGTCTCGATTTTCGGGCGTTTTACGCCGGTGGAACTGGAGTACTGGCAGGTTGAGCGAACGACAGGTTAAATTTAGACGACGATGGCAAAAAAAGTAACAGGAATTATTCGATTGCAGCTTCCCGCCGGTGCGGCGAATCCGGCGCCGCCGGTGGGACCCGCGTTGGGCGCGCAAGGCGTGAATATTATGGCGTTCTGCAAGGATTTCAACGCCAAGACCAAAGACCAGGCGGGATTGATTCTGCCGGTCGTGATCACGGTCTATGCCGACAAGTCCTTCACCTACATCCTGAAGTCGCCTCCGGCGCCCGTCCTGTTGAAGAAGGCCGCGGGTCTGGCCAAAGGGTCGGCGGTCCCCAACCGGGACAAGGTGGGCAAGGTGACGCGCAAGCAGATCATGGAAATCGTCGAGACCAAACGGAAGGACCTCAACGCCAACAGCGACGACGCCGCGGCGGCGATTATCGCGGGCACCGCCCGAAGCATGGGGATCGAGGTCGTCGATTGATCGATTTATTTGGAAACGGTAAACGCAGGAGCCTTTTGGGCGCACGTACTGCACACGCGACATGGTAAAGTTAAGCAAACGATTCAGCAAAGCGCTTGAGGTGGCCGATCTCAGCAAGCCGTACTCCCTTACGGAGGCGGTGGAGATCCTCGGGAAGTTTCCTCCGGCGAAGTTCGACGAGACCGTGGAGTTTTCGTTTCACCTTTGGGTCGACCCCCGGCAGAGCGATCAGATGGTCCGGGGGACCGTCGCCCTTCCGCACGGAAGCGGAAAGGAGGTCAAGGTTCTCGTCTTCACCGAGGACGTTCAGGCCGCGCTCGATGGGGGCGCCGATCACGCCGGCCTCAAAGACATGATCGAGAAGATTTCCGAAGGCTGGCTCGATTTCGACGTCGCTATCGCGACGACGCAGGCGATGCGCGAGGTTCGGACCGTCGCGCGGGTGCTTGGACCCAAGGGCCTGATGCCCAACCCGAAATCGGGGACCGTGACCGACGATGTTCCCGCGGCGATCAAGGCGGTCAAGGCGGGCCGGGTTGAGTTCAAAATGGATAAGACCGCCAATGTGGCCGTCGTTGTGGGCAAGCGCTCGTTTTCCGGTGAACAACTGGTCGAGAACGCGACCGCCATTCTTCAATCGCTTGTAAAGGCAAAGCCGGAATCGATCAAGGGACGCTTTATCAAGAATGCCGCCCTAACCACCACGATGAATCCGTCGGTTAGACTCGATCCGTCTGAGTTTTCGAAATTCTAAAGGAGACCCGAATAGATGAGACCCGAAAAGAAATACATGGTCGAGGAAGTCACAAGGTACCTGGACAAGTCCGAGTACCTCTTCCTGGCCGATTACAGCCGGATCACCGTAGAGGAAGTCTCGAAGTTGCGCGGCGACCTCGGCGCGGAGAACGCGGAATTTCACGTTGTGAAAAACAGCATCCTCAATGTCGCCGCGCGGGACAAGGAGCTGCCCGACCTTCGCGAGCACATGAACGGGCCTGTTGCGATTGTCGTGGGCGGTGAGAACCCTAGCGGTGTCGCGAAGATCCTGAAGAAGTTTTTCAAGGAGAAGGAGAAAGTGGAGATCAAGGGAGGCGTCTGGGGAGACCGGATGCTGACCGCCGAAGAGATCAACGAACTGGCGGAACTGCCGCCTCTCGAGGTTGTGAAGGCGCAATTGCTCGGCCTGTTCAATACGCCCGCGCAGCGCGCGGTCACTGTTTTCGCGGCCGCACCCGTCTCGTTCCTCAACGTTCTTAAAGCAAAAATCGAACAAGACAGTTAACTTCAAGAATTTGCTTCCGAGGGCGCACGCGTGTCCGACGAAGAAACCGTAACCATACATCATCCAAGGAACCGAGTTAGGAGCACCGCTCTTAAACGTTCCCAAAGGAACACTAACCCGTTCAAGGAAACCAGAACATGTCAGACATCACGAAAGATCAAGTCATTGATTGGCTCAGCAACCAGTCGGTCATCGAAATCGCGGGCCTCGTCAAGGAACTCGAAGAAAAGTGGGGGGTCAGTGCCGCCGCTCCGGTTGCCGCCGCCGCTCCCGCCGCCGGTGGAGGCGACGCCGCCGCAGCCGCGGAGGAAAAGACCGAGTTCGACGTTATCCTCAAAGCTGCCGGCAGCAATAAAATCGCGTCCATTAAAGAGGTCCGCGCCGCGACCGGACTTGGCCTCAAGGAGGCCAAGGACCTCGTCGAAGGCGCGCCCAAGCCCGTCAAAGAAGGCGTGAGCAAGGACGAGGCCGAAGAGCTCAAGAAGAAGCTTGAGGCCGTCGGCGCCGAAGTCGAGGTCAAGTAATCGCACATCCGGTATTCCCGTTTTGGCGGAACGACGCTGAGAATCAATCTACGAAACATCCAGCAGGCAAAGAACACGAAGCAAGTTTGAATAACAGTACCGGGCAAATCAATGGAAACGAGCCGGGGCTATCCCGTGATCGGGAAACAGGCTCCGTCTCCGTTTTCATGGCCGTTCAGCCTTTCGCATTTCAAACGGGAAAAAATCAGCGTTTTTTCTCGCCTGTTTTCCTGCGCGTATTTCGTGCTTTCGCCAATCCACTATCCCGGGTTCCCTTTTAGTGACCGGGGGCCTCGCGGCTCCGGGCACTTTTTCCGTGTTCAAACGTTTAATCTTCATCGCCAATCACCATGTCGGACCGAATCAACTTTGGTAAGCTTAAGGAAATCATTCCGCCGCCGAATCTGATCCAGAATCAGCTGGATTCCTATTTGGAGTTCCTTCAAAAGGACGTGCCTCTTGCCCAGCGCAAGCCCGTTGGTCTCGAAGGAGTATTTCGCGAAGTATTCCCGATAGAAAGCTACGACGGGAGGTGCGTTCTCGAATATGTTTCCTACAATATCGTCGGTCCCAAGAGCAGCGAGATCGAATGCATCAGGGAGGGAATGACCTACGCGGTTTCCCTTTACGTGAAGCTGCGGCTGCGTGAAGAGGATTTTATCAAGGATGAGGAAATCTACATGGGTGAGCTGCCCATGGTGAGCGAGCGGGGTTCCTTCATTATCAACGGCGCCGAACGGGTGATTGTGAGCCAGTTGCACCGGTCTCCGGGGATCTGTTTTGAAAAGGCCATTCACACGACCGGAAAAGTGCTTTATTCCTACAGGATCATTCCGGACCGGGGCACGTGGCTTGAGGTGCAGTTCGATAACAACGACCTGCTTTACGTGTACCTCGACCGCCGTCGGCGCCGTCGCAAGTTTTTGATTACCACCCTGCTGCGGGCGATGGGGTACAGCTCGGATCTCGACGTTCTGAGCCTCTTTTACGACATCGAGGAAATGTCCACCAGGGACGCGCTGGAGCAAGACAACGTGAGCTCGTTCGTCCTCGTAGAAGACGCCATCGACGCTCAGAAAGGCGTTGTTCTTGCTCGTGCGTTCGAACCGCTGACCAAGGCTGTCCTTCGCCAGCTCGACAAGAGCGATATTCTGACGATCCGGGTGATCGATACTTCGATTGATGAGGGGGCCATTATCCGGGCTTTGAAGAAGGATCCGACGCGGAATGAGGAGGAGGCCCTCAAGGAAATATACAAACGCCTCCGCCCGGGCGAACCGCCCACCACCGCGAACGCCAAGGCCCTTCTCAAGCGCCTGTTCTTCGACCCGAAGCGCTACGACCTGGGTAGAGTAGGGCGGTACAAGATGAATCAGAAGTTGAACCTGGAAACGGAGCTGGAGGAGCGCACGCTGAATGCCAATGACGTTATCCACGCGACCAAATACCTGATCCAGCAGTTGAGGAAAGGTGAAGGGTTCATCGACGATATCGACCACCTCGGCAGCCGCCGGGTGCGCACCGTCGGAGAATTGCTCGCCAACCAATGCCGAATCGGCCTGGCGCGCACCGAACGGCTCGTTCGCGAGCGCATGACCCTGTACGATCAGAGCGCCGATTCGATCACGCCTCAGAAGCTGATCAATCCCAAGGCGCTCAGCACGGTTGTCCGAGACTTCTTCGCGCGCAGCCAACTGTCCCAGTTCATGGATCAGATCAATCCGCTGGCCGAACTGACCCACAAGCGCCGATTGAGCGCCCTGGGTCCCGGAGGGCTGAACCGCGAGCGTGCCGGTTTTGAAGTGCGGGACGTTCACCCGTCGCACTACGGACGGATTTGTCCGATCGAGACGCCGGAAGGGCCGAACATCGGATTGATCAATTCACTGAGTATTTACTCGCACATCAACGAATTCGGATTCATCGAAACACCGTATCGGCGTTGCGAGAATGGAAAAGTGAGCAATAAAGTCGATTACCTCACGGCCGACCAGGAGGAAAACCAGGTGGTCGCGCAGGCAAATTCCGAAATCGACGCCAACGGCAAGTTCAAAGGCCGTGTGACCGTCCGGTATCGGGGCAACTTCCTCGAAGTCGATCCCTCGGAAGTCAATTACATGGACGTTTCCCCGAAACAGCTTGTCTCGGTGGCGGCGGGACTGATTCCTTTCCTGGAGCACGATGATGCCAACCGCGCGCTCATGGGCTCGAACATGCAACGACAGGCCGTGCCGCTCCTCAAGACCGAGGCGCCGTTTGTCGGGACGGGCATCGAGGACCGCGTCGCCCGTGACTCGAAGACCGTTGTGACCGCTCTGGAGGCGGGGAAGGTCGCGTACGTTGACGGCAAGAAAGTGGTCGTTTCGAAGGACGGTACACTGCCGGCGCGGTTCGAGCGGAATCCCAAATCGGATCCCAAGAATGGCGTGCATGTCTACGAACTGAGGAAATTCATGCGCTCGAATGCCGGAACCTGCTTTACGCAGAAACCGATTGTAAAGAAAGGCCAGTCGGTCAAAGCCGGCGAAATCCTCGCCGACGGCGCATGCACCAACCAGGGGGAACTGGCGATTGGACGCAATCTGCTGGTCGCGTTTATGCCTTGGAGCGGCTACAACTTTGAAGACGCCATTCTGATCAGCGACCGCGTCCTCAAGGACGATATTTACACGTCGATTCACATCGAGGAATTCGAGGTGACCGCGCGCGACACGAAGCTCGGGCCCGAGGAAATCACACGCGACATTCCGAATGTCGGCGAGGAAGCCTTGAAGGACTTGAACCACGACGGAGTCATCCGCGTCGGAGCGGAGGTCAAACCCGGCGACATCCTCGTCGGGAAGATCACGCCGAAGAGCGAAACCGAACTTGCTCCTGAGGAGAAGCTTCTGCGCGCGATCTTCGGAGAGAAGGCCGCCGATGTTAAGGATACATCCCTCATTGTTCCCTCGGGCGTCGCCGGTATCGTGATGGATGTGAAGGTTTCCAGCAGGATCGATTCGGAGAAGGAGGCACTCAGTCCCTCGGACCGCCGCCGCCAGATCAAGCAGATCAACGAGGAATACCGTACGCAGATGGATAAATTGCGGGACAGCCTCACGGATGCGCTCTCCAACATCCTGCTAGGGGAAAAGATTCCGCTCGATGTCATCAACTCCGAGACGAACGAGATCATCATTCCGGCGAACCGCAAGATCACGAAGACCCTTCTGCGCAAACTTGCAACGGTGTCCAGGCACATCGAGATCGATCCCTCTCCGGTCCGCATCAAGATTATGGAGATCATCAACTCGTACCAGACTAAATTCGACGAGTTGGAAGGCGAGCGGGAACGGAAGATTTCGAGTATCGAGGCGGGCGAAGACGTTGAACAGGGCATGATCAAGCAGGTCAAGGTTTACATCGCCACCAAGAAGGAGCTCCAGGTCGGTGACAAGATGGCGGGGCGCCACGGAAACAAGGGCGTCGTCGCTAAAATTGTGCCGGAGCAGGACATGCCGTTTCTGCCGGACGGAACGCCGATCGAGGTCTGTCTGAATCCGCTCGGGGTGCCATCGCGAATGAACGTCGGGCAGGTGCTCGAAACGCATATGGGCTGGGCGTGTAAGAAACTCGGCATCAGTATCGCCACGCCGGTTTTTGACGGGATAGCCGAAGCCCAGGTACGCGATTACCTGAAAGAGGCGGGCCTGCCGGTCAGCGGAAAAAGTCCTCTTTACGACGGACGAACGGGCGAGAAACTCGATCAGGAAGTGGTTGTGGGCTACAAATACCTGCTGAAGCTCAATCACCTCGTCGCACATAAAATTCATGCGCGCGCAGTGGGGCCTTATTCGCTTATCACTCAGCAACCGCTGGGCGGAAAAGCTCAGTACGGCGGTCAGCGTTTCGGGGAAATGGAGGTCTGGGCGCTCGAAGCCTACGGAGCCGCTTACACCCTCCAGGAACTGCTCACAGTCAAGTCCGACGACGTTCAGGGGCGGACCAAGATTTACGAGGCGCTCGTGAAGGGCGAAAGTTCGCTCGTCGCGGGAACCCCGCAGTCGTTTAATGTCTTGATGAAGGAAATTCAGAGCCTGGGGCTGGATATCCGGCTGACCCGGAAGAACAAGCTCTTTAAGGATAGCAATTAAAAGGAGAGGAAAACCATGAGCACGGAAGAAGTACGACAGGTCCTCGGAATGGAGCAGGATCACGATCACGATTGCGTAACCATCAGCGTCGCCTCGCCTGAGATCATACGTTCCTGGTCCAAGGGTGAAGTCAAGAATCCGGAAACGATCAATTACCGGACCTTTAAACCCGAGCCGGGCGGTCTTTTCTGCCAGCGGATTTTCGGTCCGGTGCGCGATTACGAATGCGCCTGCGGCAAATACAAACGTATTAAGTACAAGGACGTCGTTTGTGATCGCTGCGGTGTCGAAGTGACGGTTTCGCGAGTGCGGCGGGAACGCATGGGGCACATCGAACTGGCGGTCCCGGTTTCGCATATCTGGTTTCTGAAGAGCATGCCCAGCCGCCTGGGGCTGTTGCTCGACATGACCGCCCGCAGTCTCGAACGGGTGATCTACTACGAAAACTACTTGGTGGTGGATCCCGGCAAAACGCCTCTGGAAGAAAAGCAGCTTTTGACCGAGAGCGAGTATATGCAGGCGTTGGATGAGTACGGCGACGACGCTTTTGTGGCCAAAATGGGGGCGGAGGCCGTCCGCGACGTTTTGGCGCGACTCGATCTCGAAAACGTAGGCGTCGAACTCCAGGAGGCAATGCGGAATACGCGCTCCAAGCAGATCAAGAAAAAGGTCTCCAAGCGGTTGCGGGTGATCCAGGGCTTCATCAAGTCCCGGAGCAAACCGGAATGGATGGTTCTCGACGCGGTTCCGGTTATTCCGCCCGACCTCCGTCCACTGGTACCGCTCGAGGGCGGCCGGTTCGCGACGTCCGACCTCAACGATCTTTACCGGCGGGTCATCAATCGGAATAATCGCCTCCGAAATCTTCTTCAACTCAAGACTCCCGAGGTCATCATCCACAACGAAAAACGGATGCTTCAGGAGGCGGTCGATGCGCTATTCGATAACGGGCGACACGGAAGAGCCGTCACCGGGGCCGGAAATCGTCCGCTGAAATCCTTGAGCGACATGCTGAAGGGCAAACAGGGCCGTTTCCGCCAGAATCTTCTGGGAAAGCGCGTCGATTATTCGGGTCGCTCGGTAATCGTCATCGGTCCCGAACTCAAGCTTAACCAATGCGGTCTGCCGAAGAAAATGGCCCTCGTCCTTTTCGAGCCGTTCATAATCCGGCGGCTCAAGGAACTGGGGTTTGTCCACACTGTGCGTGGTGCCAGAAAGATGATCGAAAAACGCTCGCCTGAGGTGTGGGATATCCTGGAAGAGGTGACCAAAGGACATCCGGTGCTTCTCAATCGTGCGCCGACGCTTCACCGCCTCTCGATTCAGGCATTTGAGCCGGTCCTGATTGAGGGCGAGGCTATTCGCGTGCATCCGCTTGTTTGCACCGCGTACAACGCCGACTTTGACGGCGACCAGATGGCGGTGCACGTTCCGCTTTCCCTGGAAGCGATCATGGAGTGCAAGCTCCTGATGATGGCTACCCACAACATCTTCTCGCCTTCCAGCGGCAAGCCTATTCTCACCCCGTCGCAGGACATCGTTCTCGGGTCGTACTACCTGACAATGAATCTGAAAAAGCCCTTGAAAAAAGGAACGCGGGTTCCTCTTGCCGGGGATTTGCAGGAGGTTCTGCTCGCCCAGGCCGAAGACGCGTTGCACACACATGACTGGGTCGATATCAGGAACCCGGACTTGGGGAAGAAAACGCTTTTCGGCGATTCCGAGAAGAAGATTCTTCGCACGACCGTCGGACGGGTAATCTTCAACCAGATCTGGCCCGACGAGATCGGATTTGTGAATACTCCGGTTCCGAAGGGAAAGCTGGGCGACCTTATTATGAGTTCGTTCCGGGTCTCCGGACGTGAGCGGACGATTCAGACACTGGACGCTCTCAAGGAGCTCGGCTTCGGGGTGGCCACTAAAGCCGGAATTTCCATCGGCATCGACGATATGATCATCCCTGACAACAAGGAATCGATCGTCAAGGATGCCCGGAAAAAAATCGACGAGGTTGAGAAGCAATACCGGAAGGGGATCATCACCCCCGGTGAACGCTACAACAAGATCATCGATATCTGGACAGGCGCAACAGACCAAATAGCGAAGGCCGTTTTCGACCGCCTCGAATCGAACGAAGGGAAGGAGGAAGTGAATCCGGTTTTCCTGATGATGGATTCCGGAGCCCGCGGGAATCGCCAGCAGGTTCGCCAGCTTTGCGGGACGCGCGGATTGATGGCGAAACCGTCCGGCGAAATCATCGAACGGCCGATCCTCTCCTCGTTCCGTGAAGGTCTTACGGTGCTGGAGTACTTTATTTCGACCCACGGGGCCCGCAAGGGTCTGGCTGATACGGCGCTCAAGACTGCCGATGCCGGATACCTCACGCGCAAGCTTTGCGACGTTTCCATGGATCTCGTGATTACCGATGAGGAGGTCGACACGCGAGCCGGTATCTGGAAGAAGGCCATTTACGAAGGCGAGGATGAAATCGTCAGTCTCAGCGAGCGCATCGCGGGACGCTCATCCAGCGACGACATTAGAGACCCGCTCAATCCGTCCGAGAGAATCGTTCGAAGCGGGGGGTTGATTACCGACGAAATCGCGCAGCGAATCGAAGACGCCGGCATCGACCGGATCAAGGTGATGTCTCCGCTGACCAGCCGCACCAAGCGTGGAATTCCGGCGCAGGCCTACGGCATCAATCCGGCCACAAACAAACTGGTGGAGGCGGGAACTTCCGTGGGAATCATCGCGGCTCAGTCGATCGGGGAGCCGGGAACGCAGTTGACCATGCGTACTTTCCACATCGGAGGGATTGCCAGCAGCGGTTTCAGAAATCCCGAGATTCGCGTCAGAAACTCAGGTGTTGTTCGTTACAAGGGGTTGCGCCTGGTATCCACCGCGGAGGGCTCGAACATCGTTCTCAACAAGACCGGTGTGATTCAGGTCATCGATGAGAATGACGAACGTGAGTTGGAGAGCCACAACGTCGTTGTCGGATCCGTACTCACGATCCCGGACGGCGAGAAAATCAAGGGCGGCGACGTTCTGGCCATGTGGGACCCGTACAATATTCCGATTCTTTCGGAGAAACCCGGCTCGGTGCGTTTCCACGACATGATTTCCGGGGTTACCGTCAAACGTGAACTCGATGAGAGCACAGGCCAGATTGCCACGGTCGTGATCGAACACAAAGAGGACCTGAATCCGCAAGTGGAAATCTGCGACGAGAAGGGCAAGCCGGTTTCCACTTACGCGATTCCGACCGGCGCTCAGGTGGTGGTCAACGAGGGCGACAAGATCGTTCCCGGAGCGCTGCTCGCGAAGACGCCGCGGCAGGCGTCGCGCACCAAGGATATTACCGGCGGTCTCCCCCGGGTGGCCGAACTCTTCGAAGCGCGCCGTCCCAAGGAAGCGACTGAAATGGCGAAGATTGACGGCGTCGTTTCCATGGGAGGCACCGTTCGAGGGAAGAAAAAGTTGATTGTCACGAATCAGGAGACAGGCGAGGAAGAGGAACACCTCATTCCCCACGGCAAGCAAATTATTGTGCAGATCGGGGATCTCGTGCACAAGGGCCAGCATCTTACCGACGGTTCGGCCGACCCGCACGAAATCCTGGAAGTGTTGGGACCGAATGCGCTGTACGATTTCCTTATTGCGGAAGTCCAGGAAGTTTACCGGCTGCAGGGGGTCACAATTAACGACAAGCACATCGAGGTGATCATCAGTCAAATGCTCAGGAAGATCCGTATTTCGGAGCCCGGTGATACCGATTGGTTCTGGGGCGAGCAGGTGGACCGGACTTCGTTCATCGAAGAGAACCAGCGCATCGTCGAAGCCGGCGGCAAGCCCGCCGAAGGCGAACCGATTCTGCTCGGAATTACCAAGGCGGCACTGGAGACGGAAAGTTTTATTTCCGCGGCGTCGTTCCAGGAGACGACTCGGGTGCTGACCGATGCGGCGACACTGGGCAAGGTCGACGAGCTCAAGGGCTTCAAGGAGAACGTGATTATGGGCAACCTGATCCCGGCCGGAACCGGTTTGCCGAAATACCGCAACCTCCGTGTCACACTTCCCTATGGAAGCGAAGTCGCCGAAGAGGCCAAACCGAGCGAAGCGGGCTGACGCGTCGCAAGGTCGCAGGCGTTTGAAAAAACCGGGGCTCGAATAGCCCCGGTTTTTTTGTGTTGAACCATCCGCGCACCTCTAAGCGCTTGACCCTCGGGCTTTCGTGTTCTAATACCATCGACCTATTATGCCAAGCAAAGAAGCGTTTCCCGATATTCCGAAGATTCCCTATGAAGGTCCCGATTCAAAGAATCCGCTTTCGTTTCGCCACTACAACCCGGATGAAATCGTGCTGGGCAAGCCGATGCGCGACCACCTCCGGTTTTCGGTGGTTTTCTGGCACACGTTCAGAAATCCGCTCGGAGATCCATTCGGAGTCGGCACCGCCCTCCGTCCGTGGGACGATGGCTCAAGCTCGATCGAGAACGCCCGCAACCGCGTTCGGGTGGCGTTTGAGCTGATGGAGAAACTTGGCGTCCCATTCTACGCCTTTCACGACCGCGACGTCGCACCTGAAGGAGAGACGCTCAGGGAAACCAACGGAAATCTCGATGAAGTCGTTGCCGTGCTCAAAGAAGAGCAGCAGCGGACAGGAATCCGCCTGCTTTGGGGGACGGCTTGTCTGTTCGTGAATCCACGATTTGTTCACGGGGCCGCGACAAGCTGCAATGCCGACGTGTTCGCCTACGCGGCAGCGCAGGTCAAGAAAGCGATGGAAGTTACCCATGAACTCGACGGCGCCGGATACACTTTCTGGGGAGGACGCGAAGGATACACATCTCTCTTGAATACGAATATGAAGAGGGAGCTCGAACACTTGGGCAGGTTCCTTCAGATGGCGGTGGATCACAAAAAGAGTATCGGTTTCGATGGGCAGTTTTATATCGAGCCGAAACCGAAAGAACCGACCAAACACCAGTACGATTCCGACGCCGCGGCCTGCCTCAACTTCCTTCGCGAACATGGATTGCTCGATCACTTCAAACTTAATATCGAGACCAACCACGCAACGCTTGCCGGGCACAACGTTGAACACGAATTGGAGACAGCAATCGCCGCGGATGCTCTCGGGTCGATCGATGCCAACATGGGTGACGAATTGCTTGGATGGGATACGGACCAGTTCCCGACTAATATTTATCAGACCACCCAGGTGATGCTCCGGGTTCTCGCGGCCGGGGGCTTTACAACCGGCGGTTTGAACTTTGACGCCAAGGTGCGCCGGGAGAGCTTCGAGCCAATCGACCTTGTTTACGCGCATATCGCGGGAATGGATGCGTTCGCACGCGGACTTAAAGTCGCCGCGGCTATTCGCGAGGACGGTCGTCTCAGGGAATTCGTCAAGGAACGCTACTCCAGTTGGGATTCCGGCATTGGAGCGCAGATTGAGAGCGGAAAGGCCGACTTCGGGTCGCTCAATCGCTACATGCTGGAAAAGGGCGAGGTAGCGCCGAACCGAAGCGGTCGGCAGGAATACCTTGAGAATATCATCAACGAGTTCATATGACTCACCTCCTCGGAATCGATATAGGCACTTCAGGGAGCAAAGCGTTGCTTGTGGGCGAAGACGGTTCCGTTACCGCGTCCGCGTCCACTGAATACGCGCTGTCCACGCCCAGACCGCTGTGGGCGGAGCAGGATCCCGAAGACTGGTGGAAGGCGACGGTGGCGAGCGTCGGGAGAGTTCTCCTGGAGAGTGGCGTCGCCCCTTCTGATATTGCTGGAATCGGGCTTACCGGACAGATGCACGGGTTGGTCCTGCTTGATTTTGAAGGTGCTGTGCTGCGTCCTTGTATCATGTGGAACGACCAGCGCACCGGTTCCCAGTGTGCGGCAATTACTGATAAGGTGGGATTGAAGCGAATTCTCGAGTTAACGGGGAATCCCGTTCTTCCCGGTTTCACGGCTCCGAAGGTCGCGTGGGTGCGAGAGAACGAACCGGAGGTTTTTGGTCGCGTCGCCAAGGTTCTACTGCCGAAAGACTACATTCGCTACCGTTTGACCGGAGAGTTTTTTACGGAAGTCTCGGATGCGTCCGGCACATCGTTGCTCGACGTGGCGCGACGAAAGTGGTCGGACGAGATGCTCGCCGCGTTTGAGATTCCGCGCGATTGGCTTGCGGAGGTCACCGAATCACCCGAGGTCAGCGCGAGTATTTCCGCCGACGCCGCCCGGAGCACCGGTCTTGTGGAAGGAGCACCCGTTGTCGGAGGAGGCGGAGATCAGGCGGCCCAGGCGGTGGGGGCCGGGATCATCGAGGAGGGAATCGTGTCTGCTACACTGGGAACGTCGGGGGTGGTTTTTGCGGCGTCGGACGAATACCGTGTAGAGCCGGAAGGGCGCCTGCACGCTTTTTGCCACGCCGTCCCCGGGCAATGGCAGCTGATGGGGGTTGTCCTCTCCGCAGCGGGAAGTTTTCGCTGGTACCGCGACGTCCTGGGCGAAATGGAGATGCAGCGCGCCAAGCGCGAAGGGCGCGATTCTTACGACCTCCTCACCGAAGCCGCCGCGGGCGTTCCTGCAGGTTGCGAGGGGCTTATTTATCTTCCTTACCTCAGTGGCGAGCGTACCCCGTATCCAGATCCCAATGCTAGAGGGGTATTTTTCGGCCTTACGCTTCGTCACGGGAAAGCGCACATGACGCGCGCGGTTCTGGAAGGCGTAACCTACGGGCTGCGCGATTCACTGGAACTCATGCGTGGATTGGGCATTAAGCCCAGGCAGGTTCGAGCTTCCGGCGGTGGGGCGAAAAGTCCCTTCTGGCTACAGCTTCTGGCGGATAACTTTCAGAGCGAAATAGTCACGGTCAGCGGAGGTGAAGGGGCCGCATACGGCGCGGCACTGCTTGCGTCTGTCGGTGCAGGTATTCATGACGATGTCCGGGCGGCCTGTCGTACCGCGCTCGAATTGACGGGAAAAACCGAACCGGGGCCGGATGCCTCAGTATACGATAAATACTATCCTCATTACCGAGCCCTGTATCCCGCCCTCGCTCCATCGTTTGCCGCTGTTGCTGAAACGGTTGCGAAGGAGGACAAATAGCACGAATTTCTCAACGAGCGCGGTGAGCGGTATCAGAGGTTTTCAGGTAAGGGGTGTTCCATCATTGGTCGATTCCGGACTCAAATCATAAACGAAGAAGTGGAAAATGGAAATAGACACAGAATCAATCGAAATCCTTCAACAAGTAGACGAAAAAACCAAAAAGGCCCGCCAGGAATTGCGCAAGGTCGAAAAGCTCCTGAGTATTCTTGCGGCAACGGGATATAAGACCGTTAAGGATCTTCAGGAAGCTTTGAAACCAATAGACGGAAAAGAGGAGGAGTACCGCTTACTCTGTCGGCAGTATTTGACGGCAGCCGGAGTCTCGTCTCTCCCTTCGGGAACAGTAACCAAAAGGAAACGTCTATCCGATATGCAAAAAGAACAAGCGGCACGCATGTTGAAGGACGGAAGCAAATCAAATGAAGTGGCGGAGTTTTTCGGGGTTTCGACGGCAACCGTAAACAAAATCAAAGCAGAAGCCGGGTTGGTCCGCGCGAAGAAATAGGCGAACCGAATGCCTCGCCATCCACCGTCCATTCCCCGAAGTCCTTCCCCTTGAAGTTTTCGATGAGGATATCCGGACGGGATTTCGGCGCCGTTGTTATGGCCGCTGACCAGTAACGTAACTCCGGCATCCATGGCGAGCAGTACCCGGGGTACAAAAGTTCTTTCACCCAACCCGGTTTATCACTGGTTTTCCGGGAGCGTTCAGCCGATTCCACCAGGTGAGTTGAATTGTTGGCTCGCCTCTTTCAGGGCAAGGGCGATTTTTACCGCGGCGTCTTTCATTTCGCCGACCGTCAGCCATAGGGCGCGGCCTCTGGGCGTCGCCTTGATGGCTGACGTTCAGCCTCGAATCAAATCCTTCATATCCGCTATGAAAACTCGCCGGGTTCCGTCGATATAAGCATTGAAGGTAACGTACCGCCACATTCGGTCCCAGGCGGGATGAGGGTCTACGCGCATCACACCGTCCGGGATCGGTTGTTGAGTGTTGATCCGGACTAAGACTTCCTCGCGCCCACTCTCGAGATCGATCCAGCGCAGGGGGATCGTCCCGTCGCCGAATGACATGTCCTCCATCGTGTAAGTGTCCGTGAGCAGGTGCTTGCCGTCTGTATGCACCGTCGGATGTCCTGATCCGGGTGTATCGTCGAGCATCTTGCACAGACCAGTGCCATCGGCGTTAACCTGGACAAAACGCAGCCCGGCACGATCAATATTGAGGTTCATCGATATACGCTTTCCGTCCGGGAACCAAGTGGCGTGGTGACCACGCTTTATCCATTGCTCGGGACCCACTGCACAGTGCATCTGTCCTCCATCGAGTCCTATAGTGAACCAAGCAAAACGTACCGCGGAATGATCGTTCTTGAACATGTTCCATCGCGGTTCATCGGTTGCGGGAAACCATCGCAGGCTCAACATGAGACAATCGCTCTGGGGATTGAATTTGCTGTGAAAACCGTAGATTTCCTGCCGTTTCGGATCGTCGATGAGGACGGGCGGGTCGGCTTGATTAATCAGGTCCGCAATGGAGGCAAGCATCCGCGTCTTTCCTGTTGATGTATCGGTCAGGTAGAATCCGTCATCGTCGGCCGGCCCCACGTTGCGTCGCATCTTGTCGAGGGGGATACAGACTCCGTAGCCCGGTTGAGTCTTCCGCATGGTCGCCATGTTGGCCGAGATCAGCCACTTGCCATCTGGTGATGCGTGGTATAACGTCCCTTCCATTGGTTGGCGTTTCCCGGTCAAGGGATCGAGCTTCCAGGCAAACGGGTGCCAGGTCTCCGTATTCACGTCGTTGAAGAACAGTTCATGGTCCGATCCGCCCCAGTTGATATTGGCGCCCATTTGTGGTTCCCAACCACAGGTCTCGGCCACAACGCGGTCCTTCCCGGTCTCAAGGTCGACCAAACAAACGTTACCCTTCTCGCCCGGTTGCGGTTGCCGGTCCTCAAACGGCAGTTGGAAAACGGCGAGATATCGTCCGGACGGGCTGATCGGGGACGTGTCGAAAAAGCGGTGGATACAACCGGGTCGGTCCGGCGTGACACACCACACAGGAACCTGCGGGTCGAAGTCCGCATACTTCGGGAAGCTGTCGTGTATTTTCATATTCAATCGCCTTCCGTGCATTGAAAGGTAAGACTTGGCCTGCCGGTTTTTGACTACTGGTGATCTCCCCTGCCGTAGGCTGCCCGTTCCGCTTCCACTACGGTCCAAGTGCCCTTTTCATCGGATTGCAATTTGAAGGAAAAACGCTCACCAAAGAGGGAATCGTCGGCAAACCCCATCAATTCAACCGTCACAGTGGCTTTGTCAAAAACCTCCTCATGTGGTCCTTCGAATTGCGTTCTTATAGTTTCGCGCATGCTTAAATGTGGTACATCGAAGGATCCGAAAGACAGAAAGTAAGCCGTCCTCAAGGCTAGGATGGTAGGCTGTCGGACGTACACGCTGTCCGCGATGGCTGCTTCAGCTGTTTTCTCCGCCACCTCCTCAAGATTGACTTTCGCGGCCGACTTCCAATGAAGATCCCAAGCAGGATTTTCCTCAGCCTGAACTCTGAGCCCCGCGGCGAATCCCAGGAAAATGGCGAATGCGATTGTACTGACTGCTATCCCGTGTGTCTTTTTCATAATTTACTGGCTTCAGCGAATTATTCGATTCCTTTCAGGGAAATCAATATTATTTGAGGAACCGGATTGTTATTGGAGCATCCGGAGCGTTCCCCAACCGAGTATCCCGGGGAAATGGAGTATTTTTAGAGGTGTTAACTCCTCGGATTTTCGGAAATTCCTTAAGTCGTTGTCCTTAAGTGGCACACCCGATAGGAGTCGAACCTATAACCTCCTGATCCGTAGTCAGGGAAAGTCGGTCTCAGCATTTGTCCTGAACTGTCGTGAATTGTCACTCAAAATCGCCTTGAAACGGCCTAGATAAAGCCTTAGAAGAAGATATGCAAAAAGGCTTAAGTGGACAGAATATGACGGACGAGGACGACGTAAACCGGACCAAAACCGGACCAGTAGCTCGGCGAAGTCTCTCAAAGGATCACCGGCTTTATTGGGAGGTCCGCCTGTACAAGAAACGATGGCGCGATAATGCCGGACGGTTCTGCGAGTCGCCTCACTGGTACGTGCGAATTCATTTTGGTGGGCGTGAGACCCGGCTGTGCACCGGAATCTCAAACAAAACTGTGGCTGCAGGGATCGTCCGCGACTTGTATCTCGAAAGTCGCAGAATTGGTTGGGAGGAGGCATTGGGCATGTTTCGACGAGGGGAGGGACGGAAAAACGACCGTTCACGCAAACTGACCGTCGGCGACTTTCTTGAAGCCGCTCGCAGTGTCTCGACGGCCCGGCCGGAGACTTTCAACGAATATGCACGGTGTCTGCGTCAGGTCGCCGGGCAAATTAACGGGGTAATCTCGGGTAAGGAAAAATTTTCCCGGCGCGACGGACGCTCCAAAAAAGTCCGCGAACGGCTCAATGGGATTCGACTCGATTCTCTTACTCCCGAGGGGGTTGAGCGGTGGAAACGCCGCTATCTAGGAAAGGCTGCCGGAGACCCGGTGAAGCTCGCTCGAACTCGGACGTCGCTGAATACGATCATCCGACAATGCCGGGCGCTCTTTTGTCGGCACGTGCTCAAGCACTTGGATCTCGAACTTCCGCAGACGACTCTGGATGCCTTCTCTGAGATCGATTACGAGCGATCGCCGGATACTCGCTATCGAGGGCTGGGGAAAACGAGCCCGGAGCTATTGCTGATTGCGGCTGAAAGGGAGCTCTGTGACCAAAAACCGGAACTTTATACCGTTTTTCTCCTGGCGTTACTTGCCGGGTTGCGCCGGCGTGAGATCGACACCTTGACGTGGCAGCAGGTTGATTTGATAAATCGGCAGATCCGAATTGAGCCCAATCAATACTATCAGCCAAAAAGCGAACGTTCCTGCGGGAACGTGCCTTTGGAGGAGCCGTTGGGAGAATTGCTGAGATCACTGATGGCCCGGGCGAACGGTGAGTTCGTTGTGGCCTCGTACGTTCAACCCCAACCAAGCAAGCGGTATCGGTGTGATCCGCTTTTTCGTGAGTTGACCGCATGGTTGAGAGAGAAGGGGGTCGCATCGACGAAGCCCCTGCACCAACTCCGCAAGGAGCACGGATCGCTCATAAACGCCCGGCACGGGATTCACGCTGCCTCGGTTGCGCTGAGACATTCGCACATTACGACGACCGCCAACTATTACACGGACTCCCGGCTTAAGGCGACCACGGGACTGGGGGAAGTGTTGAACGCCGGAGCCAAGGCGCTTAAGCGTTCAGGGTAGCGCGTTCTCTTAAATTGGTTCGACAAAACCACGGTATTTTTATTTGGAGCGGTGATTTGCGACCATTTGGTAAGGGATGGATGTTTGGTGCTGGCATCGTTCTTGTAGAGTTGGCCATGAGCAATCGGGATACAAGAGGCTTCTGAGTGCCAGGGCACAGGCTCGCAAGGTGGCGAGGTTGGCGTTGAGTTTCCAGCTTCTGGAGCGGGTCTGATTTCATTAAACAACAACCGGGACTGCACTCGACGTCGGCATAAATCCGACTGGAATTCGGTCTGGCATTCATTGCATGAGGCCTAAGATTGTTCCTTCGGTTGTCCCGAAAGCAAAGCCTTCCATCTCTCCTCGAAATGTTGGTCGAATTCGGCGAAGGTTTCCAGATGTCGGGTGTCTTTTTGCGGGTACGGAATCCGTGTGCAGAAACCCGGAAGGGGTCA
>SLTG01000073.1 GCA_007130045.1 Opitutales bacterium
GGAGCCGGCGATGGGACTCGAACCCGCAACCTACTGATTACAAATCAGTTGCTCTGCCAATTGAGCTACGCCGGCGAATGGGAAAAAGATGAGTTCGCTACTTCGGGTCTGAGGTGGTACCTTGCTGGAATATCTTAACCGGTACACATCATATGTCCCGAGCGCTTGCCGGGACACTTGCAGCCATCTTGTCAATGACAACCAAAAGCAGCCTGCCAAACTTAGCCCCTTTGGGCGAAGTCCGACAGGCTGCTGACGGAATGTCAAATCAGAAGAGATTTTCGACTACTATCTGAGTCCAGGGATGCCATACCAAAAGACATTGTCTCTATTGGTGTCGTCCTCAATTCGCGGATCCCCTTCCGCGATTCGCTCGACGTGCCCATCGAAGTAAAGAACATTTGCGCCGCCGGAATGCACCCAGTCGGGGCGGCGGCCGGGCTGCAAATGGTTAATCCACCACGGTTGACTGGTCTTCATTCCCTCAAAAATCGCGACCGTTCGTGACGGGGATACAAGGTTCGTGTAACGAGCATTGGTGAAAGCCTCGTCGCCCACGACATCGGAACCTCCGCTGGTAAGCCCGTTCATCGCGTAGGTGAACGCGGGCCGCGAATCTTGGATATTGCCCAGATGATCATTGTACGCTTGCGGACAGACCCAGATGGTTTCACTGCCGAGAGTGCCGAACGAATACCTATCCTGGGGAGAACTCGGAAGATCCAGGGAGAAAGGAATAAAGTGGTTCCAGAAAAACCAGGTGCCGCTCAAACCGCTTAACCGGCCCGGCTGCATACGCACAGGGACCAGCATCTCGTTGTTTTCGTTGGTCCAGAGGTGGTAGGCGTTACCGATCTGCCGCAAATTCGAAGCACATACAGCGGCACGACTACTCGCACGAACGGTTTGAACCACCGGAATCAGAATCGCGGCGAGAATGCCGATGATCGCGATAACGGTAAGCAGCTCGATCAAGGTGAAACCTCGGGTGCTCGCTGCTGAATCACCTTTGGCCTGGTATGGTTTTACGTATTTCATTGGAATTGAGTGGTTTTGTTTTAGGAATCCAACTTGGAGTTTGGAAGAAGCCTGCCGGTACGGTAATGCATCATTATTGCCAACTGGATAAACATTAACGCAAAACGGCAGTAAAGCAAGGCGCGAAATTAATTTACCGTAAAACTTCGCTTTCACCGCAGGCATTCACCGTAAAGCCGCCGAATGCTTCCGAAGTGAGAGCGATCAAGTCCTTCTCATCCGTCCGGCGCACCCGGAAGGGCTAACGCGAATGTGAGGGAGGAAGCGCACCCACGTTGCGTGCGCTACTCTTCGGGACCGAAGCTTAGCCTCGGCCGATAAAGTCTGCCGGGCTGGTCAGCGACTCCTCAACGATGAAAGTCAGCGTAAACCGACATCATCAATAAATGATCGATCAAAACCCCCACCAAAACGGATCGTTATTCGCGTGTGACTCGAATTCCTGTGGACTGATCCGGGCCACATGCCCGTCGAAGTAAAGAACATTGGCGCCCCCGGAATGAGGATACAGGCTTTCCCGGCTCGGGCTCATCCGTGAGCCCCAAAACCCGGAGTCAAACCAGGATCCGTCCATGAACTGCATCGTCCGCGAAGGGGTCGCAAGCTGGCCCAGGCGCGTATGGGTGAAAACGTTCCCCTGCGGACCTCCGACGTCACCCCCATTCGTGAGTTGGTTCATGGAATAAGTGTGAGCGGCACGGTCCATTTGAACTTCGCCCCTGCGGTCGTTCCAATCCTGGGGGCACATAAAGATGCTGTCACTTCCAACCACCTCAAACGAGATGCCTTGACTGGGCACATTATCGCTGTAATCCATCCCATAGTGAATGAAATCGTCATGCCAGACATAAACCTCAGTCAAACCGCTATCGCGGCCCGGCAACAGACGGAGAGGAAGGATGCGATCATCATTTTCAGACGACCAAAGCTGAGCGGCGCTGCCGACCTGTCGCAAGTTTGACCCGCAAATAGCCGCACGGGCACTTGCGCGCACACTTTGAACAACTGGAATCAGGATCGCCGCGAGAATCCCGATAATCGCGATCACGGTAAGCAGCTCGATCAAGGTGAAGCCTCGGGTGCTCGCTGCGGAACAGCCTTTCGACTGGTAAGATTTTACAAATTTCATTTAAGGTGAGTCCTGTCTTACGGGTTTACGGGTTTACGGGTTTACAATTCAATTCCGCAGTAGAATCACCCACCCCGGAATAATGCATCATTGACTGGCGTGTAATCTGCAACTTTCATAAGATATCGCACCAAGGGGCAAAAAAGCAAGAAAGAAAGAAGATTTTTATACTGTTTGCCCGTAAAGTTTCGCAGTGGGAGTATAACCGATAGGGCGCGGTCCGGGGTTTTTCACGACCAGCTATTTCCCGATCAGCGACAGAAAGGCCGCTTCGCCGATGACGCTCACGTTGAGTTTTTCGGCTTTTTCGCGTTTGGAGCCGGCTTCTTCGCCGGCGACGACGTAATCGGTCTTCCTGCTGACGCTGCCTGTGACGCGGCCGCCGGCAGCCTCGATCATTTCGGTTGCCTGCTGCCGGGACAGTGACGGCAGAGTTCCGGTCAACACGAATGTTTTTCCTTCCAACGCGCCGCCCTTCACGCTCTCCGCCTTCTCGTCCCGCGTGCGCACGCCGCGGGTTAGCAACGCATCGATGAGATCCCGGTTGCGTTTTTCGGAGAAATAGGCGGCTATGCCGCCCGCGGTGATCTCTCCGATCCCCTCGATCGCCGACAACTCCTCCCGGCTCGCGTTGGCGATCCGGTCGAGGTCTCCAAACGCGGCGGCGAGGTCTTTCGAGGCGGTGGCTCCGATGTGCCGTATTCCGAGGCCATGGATCAGCCGCCACAGTTCGCGGTCCTTGCTTTCCCCGATGGAACGCACCAGGTTTTCCGATGACTTTTGAGCGAACTTGTCCAGAGACACCAGTTCCTCAACCTTGAGATCGTAAAGATCGGGAATCCGTTCCACCAGGCCGCGTTCGACCAACCGATCAACCACCGCCTCACCGAGCCCCTCGATGTCCATGCATTGGCGTGAGGCGTAATGCTGGAGGCGGCGGCGGACCTGCGCGGCACAACTGAGGTTCGGACAGCGCGTGGCGGCCTCGTCCGGCAGCCGGATCAAGTCGGATCCGCAGGCGGGGCACTTTCCGGGAAACGAATAGACGTCGCTTTTCGCGGGCCGCTTTTCAACCACGACCTCAACAACCGCCGGAATTATCTCGCCCGCCTTCTCGACAATGACGGTATCGCCTATCCGAACGTCTTTCCGCTCGATTTCGTCCTGGTTGTGCAGGGTAGCCCGCGAAACGGTGGTTCCGGCAAGTTGTACCGGACGCAGGTGCGCGACCGGCGTCACCGCCCCGCTCCTGCCGACCTGCAGCGAAATGTCTTCCACGACCGTTTCCGCCTGTTCCGCGGAGAATTTGTAGGCGATCGCCCAGCGCGGGGCTTTCGAGGTGCTTCCCGCCTCCTCCTGGTGAGCCAGGGAATCAAGCTTGACCACGGCGCCGTCGGTCGCGTAGGCAAAGTGATGACGCAACGCGTCGAGCTCACCGATCGCCTCCCACACCTCGTCGATTCCCCGCGCCCGCCGGCAGCGCTCGGGGGCGGGAAGCTTCCAGGTTTTCAGGGTCTTATGAAACTCGCTCATGCGTCCGAAAACAGCCGGCTCGCAGTATCCGAAGCCGTGAAAAACAATCTGAAGCCTTCTCCGGGCGACCTCCTTCGGGTCGAGTAGCTTGACCGTCCCCGCCGTCAGGTTGCGGGGATTGGCGTAAAGGGGAAACCCGTTTTCCTCGCGCTCGCGGTTGATCCGCTCGAACTCCTCGTTCGCCATAAAAATCTCGCCGCGAATCTCGATAATTTCCGGAATATTACCGCCCTCGAGCCCGTGCGGAAGTCCCCGGAGGGTTGCGACGTTCCGGGTGACATCGTCTCCTTCGACTCCGTTCCCGCGGGTGGCGGCCCGAACAAACCTTCCCTTTTCAAAAGTCAAGCTTACGGCGACGCCGTCGATTTTGGGCTCGACAAGAAACTCGAGATCCTCGCGACCGAACAACCGGACCAGGCGCTGATGGAAGTCGCGCAGTTCCTGCTCGCCGTACGTGTTGTCGAGGCTCTGCATGGGCGCGCGATGGCGATAGGTCTCGAACGCCTCCAGCCGATCGTCCCCCACCCTGCGCGTCGGGGTATCCTCCGGAACGAACTCCGGATGGCGTGCTTCCAGACCGGTCAGTTCCCGCTTGAGCCGGTCGTACTCGGCGTCGCTGATTTCGGGCTCTGCGCGGCGGAAATAAAGCTCGTCGTGGCGTCGAATCTCGGCGCGCAAGGCGTCCATTCTTTCTTTGATTTCCGGCGAATCCATCGAAAACGATCATTCACGAACGTCGCGCGGGGAAGGTCAACGCCTTTTGGCCGAGGCATACAGGCTTTCGACGGGAACCCCCGCGGCGGCTCCTTCGCGAATCCCGCCGTTCCGGTTTCGCCTGCGGAACCTCACCGGCATTTCCAGGAGATCCCGGTATCCCCTCCATCCGAGGAAAGCGGCCACCGCCACGATCCCGCCCGCCGTATCCGCCACCCAGTCAAACCAGTTGAAATGACGCACGGGATTGGTGCTCTGATGCAATTCGTCGCCCAATCCGATCAAAGAGGTCAGCACAATCGCGACGACCGCGCAGAGCCAGGGGCGCCGCCCGCGATACAACGTTCGCAAAATCAAGGTTCCCAGCAATCCGAAGACGAAGAAATGAACGATCTTGTCAAAATGCGGTACCAGGCCGACCGCGTCCGGAACGACGGGCGCCGACGGAAACCCGCTTGCAACCGTAACGGTCAGGATCAGGATCACCGGCCAGGAGGCCAATTGCCATCGTTTCACCTCGGGAGTGATTTCGGAACTCGTACTCACAACAAAAAAGAGAAAACCCGTAAACGATTTCGTCCACGGGTATTTCAAAACCGGTCGGGCCGGAGAGATTCGAACTCTCGA
>SLTG01000036.1 GCA_007130045.1 Opitutales bacterium
ATGTCTGGTTCCGTGAAGACACCGGGGGCGGCGATCCGTATGTTTCCATCAGTGAGGGGACGCTCATTGAAGGGAGCATTTACGAGTTCACCGCTACCGCGATGAACATCGAGGGAGATCCGGCCGCCTTTATGCGGGTCTCCGTTGAGTTGGAAGAATGAGGTGAATCAAAATAGTTGAATCTCAAGTGGGAAAGAGCCGGGTTCTATTTTGAGGCCGGCTTTTTCCTTAGTTTAAGAGAGAGGATGGCGGATCCATTTAAAGAGGTTTGAAGAATATAAATCGCCACGAAATGATGTGAACGGACGGCGTTACTGTGACGAAAGAATCAGCCTCAGGTCATCCGTGGAGCCTTGGGTGGCGAGAACGTAGGTTTTCCCGGACCTTCCCCAGTCGGCGAATGCCCAGGGATCCCTCTGCGTGAAGCGGGGGACCGGCCGGTCGTCAGCCCGAGCGGTCCGCGCCGGGGAACCCTTTTCCTCGATGACAAAGAGATGCATTCGTTGCTCGTCGCGCTGCATGCAGATCAAGGCGACTTTCTGCGTCTCGCGTTTGTAGATGCGGCAGCGGTACCGCGTCATATCTTCGAACGAGGCGGGAAGCGCCTCGGTTTCCGGTCCTCCCTGGGCCTTGAGATTGCTCCGGACTTCGGCGAGATTTCCGCTGAGTTGGTCGAATTCCGCTTCCCGTTCGAAGTAGCTGATTAGTTCAAAGGGGAATTCCGGTGAGAATTGAGCGCCGATCATGGAATCCGATCCATCGTGCCGCGCGAAGAACAGCGCCAGCCCGAGGGCGAAAACGAGCATGGCGGCGGCGGCGTAAAGAACGCCTAACCACGGAACCGGCGTGACCGTGGCCGCGGCGGCGGACAGAATATCTTCGCGGAGCCCGGGCGGTGCGCTCACCGACTTCAATCGAGTCGAAAACGCCAGGTCGAATTCCTGTTCCCTTTCAAACCAGGCCGCGAGCTCCTTGTCGCCGGCCATCACCTCGAACGCCTCCCGCAGCTCCGGATCGCTGCGGCTGCCGGCATTCGGCGGACAACATTGAAGAATAGCTTTGGCTTTATCTCTGTTCATCCCTGCGAACAATCTGTTTCCTGCGATTCCGCGAGGAAGGCCGTTTGTCCTCGCCGGGCGATTCGTGCGCGGACGAAAGGCGCCGCCGCAATTGATCCTTGCCCCGCGAAAGCCGCGACATGACCGTCCCCGAAGGAATTTCGAGCACTTCGGCGATTTCCTTGTAGGTCATGTCCTCCAGATAGAAAAGGCTCAGCGGAACCCGGTAGGTTTCCTCGATATCGGCCAGATGTTGCATCAGCGCCGAAGCATCGGCCTGATTGACGACTTCCGAACCGACGGAATGCTGCTCCGCGGCGCCTCCGGGGAGATCTTCCATTGAATAAACTTTTCTGTTCTGTCGGCTCCATTTAAGAAATTCCCGGTACAGCGTAGTGAAAAGCCAGGACTTGACCTTGGACTTGTCGCGGAGGGAATGTCCTTTCTCGGCCCATCGGTTGAAGGTCTGTTGAGTCAGGTCCCATGCATCCGCCTCCTTTCCGCTCAGGCTGTAGGCAAAGCGAAACAAGGAATTATAATGGGCATCCACCAATTCTTCAAAATTGATCGACTCATTATTGGTAGGAGCGCTCATCGGATGGATTTATTCCAGATTACCGGGCGAAAATTGTTGAGCCCCCGGAATACCTTCCTTTCTGGCAGGATGCGGGCAAAGCTCAAGCCGAGAGTTGCGAGGACGGGTCAGGTTGCGCGGCGGGCGCCTGCCGGAGATGAAAGGGGGCGACTCAGATGATCTCGGCGGCCAGGCCGGGCTCGGTTTGTTCTTCAAAGATATCCACGCGCGACGCGAGAAAGTCCACCCAGGCCGGATGGTCGTTCAGGCACGGAATCAACTGAAAACCCTGGCCTCCCGCTTCCAGGAAATCGTTTTTCCCCTGGATGCCGATCTCCTCCAGAGTTTCCAGGCAATCCGAAACAAAGGCGGGAGTGACGACTAGCAGGCGTTTGACGCCTTCCTTGGCGAGTCGTGTGAACTCGAAATCCGTGTAGGGCTTCAGCCAGGGTTCCTTTCCGAACCGCGACTGAAACGAGACGTTGTACCTGGTGGTGGGAATGTTCATCCGGGCCGCGACCTCCTCGACCGTGCGGAAACACTGCGCACG
Source organism: Opitutales bacterium (assembly GCA_007130045.1). Lineage (GTDB taxonomy): Bacteria > Verrucomicrobiota > Verrucomicrobiia > Opitutales > T3Sed10-336 > PXDC01. The sequence goes on from SLTG01000036.1 coordinate 2,183, forward strand.
GTAGCAGACCGACTGGACCGGGCTGCACGTGTGGCAGCAGTCCGGCACGACGGTGCAATGTGACCTGGAGGGATCTCCCTTGCGCAGGTGCCGCTCGGGAATCCCATGGAAGCTGAAGAGAATGTAGTCGTACGGTTTCTCCAGATACGGTTCCATCCGCTGGCAGAGGGCGTCGATATAACCGGGCTCACGGAAAAAAGGCGGCAGAACGGAAATGCGCATTTGCGGCGCGACTTCGCGGGCGAGTTCCCGTGCGTTGACGACGGCCGTTTCGTAGCTCGACATCGCGTAGTGCGGATACATCGGCATCAGGAAGAGTTCCTGGACTCCCTGCCGGGCGAGCCGCTCGAGGGCGGAGCGTGTGGAAGGGTTCCCGTAGCGCATCGAGAGCTCGACGGGAAGGGAGGTTTTTTCCTGCAGCAGGCTCTGGACTTTTCGGCTCGTGAGTATCAGAGGGGAGCCTTCCCTGGTCCAGATCTTCCGGTAAGCTTCCCCGGTCTTCTTCGGACGGAAGGGAAGCACCTTGCAGTAAAGGATGTAACTCTTGATCGGCTGCGGAGCGTCGAATACCCGCTCGTCCGAGAGAAACTCCTTCAAATAGCGCCGGACATCGGGAACGGAGGTTGAATCGGGAGAGCCCAGATTCGAGATCAGAACAGCTTTGCGCGACATGTCAGATAGATTGCTTACCGGCGGCACGCTTATTGTCAAATAACTCTTCTTCCTTGCGTTCTCTGCGTCCCCTGACGGCCAATCCCTCTTCTTCTGACATATCGCCGCACCGTCCCCCCGCCCCACTGCCCTACCGCCGCACCGCCGCACCGACGTACCGCCGCACCGACGCACCGACCATTTCCCTGTGAATATGAACGCGGTTGTAATATTAGGGTCGATCAGGCGCCCGAACTGAGTTAATGAGGCTGGAAAGTCGCGCCATGTGGTTCCGACAATGCCGGTCCAGTTTACGATTAGAATTTATGCGGACTCCTTACCTGTTTTTTCTGGGTGACGTACAAGACGACCTTTCGGCGAAGACCTCGCACGGAATCGCGCATTGGCGACCCGAATACTGTGCCGGGGAATTTCGCCTCCCGGGGTGCGGAACCACGCTGGAGCTGCCCGAAATCGGTTTTGAGGAGGCGGTGCAACGCGGAGCGAAAACGTTGATTGTTGGAATTGCGAACGCGGGCGGGGTAATCTCCGAGGCATGGGTTCCCAGCCTCGTCGAAGCCGTTGAAGCCGGCCTTGACGTGGCGAGCGGTCTGCATCAACGCCTGAACGATATTCCTTCCTTGCGCGAAGCGGCTGAAAAGCACGGGCGCAGGCTTTTCGACGTCCGCCATCCGACCGTGCCCCTGAAGGTCGGGTCCGGTGAGAAGCGCCCTGGAAAACGCCTGCTGACCGTCGGAACGGATTGTTCGGTGGGAAAGATGTACGCGACACTCGCCCTGGAAGGGGAGATGAAGAAGCGCGGCGTTGACGCGACGTTTCGCGCAACCGGCCAGACGGGGATCTTTATCGCCGGCGAGGGCATTTGTGTCGATGCGGTGGTTGCGGACTTCATCTCCGGCGCCGTCGAGATGCTGAGTCCGGCGAATTCGCCAGGCCACTGGGACCTGATCGAAGGCCAGGGATCCCTCTTCCATCCGTCGTTCGCCGGAGTAAGCCTCGGACTCCTGCACGGGGCGCAGCCGGATGCGCTCGTGTTTTGCGATGAACCGAATCGTCCCCACATGCGGGGACTCCCCGGGCGTTTGCCGCCGGATCTGAAGGAATGCCTCGACGCGAACATCGACGCCGCACGGCTCACCAACCCGGACGTTCGCGCGGTGGGCGTCGCCTTTAATACCCGGAAGCTGACCCGGTCCGAGGCGGGCGACTTGATGCGGAGGACTGAGAACGAACTCGGACTTCCGTGCGTGGACCCGGTCGCTACCGGTGTCGGGCCGATCGTGGACCGGGTTGTCGAACTATGAGGGAGTTGCGGATTCAACGCGAAGACTGGCCGGTCCGCGGAGTATTTTCCATTTCGCGGGGCAGCCGTACCGGGATCGAGGTTGTTGTGGCGGAGGTTGTCGAGGGGGGCTGCGGCGGCCGGGGCGAATGCCATCCCTATGCCCGGTACGGGGAGACGGCGGCGGGGGTTGAGGAAACGCTGATCGGCCTCAAGGATCGGGTGGCGGCAGGCCTCGATTGTGCCGAACTTCAAGAAATTCTCCCTCCGGGGGCAGCCCGAAACGCGCTCGATTGCGCGCTGTGGGATTTTCGGGCAAAGAAGGAGGGGACGCCGGCCTGGCGCCTTGCCGGGATCGCGAACCCTCCGAGGCCGGCGTTGTGCGCGTTGACGATCAGCGTCGATCGTCCCGAGCGAATGGCCGAAAAGGCGAGGGAACATTCAGGGCAGGCGCTGCTCAAGGTGAAGTTGGCGGGCGAGGGTGACGTCGAGCGGATGCGGGCCGTACGCGAAGCGGCGCCGGACGCCCGGTTGATCATCGATGCGAACGAAGCGTGGACCGAAACCCACTATCGGGAATACGCTCAGGAGATGGCGGCTATGGGCGTGGAAATGATCGAACAACCTCTGCCGGCCGGGCGTGACCGGGTGCTTCGCGAACTCGCACGGCCGGCGGCCCTGATGGCCGACGAGTCCTGCCACGACCGTTCGTCCCTGCCCTTGCTGGAGGGACGGTACGACGTCGTCAATATCAAGCTCGACAAGACCGGCGGCCTCACCGAGGCGATCCTGCTCGCCGAAGCGGCCCGTGAGAAAGGATTTCGCATTATGATCGGCTCGATGCTCGGTACCTCGCTCGCCATGGCGCCGGCGATGCTGCTGAGCGGTTTCGCTGAATTCGTGGATCTGGACGGGCCCCTGTTGCTCGCGAAAGACCGTGAGAACCCCCTTCGCTTCGAGAATTCGCACATCCACCCCCCCGATCCGGCGCTGTGGGGATAGGAATCGGTCGGACTTTCCCGACCGATTCCTGAGAAACGAAAACGTCGGTGCGTCTGTAGGCCCGTCCGTGAGGACGGGGAACGCCGGTCTCCCCTGTAGGCATGTCCGTGAGGACGGGGAGGCGGTGGGGCGGTGTTTCGGTAGGGCGGTGGGACGAGGGGCGTGGGGCGAGGGGCGAGGGGCGTGGGACGGCAGCTGGGGGTTGTCCGTTGCCGGTTGCCGGTTGATGGGTGACAGCCGCCAAGGGACGTAAGGAGCGCAAGGAAGAGACATTATTATGAGGCACAACCGTAGTGGGCTGGCTTGCGAGGGCTTTGCGTGTTCCGCGTTACTGAGCCGGCGGGGAGTCCGCAAGCGGACACACTACATTGGTGTTCCGGCATGCCAAGCCGTAGCCGCGAGGCGCGGAGGCTGATGTTGAAATCTACTCGGCGACCAGCGTCACTGTTCCGGTCCGCGGATCGTAGTCGAACTCGCGGTTGCGGGGAGGATCGGGGAGCTGGGGCATGTACCCTTCGCTGACAAGTTCTTCGAGATCGTTCGGATAACGCCCTTCCATCGTCTGAAACTGCTGGATTGTCTGGTTGAGGCCGGCGAGCGAGGTTTGCCGCGAGGCGCTGTCGCGGGCTTCGATGTTTACTCCAACGTAGTCGGCGATGAAGCCCGACCTTCCGGATCGCTGTTCGTTCGCAGCCTCTGCGGTCGGCGCGGAATCCGGGGAATCCGCGGCCTCTCGATCGTTGACGACGGAGTAACCCCAGAATATCAATGCCCCGAGAACGATGAGTATGAGCAGAAGTTTCATAACAGGGAACTTAGCGAAATTTCGGCGAAAAAGCAATTATTTGAACAGCAAAAGGCCCGTCGGGGAACCCTCACCCGGCGGGCCGGCTTCTCTAACTGTGAACCGGAGTCGAAACAGCTTCCCTCCGGCTGGGTCAAAAAGGGAGGAAAAAATGGTAAACCCCCCAGCTGCTCCGACATAATCATTAAGAAAACAGATTTTGCGGAAAGTTTCAAAATAATTATCAAAAAGGATCCGGAAAGGAAATCCGAAAGTGCGCCCAGCGGAATGAGGGGATATTTTAATATATTAATTATCAGTTACTTATAGACTCAATAAGGACGATGCTCCCGTTCCCGCGGACTCCTGGCCCTCTCCGGAAGGGAGTTGCCCCAGGGCACTCTTAACGGGACGGATCCTCGGACCGGAAGGTAATCCATCTGCGAATGAACGCGAATATCTGGAGACAGACAGCTATATTTCGAGTTTATCGGAGTTCAATCCCGGGTTACAAAACATTGACTTATATTTGAAAACTTTTCCTTTTTGTGATCGAAACGAAGGATATCGGTCCCGAAGTTGGAATCCAGACCGCTGATTTTTGCGTTTGTCAGAACGCGGTTGAATTATTTGAGTGAACCTGAAAATCCGAAACGTGTCAGAGGTGTGAGTGAACGTGATGACTATCGTACGAGTGCTGGCAACCTGTCTTTTGGCGGCCTTGGTTTTCCTGCCGACCGGGAAGGGGCAGGGTTCGATTGCTGAAAGCGGGACGAATACGGGTTTTTCGTCGTCACCGCCGTCGGACGCGATCCGATTCGTCCAACTCGTGCAGGGAAACCCGCTGGCCAGGAATTTTCCATCGGCCCTGCCTTCCCTGATTCAGGAGATCAATGAATCGACCACCCTGAGCGTCCATCCCGACCCGATTGTGATCGAGTCGTTCGAGGACGAACGCATTTTTCGCCATCCCCTGGTGTATGTTAATTTCGGGGATCGAAACGACTGGAATCTCAGCGCAATGGAGAAGCAGAATCTGAAGCGGTTCCTCGACCGGGGCGGGTTTCTCTACATCGATGCGGGAATCAACGCGGAATTTCTTCGCGGCAACGTAAGCTTTGGCCAACACCACAGTTTCGCCGACTGGCAGGTGAGTCCGGTGATCGAGGATCTGTTCAGGGAGATTTACCCGGAGAAATCGTTTCAGCGTCTTCCCCGGTCTCACAGGATGTTCCGCAGTTTCTACTCGGGACTTCCCCCGGCCGACGAATTGCCTGATTCCGTCCGCGATTACGTCGTCAACGAGAAATGGCCGCAGGGCACGTACTCTTTTTTGGGACTGTGGGTCAACGACCGGATTGCCGTGCTCGCGTCTCCGATCGTCGCGATGGGGTGGGGGAAAACCGAACGCGGAACTTGGGCGAACACAATATCGTTTCGCGTACGTGAAAGCTCGGAGGTTCTTGAGGAACAGCTTCGCGAGGCCGCGTATGGCGGCGAACGTTTTGAGGCGGTCCGTGAAGACGGTCGCACCGACATCATTTACTGCCAGCAGGAGGCCACCCCCTCCTGGGTCCGCGAGCCCGACGGAACCTGGCGAATCTTTCGCTACTACCACAGCCGCGAAATCAGCGATTACGCCCACCTCTTCTACACCCAGCTCGGCGTCAACATCTTCGTCCACACACTGACGAATTGAGGTTCAATCTCTCGATCATGCTTGTGGCTGCCGCTGCAATTACAAATACCTCGCTGTCCTTCCGTATCCGGACGGTGAGGGTGAGACAGGTTTTGCCCGGAACCGCGCCGCTTCCGAGTTCGCCGCGCGAAACAAGCTCGGTTGAGAGCACTATGTTTGCCGCCGGGATTAGCGGATTGGCGTCAAGAAGGAATTCGATCACGTTCGGCAGGCATTCCATGGCCGGAACTCCTTCTTGAGTCCCTTTGCCCAATATGCAACATTGCCCCGATGAAGGATCGATATTCGCAATTCGCGCATCCCGAGGCGCTGGTCGACACTCAATGGGTCGAGGATCACTTGGCGGATCCGGCTGTCCGGGTGATTGAGAGCAATGAGGATGTCCGGCTTTTCGACACCGGCCACATTCCGTGCGCGGTCCATATCGACTGGCGGACCGATCTTCAGGATCAGACGGTTCGGGATTTTATTTCACCGGAGGAATTTGGGAAACTTTGCGAGCGAAACGGGATTACCCGGGAGACGATCTGCGTCTTCTACGGAGACAAGGCCAACTGGTGGGCCTGTTACGCGTTGTGGGTGTTTCGGCTGTTTGGTCACGAAGACCTTAAAATCATGGACGGGGGGAGAGACAAATGGATCGCGGAGGGGCGGGAATTGACCAGGGAGAAACCGTCGCTGCTCAAAACCGAATACCCTATCCCGCCCAAGCGGATGGATGACGTGGTACGCGCGTTCTACGAAGACACTCTCCAGCAAAGCCAATCCAACGGCCCCCTTATTGACGTCCGTTCGCCGGCCGAGTTTCGGGGCGAGGTGACGCATATGGCCGAATATCCGCAGGAAGGAGCCCTAAGGGGAGGTCATGTGCCGGGCGCCGAAAACGTTCCCTGGAAAACAGCAATCAATGAAGATTCAACTTTCAAGGGGGTGGAGGAGCTGAAGAGGATTTACTCAGGCGGATGCGGTCTGGATCCGGACGAGAATATCATCTGTTACTGCCGGATCGGCGAGCGTTCGAGCCATACTTGGTTCGTTTTGAGTTACCTGCTCGGCTACAGACACGTCCGCAATTACGACGGATCATGGACCGAGTGGGGGAATATGGTTCGAGCGCCGATCGAGACCGGAGAATGAAACGTGCGTGTTAACGCTGCCGGAATGAGTTTGAATAAGGCCGCCGGGAGGATTCCTGAAACCGAAGAGGCCAGTCGGGCGGGCGTGGCCCTGCCTTGAAAAACCGTTTTCCAGTCCGCGAAGCGCCGTGGCGGGAAACGGTCATGAGATTGAATTGGATTGATCAAGTTTGTCGGATGCGTTTTTCATATAGGTGTCACCTGCCCAGGTGGTGGAATTGGCAGACACGCCAGATTTAGGATCTGGTATCGAGAGATGTGCGGGTTCGAGTCCCGCCCTGGGCACATACTTTAGCCCTCGTTTCAAATCCCCGCGCGGTCCCTGTCTCGATGCACCCGGCCGGTGTCGGCTGACTGGCTGCATTGTTGAGGCGCGAAGAAATTGAGGGGATTTGCAATAGACGGATGTCGGCAATTGGCATATACTGGGAGGTGTTCTTTTGGTGGCATTAAAACCCTGTCGCTGAATTTCTCGAAACCTGTCAACAAATTGAATTCTGCCATGAACTCATTCCTGCGTTTGTTTTGCGTTTCCCGTCTTTGCCTGTTTGCCGTTGCGGCCACCGCGATGTTGATTCCGCTAGTCGAAGTGGCTGCGAATGAAGAAGAGGACGAAGAATTTTCGGTGTTGGTTTTTTCGCGGACCGAAGGGTTTCGTCATGGATCGATTCCGGCGGGAATCGAGGCGATCCGGGAACTGGGCGAGGAAAACGGGTTCGCGGTCGAGGCGACCGAAGATCCGGGTGTATTTACCGAGGAATCACTCGCGCAATACGCCGCGATTGTTTTTTTAAACACGACGGGCACGATATTCGACGCGGAGCAGCGGGAAGCGTTGCAAGGGTATATTCGTTCTGGGGGCGGCTATGTGGGCGTTCATTCCGCCGCCGATACGGAGTACGACTGGCCATGGTACGGGGAGTTGGTCGGGGCATGGTTTCGGAGCCATCCCCGGACCCAGGATGCCGTGATTCATGTGGAGAACAATACGCATCCCTCGACACAGCATCTGTCCGAACAATGGGAGCGCCGCGACGAATGGTACAACTTCCGGCGCAATCCGCGTGAACACGTCGAGGTTCTGATGGCGCTGGATACCGGCAGCTTCGAAGGCAGCACAATGGAGGAGGACCATCCGATCGCCTGGTACCACGAGTTTGAAGGAGGACGTTCGTGGTACACCGGCGGCGGCCACACCGACGAGAGTTACGGCGAGCCCGATTTCCGCCAGCACCTCCTTGGCGGTATCCGCTGGGCGGCAGGCAAGGAGAATTGACGGGTTTGAAGCCCCGCAGCGCCGTTACCGGTTCTTGTCGGCGCAGTCCCGGGCTTTAAGGCACAGTTTGGCGGCTTTGAGACAAGCGGAGGATGCCAGCCCCTGCACTCTTGACAAATCCCGTCTCACAACTGGTTACTGCTCGCCTCTTTGCATGAGGGCTGATGACGACTGCGAAAAGTTCAAGACGTTCTCTGAAAGGTGGCGTCAAGAGCGATAATCACCCAACCCTCCCCCGGACGCCGGAAGAACCACTGGTTCCACCACAGACGCGGTCGTCCCCGCCAAAGCGTCATCATCTTCGGCCCCCGCACGAGCAATGGCATAGGAAAACAAGAGGAACTGGAGAGGATCAATCAATTCGTCCCCCCAAACCGGTTGTGTAATGCCTTCTTCGGTCAACTTGGCTCGCTCCCTTCCGAGATTCACAAAGAGCGCACGAATAATGAAACCAATCAGTCGCGATGACAGAGGTGTCAAGAGTCAAGGCAGGTTTTGGGTGCCAAGACCCCATCTGTTTACCCCTTCCACGACTTTTTCATTCGGCCTCTGAGGGCCGCATGATCGACTGTTTCAGATCGGAAATATAAAATTTAAGATTCGTCGCTGACAAACGCTGATCACGGCCCGCAAATCAAAGGACCGTGCCCGTGCTCCGGGCAATTTTGGGAAAAATTTGCTGAAGACGGGATGTTCGCCTAGTGTTGTTGCCTTAAAACCCAATGCTAAACAAAGTCACCGGAAACCATGATGAATATACTTAATCACTCAGTTCGCCTCTCGTCGGTTGCGGTTTTGGTCGCCGGCCTGTTCTTGCATCTGTCATTGTCCGCTGAGGGCTCTCAAGGCTTTAAATCCCTGTTCAATGGAGAGGATCTAACCGGATGGGAGGTGCCGGAGGGCGAGCTGTGGGTCGTGATGGACGGAGTGATCGATTGTGATCCGAAACGTGCGCCAGGTGTCCGCGAGAACCTATGGACTGAAGAAGAATTCAGCGACTTTATCCTTTACGTTGAATGGCGATTCACGGATACACCCACCAGAGAAGACCGGCCGATCATTTTGCCCGATGGCACCCTCAAAACCGATGATGCCGGCAACACGGTAACCGAAACGATTTACAACGCCGACTCGGGCATTTTATTGCGCGGCCAGCCCAAGGCGCAGGTCAATATATGGAACTGGCCGGTCGGTTCGGGTGAAGTCTGGGGGTTCCGCAACGATCCGCGGGTGTCGGACGAGGTTCGTGCGGCGGTGACCCCTTCGGAGCGTGCGGATAACCCGCCGGGAGAGTGGAATGCTTTCGTGATCAGCATGGTCGGCGACCGCCTTTCGTTGATCCTCAACGGCCGCAAGGTGATCGATCACGCGCAGTTGCCGAACGTGTCGAGTTCCGGACCGATCGCGTTGCAGTTCCATGGCGGCTACGACGAGGATCGAGAAACCTACCGGCCCGCCTCCAGCCTGGTCCGGTTTCGCAATATCCACATCAAAGAGCTGTGAGCAGCCGGTTCCCGGGGAGCAGGGGGAAATCGGAGGAAGTCGGGCCTATTCTTAAAGTGATAGTTTTGGCACATGAAGCGTCGGCGCAAGCGTGAAGGGTTCGGGGTGACGCGCTTGCGCATACGGGCGGTTGGCGTCGATTTCCCAGCGATCGAAGTACAAAGATGCCATCTCATCGGCGGGATAGGACTCTTGTGCCGGGTGACAGTGATGGCGGCGATATGTATGTTTCTGTATCTTACTGTGGCGTGATGTCCACGCTTGATACTCTGTTTCGATGTTACCGTGCGGTCACCTCAACCCCTGCCGCGTGTGTCATCACGTCGAACAACTCCGTATTTCTCGTAAATGGTTTTATCGCCTCGCTACCCGGACCAAACGCCGCAAGCTCAACGTAATCGGCGGTATGCGCTGTTCCGATCCAGTTTACCGAAGTATAATTTGCCAATATTTGTCCTAATACCGCATTGGGTCTGTTCATCATCGAATAGACCGCTTCATACATACCGCGATATGAATCCTGTAAAGCAACGGCTTCCTTCCCGGTAATCTGAATTCCCGTCGCTTCCTCAATTCGCTCGCGAATCTGATTGGTTGTACTTTCTTCGTTGAGTTCGGTCAGCACCCAATTATTGGTATGTTTGAAATTCTGTATTCGGTCGAAGTTTGTATTCGAATCCTGGTAACCTAAACCCTGCCCGTTCAGACCGGGGTTTGCATTACCGTGATCGGTTGTCACGATAACCAGCGTATCAGGGCTTTCCTCGGCAAACTCCATGGCGACCCCGACGGCATCGTCAAACGCAATCTGATCAAATATCAAACCGCCGACGTCGTTGCGATGTGCGGCATGATCGACGCGTCCTCCTTCAACCTGCATGATGAAACCGTTCCGGCTACGCGAGAGACGGTTCAGTGCTATTTTTGTCATTTCCGCCAGGGTGGGAATATCCTCCTGGTATTCACGGGTATTGATATGATCGAGGGTGTACGGAACATGCCCGTCGTAGAAAATACCAAGAAGCCGCTTATTATTCTGCTCAAGATCGAAAAGGGCCTGCTTTTTTCTCACCACGTGATATCCGGCCTCTTTATAGCTATTATAAAGGTCGCGACCGTCTGAGCGCATATCTTTGTCATAAAACATATTGCCGCCGCCGAGTAATACATCATATCCGCGTTCGAGATACTGTTCGGCTATAGTTTCCTGTTCAAACCGGCTCGGTACATTTGCGCCAAATCCGGCAGGAGTTGCGTGCGTGATTGTTGTTGTAGTCACGAGTCCTGTTCCTTTACCGGCATCTGTGAAGTATTTAAGAACAGGCGTATATTCTTCATCGTTCGGGCCCCAGTTGACTCCGCCGTTATTTATCCTATAGCCGCATCCCCATGACGATGAAGCGGCTGCTGAATCAGTAACGACCGAGTCGAGCGAAGCCATGTCCATCAAGCCTCTGCGGATATCCGGGCGGTCATACAACTTCATCCAGTTTGATGATTTCCCGTCACGTCTGCGCAGCATAATATCGGCAAGCGCGATCGTTCCGGAACTCATCCCGTCACTAACGAGAAAGATCACGTTACGTGCCTCGCCTTCTTCGCCTCCGACCAGTTTTGTGGTCGTTGCTGCCCGAAGTGCATCACCGGTCCAGATGCCTGATCCGAGTAAAGCGGCTGATGCCGTTCCGGTGCGTAAAAATGTCCGTCGGGTGAGGTCGGATTTCTTATTTTTCGATGCCATTATGAATCCTCCATATTAAAGAAAAATCTAACTACTCAGGCCAAATGAGAGCCTATCCGTTTTGTGTAGCCCCCACGTGGGACTCATTTACTAAAACCTTCTAATTCAACAGGAGAAGGAAAAATCGATAGTCTTCGCTTTTGACTTTCCAAAACAATGTTCATTGTGATCACTTCGTTATTTAAATTAACGCCCTTTAGGTTCAGGATGTGGTTATCAGCCCGCCTCAATTCTGAAACTCTTTCATAAACATTGGTGTATTAAATATTTTATCTAATGATTGCTGTTCGTTATCAGTAATAACAAGGTTTTTTAAAGTCTTGACATTGTTTTCCAACTGAAATTTATCAGATACACCGATTATTATGGTAGTAACCATTTCATTATTTATAATCCACTTTAATAAAATCCTTGCTGTATAATCCCGGTCATTTATTCCTGCTTCCGCAGCAATTCTAAAAATTCTACCCTTTCTAAAGGCGACTCTGGATAAAAGACCCATTCCTTTTTCTTTAACCACTGAAAGTATTTTGCTCTCAACATGCTGTTCGTTGATATTATAATTAATGAATACAGAATCAAAATGACCCGAATTAATTTGCTTGAGATACGTTTCATCACCTGAAAATGTGTCTGCGCTGGCAAACCTTATTAATCCTTCTTGTTTCAGTTTTTTGATATTGCATCCGATCTTATCCATGTAATCAGGGTCTGCTTCCAAAGCTTCTTTCATAAATGCAAAGTTAAGGATGTCTATGGTTTCTCTCCCTAATAACTTCAGTATGCGGACAACTTCTTCTCTTATTAAGGTATAGTTCGCCATTTTACGATTTTTTGGGTCGTATGTATACACCATGCCCTCCGGTCTGGTTTGAATAATAATCTCATTTTCAGGTTTTAAGTTTTTTAATATTCTCCCCATAGCCTCCTTCTCAGAGTCTATAGTAAGGTCAAAGATATTTATTCCCAAATCTAATGCCTTTTTTACAATTTCTTCGCGATTTTTTCCTCCAAAGCCATCAAAAATATGTCCTGGAGTAACAGCCAGTTTTTGATTCTCACCAAAGGCTCTTATCAAGCCACCATCACCGAATTCATGGCCTCCAAGGCCTATTGCGGAGACTTTTAATCCAGTTTTACCATATTCTCTATATATCATTTGAATACCTCTATGTTAGAAGTGGACTCTGTCTTATTGAAATTTGATACCACATTATTTACCAGGCTTCAATTACCAATGCTCATAGTTGCCAAAATTTTCTTGCTTTGTGAGCAGGGAAAATTTGGCGTTCTATGCATACCGGAGAAATGCCCCATGGAATGTGTCATCGTGACAGGGCTCAATGGCGGCGAGCCGATTTTAATTTTCGGTGCCGGACCGATTGGAGTATAGATGCGGGTTGCGGGACGGCGCAACGATGTAACGCCGGTCATATCGCACCGGTTGCCATTGGAACGTTCCTGCGAAGGTGGAGGATCGGGAGGGGGCCTTGAAAGTTGTTACACATATATATACAAAAGGAGGATACATAAATGGTGCCCAGCTTTGACTTGAAAGGGAAGGTCGCCGCGGTCAGCGGTGGGAGCCGAGGAATCGGTCTCGCCATGGCTCAGGCCTTGGCCGAGGCGGGAGCGGATATTGCATCGCTTCAGCGCGACGATCGGCAAAGCTCCGTAAAGGACGATATTGAAAGAATCGGTCGTCGTTGCGAAGCGATTCCCTGTGATTTAGAAAAGCCGGATCAGGTCAAAGCGGCGATTCCCGAAGTGGTGAAACGGTTTGGCCAGCTGGATATATTGGTCAACAACGCAGGCATTCAACGGCGTTCGCCGGCGATTGATTTTGCCGAATCTCATTGGGATGAGGTCATTCAGGTAAACCTGAGAATGGTCTGGTTGTTGTGTCAGCAAGCCGGACGTTTCATGGTGCCGCGAAAGCATGGCAAGGTCATTAATCTCGCTTCGCTTTTGTCGTTTCAGGGTGGTTTGAATGTGCCCGCTTACGCGGCTTCGAAGGGGGCCGTTGCCCAGTTGACCAAAGCCTTGTCCAACGAATGGGCGGGCCAGGGAGTCAATGTCAATGCGATCGCCCCCGGATACATCGCTACCGATATGAATACCGCTCTGATCGATGACCCGGTGCGTTCGCGACAAATCCTCGAACGTATTCCTGCCGGGCGCTGGGGAGCGCCGGAAGACTTCAAAGGTGCCGTGGTGTTTCTGGCTTCGGATGCTTCCAACTATGTGAACGGCCATGTGCTGACGGTTGATGGCGGTTGGATGGGCCGCTGAACGACTTGAGGATTCCCAATGAAGATGCTGCGTAAAGCTATAGTCATCCGCTTAAAACGAGGAGCTGCCATCGTCAAGGGCGTCAATACCGGTTCGGTTTGACGCCTCAACGATCGTTTGCACCCAGGCGAGCGCGCAGCGCCATGAGCTCTTCCGCAATGTCCGGTCGCTCATCGAAGAGGTTGCGTTGTTCGAATGCCAGCAGCTATTCCCGGTGTCCGCCGGAAATAGTGCCGGTCAGGGGGACGGTCTTTTCAATGACAGACAGGACCGCCGCATAATTCTTCAGGGATCAAGCCACGTCGAACCTGTCCAGGTTCATCACCTTGTCCCAGGCCGCGACGAAGTCCTTCACAAACTTCTCTTGAGCATCCCGGCAGGCATAGACCTCGGCAAGCGCACGCAGCTCCGAGCTCGAACCAAAGATCAGATCCACCCGGGTGCCGGTCCACTTAACTTCTCCGCTCTTGCGATCCCGGCCTTCAAACTCCTTCCGCTCCTCGGTAGTCGGCTTCCAGGCCGTGTTCAAATCAAGGAGGTTCACGAAGAAGTCGTTGGTCAGGGTTTCCGGGCGATCCGTGAAAACCCCGTGCCGGGATCCATCGTAGCTGGCGTTCAACACCCGCATGCCGCCGGCGAGCACGGTCATTTCCGGCGCCGTCAGGGTCAGCAACTGGGCCTTGTCCACCAGCATGTGTTCCGGCTCTGTGCCGAGATCGGGACGCACGTAGTTGCGAAACCCGTCCGCGGCCGGCTCGAGGTATTGAAACGAGTCCGCATCGGTCTGTTCCTCCGAGGCGTCGGCGCGTCCCGGGGTAAAGGGCACCGTGATCGTATGCCCGGCTTTTTCCGCCGCGTGCTCTACGGCGGCGCATCCGCCCAGGACAATAAGATCGGCGAGGGAAACCCGCTTTCCGTCCGATTGGGCGTCGTTGAACGCTTTTTGGATTCCTTCGAGGGTCGTCAACACGTTGGACAAGCGTTCCGGATTATTGACCTTCCAGTCCTTCTGCGGCGCCAAACGTATCCGCGCCCCGTTGGCGCCCCCGCGTTTGTCGGACCCGCGGAAAGTGGATGCGGAGGCCCAGGCGGTGGAGACCAGCTCGGCCACCGTCAGGCCCGAATCGAGTAATTTCGATTTCAAGTCCGCGATATCCCGGTCGTCGATCCGCTCATAAGTGACCTCGGGCAGGGGATCCTGCCAAATCAGATCCTCCTCCGGCACTTCGGGCCCCAGGTAACGCGATTTGGGGCCCATGTCCCGATGCGTGAGCTTGAACCAGGCCCGTGCGAAGGCGTCGGCCAGTTCTTCGGGGTGCTCGTAGAAACGCCGGGCGATTTTTGCATACTCCGGATCCACCTTCAACGAGATGTCCGTGGTCAGCATAAAGGGCGCGTGCTTCGTGTCCGGGTCGTGCGCGTCCGGAACGGTGCCCTCGCCGGCGCCGTCTTTCGGTCGCCACTGCCATTTGCCGCCGGGCCCTTTATGGACTTCCCATTCGTACTCGAAGAGATTCGCCAGGAATCGGTTGCTCCACTTTGTCGGCGTTTCCGTCCAGGCGCCCTCCAGCCCGCTGGTAATCGTGTGGGGCCCCTTCCCGGTGCCGTAACTGTTCTCCCAGCCGAGGCCCTGCTGCTCGATGGGCGCCGCTTCGGGCTCCGGACCGAGGTGATTTTCCGGGGCGGCGCCGTGGGTTTTCCCAAACGTGTGCCCTCCGGCGATGAGCGCCACCGTTTCCTCATCATTCATCGCCATACGCGCGAACGCCTGGCGGATGAAGTGGGCCGCCTTGGCCGGATCCGGCTCTCCGTCGGGTCCTTCCGGGTTTACGTAGATCAGGCCCATGTGGTCCGCGGCGAGCGGCCCCTTGAGCTCCCCCTTCTCGCCGTGACGCTGGTTGCCGAGCCATTCGCCTTCGGGCCCCCAGTCGATGTCTTCCTCGGGATGCC
>SLTG01000089.1 GCA_007130045.1 Opitutales bacterium
GAGATTCACGGCGGCGGCGGTTTTGCCGACTCCGCCCTTGATGCTGTAAAGGGCGATGACTTTCATGTTTGCCGGTCCTTTCCGGAGAACAGGATGTCCGCCCGCTTTCGCACCGCGGGCGTATCCAGGGCGGCGAACGCCTTGCCGAACTTGGCGCGTTCGGCCCGGCGGGCGCGGGCGAGCTCGGACAGCAAGCCGCCGAGCGACGCGGCCAAGCCGGCAGGCGTTCCCTTTTTGCCTTCAGCGACATCGAGGCGTCGCCGAGCCCAGTCCTCCTGGGTGGCGAGGTCGTTGAACCTGCCGAGGATGGTTTGCAGCTTGCGAAACCGCCGAACCAGAAACGCCGTGTCCCCGGGCGGCAGCAGGCTGCCGAAGAACTCCAGCAAGTAGCGAAGTTTTTTGAATTGGATACGCAGATTGTGCAGAGCTTTGTCCGGCGAAACCTTCCCGATCGCCCGGCCGTCGCGAAGAATCCGCTCAAAGCGCTTGCGCAGGAGTCGCTTCCCCACCTTGATCGCCGGCTTGCCCGCCAGGGAACCGGCCCGGGCTGTTTCTTTTTCTAGAAAATGCCGCCATTGGGCCAGGGTGTTGCGGGTGGATGGGCGTTTCAGAAAGTCCCGGCACTTGACGAAGGCCCGCGCGCGCTCCTTCGAGATTTGCCGGAACAACCCGTTCAACCCGTTCTGCAACTCGGGCGGCAGGAGTGCTTCGAGCGCGTCGCGCTCGATGAGGTGGACATCCAGATCGCGCAGCTTATTGGTGGATTTTTGGATTTTTATCAGTTCTCTGAGAAATTCTTTTTCCACGGAAGACGGAAAAACCCCTTTCACCAATTGCAGTGCGGACCGGCTGCGCCGCAGCGCCACACGAAAGTCGTGCAGGAATTCCGTATCCAGATCCGCGAGCGCTCCCGGAAGGTTGCGTTCCGCGATATCGAGCGAGGCCAGGTGAATGCGGCGGCAGGCGTCCGCCGCGGTGATGCCCGGGGGCAGTTTCAGGTCGCTTTTCGAGGAGTAGTCGAAGGGCTCGCGCCCGACCGAGGCGAAGGCGAGCGATGCGGGATGCGTCCACGATTCTCCCGCGCGACACCCGGCCTCCGCCAGGAGGGCCGCTACACGGGCGGCTTCGGATTCGTAGCCCTTCAACGGCGTGAGCCTAAAGCCGGTCGAGGAATCGTCTTTTGCCGAAACATTTTCCAGGGCAATCCGGCAGACGGTTTTGCCGTCCCGGTTGAGGAGATTGAAGCGTTTCCTGGTTTCGCGAAAGCGGCCCGAGGCCAGGAGTGCGCGTACGCCGCAAACCGCCTGCAGCCGCTCCCGCAATTCACCGGTCGGCAGGTCTTGCCGGAAATTTGTTTGTGTGTTTCCGCCGAGGCGAATGCCGGCAACCACCGACCGGTCATGAACCCGGGAGAGGATCAGGCGGCGCGGACGGAAAGTTTCCAACAAAACCAATCCTTCTTCGAGGAGCCGCCAGTCGAAAGTTTCCAGGCAATGGGCCGAAAGCGTTTCGCTTCCGTTCGGAGCAACGGTGAAAAGCCGCTCGATATCGGCGAGCACCCGGTCGGCGAGAGAATCGTCGATCAACCAACAGCGAGCCGCATCATTCATGGTCGGTTTCAAAGTTCGGGCGGGTCACGGAAAGAAAGAATGCGGAACCGGTTCATGGCGGGGGTCTCCGGGAATGATCGGCACTTTGGTGCTTCCATTCCGGATACGGATGGCGTGCCAGGTAGGCGTTGAAAAAACGCGGGTCCCCGCTGACCTCGCGCTGGACCCAGGGCGGCGTTTCGATCTGGTCGTCTTCCGCCGTCAACTCGACTTCGGCCATGACCAGGCCCTCGTTGGCGCCGGCGAACAGATCCACTTCCCATAGGCGGCCCCCGTACCGGTAGTGACGGCGGGTTTTTTCGATTCGGCCGGAGGTCGCTACGGATTTCAGGAGTTCGCGGGCGTCCTCGACCGGGATGGTGTACTCAAATTCCGTCCGCGTCAGGCCGGAACCGACTCCCTTGAGCGTGAGAAAGGCTTGATCGCCCGCGATGCGCACCCGCGCCTTGATCAGGTCGTGGTCGAGGTAAGCCTGTTCCACCGCGAAACTCGCTTCGGGCGCGGGCAGCTCGGCGGGATCCACCAAAAATTTGCGTTCGATTTCAACGCCCATGGGCCGCCTCGCTTTCGTTCATAA
Organism: Opitutales bacterium; assembly: GCA_007130045.1. GTDB lineage: Bacteria > Verrucomicrobiota > Verrucomicrobiia > Opitutales > T3Sed10-336 > PXDC01. The sequence goes on from SLTG01000089.1 coordinate 2,188, forward strand.
AGCTTTACCCTCCGCAGTGAGGACTTTGCGGACACGTTCGACCTCCGCCAGTTGCGTCTTGTCGGGTTTCGGGTAGGCGATCGGGAGGGAGCGGAGGGTTTCAATGATAATGTGGGAAACGATCAAGCGCGCGTTGCGCTTGTCATCGGCCGGCACGGCATACCAGGGCGCCGCCGAGTGTGAGGTGCTTCGCAGGCACTCGGCGTAGACCGTTTGAAAGGCGTCCCATTGTTCGCGGCTCTCCAGGTCGGCCGGGCTGATCTTCCAGTGTTTCTCCGCTTCCTTCGCGCGGGCGAGGAGCCGTTGCCGCTGCTCCTCCTTGGAGAGGTGCAGGAAAAACTTCAGAACGCGGGTTCCATTCCGGTGGAGATAATCCTCGAACTGAACGATGTCGCGGTACCGATCGCGCCAGAAGTGTTTTTGTCCGACACATTCCTCCGGCAGAGGTTGTGCCGCCAGGACGGAGGGAACGGCTTTCACGATCAAAACCTCCTCGTAATAGGACCGGTTGAAAATCCCGATGTGACCGCGCATGGGAACCCGTTTGGTGGTCCGCCAGAGGAAATCGTGGGCCAATTCCTCCTGGCTGGGTTGTTTGAAGCTGTGAACCTGGCAGCCTTGCGGATTGACACCGCTCATCACGTGCCGGATTGCGCCGTCTTTGCCCGCCGTGTCCATTCCCTGGAAAACCAACAGGAGCGCGTATCGGCTGTGCGCGTACAGGACCCGCTGTAGGGCGTGCAACTCCTCGGTGGATCCCGCCAGCAAGCTCCGGTAGTCCTTCCCTGACTTATACAGCTTGTCGATTTTCGTCGGCTGCTTCGCCAGCTCCAGAGCCTTGGCTTTCGCCCGGGGAGCCGCCACACGGAAATCTTTGGGTTTAACGGAAAGCTTCATCCTGGTTTCACAGAGTAACCGCCAAAGCCGGAATGACAATCCCAATAATCGCGATGAGGATTGCGCGGCCGGGGAATTCCCCGAAGCATCTTAAAAGCCCGTTGCCGGAACGCGTTTGCAATATTTTACCTAAATCAACGTCGGGGATTGCCTGAAATATAAAGGAGGGTTTGCCTTGTTGGCTCGAGTTTGGGTATGAGGCGCTATGCTTGACATTACGTTTTGGATACAACCACGGAAATTGCGACGGTTTTCCTGGCCGAAGAAATCATTCGTTGGTTTGATGGCGGCGGGGCCAAGCGGTTTCCGCGTCCCCGGACGGTGTGGGTCCGAAGGATGCGTGATTCGCCATACCAACCGGAATCGTGCCTTCTCTCTCGTGCTCCGCATGCAGGTGCTCGCGCTCCTGGCCCCCGTGGCGTCGCAGCCGTTGCTGGCGGCCAACTGGGTTGGAACCGAGGATGACAACCTGGTATCGAGTACGAATTGGGACCCCCAGCCGCCCCGGCCAAACAGCGACGTATTCTTCGATCAGGCGGCCCGGTCGAAAACGGCGTACTTCGATTTCGCGTCCGGCGCCCAGCACCGGTTCGGGGATATTGTCTTTTTATCGAATCCTTCCGACAGTCTGGACTCCTACCTGCTCATGGGCGACGAAACCCGGGAGCTTCACGTTCGAAATATCTTCAACCAAACCGATGTCGTTCACCGCTTCGACCTCGACGTGCGGTTCGCAAATCGTGGAACTGTGGTCACGCGGGGTGCCGTATTGTTTGGCGGCAACATCGACACGCAGACGGGCAACAACCAGCTCACGTTCGGCGGCGGCGGCCAGGTTGTGCTTGCCGCAACGGCAGTCGTCGATTCGAGCACCGAGCTGACCTTGACGGACGAAGTGACGCTGACTCTCGAAGGATTTTCGCAATTCGCCTCTCTTAACGTTTCCAACGGAACGACCGTGGTGGATCTGGCCGGATCCGGGTCACTGATCCTGGACAACCTTTTGGTCGCGGAAGGCTCGTTTCTCGAGATTCTCAATTGGAACGAACCACAGCAGATCCGGGTGAAGAATGAGGTGGCTGATGTCTCCCTCGCCAACGTGCGAGTCAATGGCCTTCCAGCGGAGTGGAACACGAACACACCCGAGGCCATCACCCCCATTCCGGAACCCTCCAGCTCCTCCCTTGGCGCCGGGCTGGTCATCGGGCTGGCGCTCTATCTGAGGAGGCGTGTCCGTTCCGCTTGATTTTAAATGCCGGTTAAGGTGGAAAATTTACCCGGACACTGCAAAAATCACAGCACCGAGCACAATGTCCGGCAGACTGCCACGGATGAAATATCATTGCAGAATAAGGGCATGAGGCTCCTGAGAAGTGTCCGGTCCCGCCGGCAAGAAGGGAATTCGGTGGGTATTCGCCGGCCTTGACAAACTTGAAGCAGATAAACATCCTTCATCCGGGATTAAGCTCGCACAATGCCTGCGCCAAATCGGCTTTAAATATTCTACAACCATGCAAACTTGGACAAAAATCAGTTGCGCTGCCGCAATCCTTGTACTGGCGGTTTCCGCCGGTTTATCTGCTCAACCGGCCGACCGGGGGCGGGAAGCTCCCGGCGGCGATACGCGGGAGCGCCCTGCGGATCGTCCGGACGCCGGCAGCCTTCCGGACAGGGCACAGGAAGCGGTGGAGACCGGCGTGGATGCCGCAGCCGGTGCGGTCGAACGCGCGCATCGGGGAGTCGCACGCAGAATGGAGGCTTTCGAGCGACAGATGGAACGGTTCGAACAAATTCATGCCCGCAGAACCGCCCAGTTGCAGCGGCTGCGCGATCTTGCGATTGAGAACGGCCGGGAGGACGTACTGGAGCGCGTGAATAAGCTGGTCGAGCGGGAATCCGAACGCTACGCCAATCAGATCCGCCGCCTCCAGGAGCGAATCGAAAGAACCGCTTCGACTCCGGACGGCGAACAGGAAGACGAAGCCGGCAGCGAGGAATAAACCGCTCCGCGCAGAACGCGGAAAGCACCATTTAAGGAGGATGTAGCCATGACACGAATTCTGACAATTATTGCCGTTGTTTCCGGACTGTTTCTAGCAGCCGGCTGCGGGCCGCAAAACGGGGCCGAAACTTATGGCAATGGGGCCGCGCCTGCGCCCGACTACGACGCTGAAGCCCGCGAAACCATTTCCGAAGAGAATATCGACGCCGTTCTCGACGAACTCGAAGCGGAGATCGCCGCTGACGAAGCTGCGGCGGAAGAGGAGGACTGAAGCATCTCAGCGTCTACCCCTATTCCGGAGGGTCGGGTTTCTCCTCGAGCCGTTCCCGGAACCTGTGATAAAGGTAGCCGATTCCCAGCAGTACCGCGCCGAGCACCGCGAAGGCAATGATCCGGTAGAATGTGTCCTGGACGTCGTAGGCGAACACGCGGACCACACACAGGCCCAGCCCAACCAGGGCGGCCATGCGGAACGGCTTGATCCTGAAAACCACTCCCAGAACAAAGAGCACCACTGCTGCCACGCCCCACACCGCCGTCGCGTAATCAGTTATCCGAAATACCGGGGTCATTGCCGCAATGTACACCAGCAAAAGCGCCGACCCGCCAGCCAACGCGGCAAAGCCTGTTTGCCTTTCGCTCAATTCCCCCTTGTACGGAAGCATGATCAGGGCGAGCCCGAGCGTCGCAATCGCCGGAAGGATCCCGATCAGCAAAAAGGCTTCGCCGTAAACCATGCCCGGGATCTCTCCGCGATCGTGAAAATCCAGTATCCGAAAATGGGATTCGCGCTGGGCAAGTACCGCCAGCAATAAGGCGAACGTGCCCCATGAGAGCGAACTTCGCCATCGCCATGCCGCGCCGATGCCCATCGCCCCGACTCCGAGCAAAACCGGAATCCACTGAGGAAAGACCGTCTCCCGGACCGCCGCCACATACACCGCGAACAATAACAGCCCTCCCCCGAAGTCGCTTCCCTCCCGATTCATCCCCGTCGCGTCGATCTGCTCGCGCAGGGGTTTCAGCGCGCCGCCCATCGCGAGCATGTATCCGATGCCCAATAACACGGCAATCCACAGGGCGGCCGGAGAGAACTCCGGCGGCCAGTCCCACATCACGAAAACCAGGCCGTAGAAGAAGGGAAGCCCAGACAGGAACGCCAGCCGTGAAACCCGAAGAAGCAACACAGCACCCACGGCCATCCACACTCCAAGCACCGTCGCAGTCAGGAACCAGGCATCCGGGACGATTCGAAACAGCACGAGCGTCAATGTCAGCAGCCATACCGCGTGAAGAATCGCCTCCACTGCCGGCGCTCCTTTGTCACCGTTCTGCCAAACGGTCGCAACGGCGGTTGCCCCGCCCAACCCGACTGCAATCAATCCGATCCCGGAGGCAATCGTCGCGCAGGTACCCACGTCGCCGTTCCACCCCAAGATGAACACACTCTGTCCGTAAATGAAGGCCAGGGCGGAGGCGGCAAACCACCGATGCTTCGATCCGGCAAGGAACTCCATTCCTCCGAATGAGGCGATTGCCGCCAGGCTGCAGAAGACGGCATTTAGCGGGCCAAAAAAGACATTGGCGTATGCGATCGCCGATACGCCCGCGCCCAGTTGCCCCAGGAGGGCGAGCATAATCGCCGGATCGTCATCCTTCGTATCCTCCGCGATGAACCTTCGCCTGACCGCCAGAACCGAGCCAAGGGCCAGGATGAAAATGCCTGCCAGGATCACGTTCAATTCTTCACGGCCGCCCTCAAGCGACACATCATAAAGAAACAGTCCAATCGCGAGCGCGATCACACCGTAGAAAAAGACCTCCAGAGCGATTTCCCTGCGTTCCCGCAGCACCGCCAGCACACACGCCGCCTGCGCGAGAATCCCCAGCCAGCGGACCTCGCCCGCGAAGAAGGCCACCAGGAAGAGCGCGGCCAGGGCGCTGCCTTTGACAAAGAACCCGGTCGCCGGGGCAAACCCTTCCTTCCTGCGCCGGAACTCTTCGGACGCGCCGAGCGTCAGAACGGCGAACACGAGATAGAAGACATCGAGCGATTCCGGAAAGAGCCGCCAGGTGAAGAACCACCCGAGTAGCAGTGCCGCCGCGCTGTTTGTGTAATGGTAAAGCTGTGACGCGTTTCCGAGAAATCCGCGTCCGCCGCGCGCCGCCACGGAATCCACCAGAACAAAAAAGGCGAATGCTCCAGCAATGATCCCCATGCCAAAGAGGAATGAAGCCTCCTCGGCGCCCGGTATCCATAGATCACCGACAACAATCGCCATGACCGCCCAGGCACCGGCAAGCGCAACCCCCAACGGCTGCCGCCATTCCCTCCAGATCAGAATAGCCGCGGCACCCGCCGCGAGGAGCGCAGCCCCGAACATCGCGAAGTTTGTGAGATCGCCCGCGAACGCGAAGATGCACGAGACGTACCCCAGAAAGATCGCCATCACGGCAACTCCCTGCCGCTGTTTCCACAGGCTGGCCGCGAGGATGATCCCGACCGCAATTGCCTGGAGTGCGCCTCCCGCCGTAGCGCTTCCGACGATCCGAACCGGCGCGATCCCGTACGCGGCAAACGCGCAGAAATAAATCAGCGCGAGTCCTCCCGCGAATACAACCCGTCCAAAGCCCGCGATCTCGGCGTTTCGTTTTTCGAGCCAGGCGCCCGACCCGCAGACCCCGCACGAAACGGCGAACAGAGCAAGCCATCGCAGCCATGCGGGCGTATCCTGCGCGATATAAACACCGAAGAAAACCGCCGCGATCACCGCCATTACGGTCCCGATCCGGGTTGTCCACCACGCGCCCAAACCCGCCTCGCCGCGATCCTCAGCGGCCGGAGGAAGAATGTTTGCTCGTCGAAGAATGTCGAGAAACGGCGTATCGCTTTCGGTATCGCCGGCATTTCCCGCGCTAAACGCGCGTGCCGGTATCTCGTGGTAGGTCTCCGGCCGCCCGGCGTCTTCCTCCGGTTCAGAAATGGATGGTGTCGGCTGTTTGGGACTCGCGGAACGCCGCGCCGCGAGAAACGCTTCGGCCGGATCGGCCCGGGCAGCCGTTCCTTCGCCGTGTTCAAACTGCGGCTCGGGAGCTTTGGTATTCCCGGGTTCAGCGCCCGCATTCGACGCTTCCGGCTGCGGACCAGCGCTCGGAGCGCGGGAATCCGTTTCACGAACCGTCGATCGGAGCCGGATGAACTCACCTTTCAGCCCTTCGAGTTCCCGTTCGAGTTCTTTGGTCCGGTTCGCATTCCGGATTGCCGCGACAAGCGCCGTGATCGCGATCAATGGAACCGCGCCTGCGGCAACCAGAATCAAAATAAGCAACGCGTCCATTCACTCGCTCCCGGTATCCATGATTGATGCTCGCAGCCTGCCGGAAGGAGCCGGCAGGATAGCTACGACACTGTGCACCCTTACAGAATCGCTCACCAGGATGCGACGCCTAAATCCGACGCCCAGTCCCGACCGCAGGGCACCGGCGTCTCGACAGCACTGCTCGCCCGGCAAAACGGTTGATATCCAGCTTCGGCTGACGCCGCGAAGCTCATTGTCAAGGACCTGCTCATTAAATGGAGCGGCGAGCTTTAGCCTGAATAATTCACCGGATTGCGCAAAAAACAACTTAAGGTATTTTCTATGAATTTGTTATGCTTAAGTCGGGTGCGAAATTTATTGAGGGGAATCGGAAGGGGTCGGGCCGAAAGCGTCGATTGAAATCGGCGGAAAGTAGAGAATGAAAGAGTCTTACAGTAAAGGTGTAGCGAGCCATGCTGGCCCTGAGTCATGCCTCGACAGCCCGCGAGGGCGTGGGGAAGCGTTGACAAGGGAAAGCGCAGGCGGGCTATTGAGCTCCGAAAACACCTTATTCCGGGAGCCGAGACGGTGGCCTGAAATCGAAGGCGACATGGACAGCCGCGTTACGATGCGCGAGTGGTTGTTTGCCCGGCGGAGTCAGAGAACCTGGCATGCGTGGACACTTTCCGCACGAGAATCGAGAGACCTCGGAAAGGAGTCTGTACGGGGATGAAAGAAGCAACCCGCACAGGGGCGGCAGGTAAGGTTGGTAGCCGTAATCCTGCCGTTGGTTCCTCCGAGGATTCGGACGGCAACATAGTACCGAAGAAGTCGGCGAACAACGGGTCGGCGGTTCCGGCGGAGTCGATGGAGGGAAGAACGCCGGCCGAAGCCGGCGCGCCGGGAGGTACACGAAGCCGCGAACCGGGTGCAAGACCGGGGTTTCGCATCGAACGGGTCGGCCCCGGTGCGTCAAAGAGCCCGTTCGCTTTGACGCCAAATACTCGACGGTAGGAGCCGTATGAGTTATGTTGCGAACCGAATTATGTTGTGAAGTGTGGGGAAGAGCCTGTCTTCCAAAGGCTTTACTTCTAGGCGATTTCCAATTGGGAGAGCCAGACGCCGCCATCCTCAACCCTGAGGCGCACGCTGGTGTCGCCGTCAGGTGATTGGTAAAGGATGATTTCGCCGCTCATGCTTCGACCTCCCTGTACGATTTGGAGTGGTCATCTGCATTCTTGCTCATCGCGTCCTCTCCTTTCTCCGCGCGGCAAGGATGCTTGTGCCTTTCGCGGTAAGGCGGTATTTTTGAAGTCGGCTGTTGGGTTTGTCCGGGATGGTCCTTTCGATCACGTGGTCTGCGAGCAGTTCCCGGATGCGCAGGTTGAGCTTTCCGGAGACGGTCTTGTGTCCGAGGCCACTCGCGATTTCCGTCTTGGAAAGATCATGCGATTTAAGCAATTTCAAGATCCGTGAGGCGATTGACTCTGGCCCCGACTCTGGCCCGGGCTTTGGCTTCTCGGGCTCTGTGTTTGCTCCCTGGATGGTTTTCAAGTATTCCGGAGCGAACGGGAATTCCAGCCAAAGGTCGTTGGTCTCGTAACGGAGGCGTGGCTTCGGCGCGCCGGCTTCCTTGCAGGCCTGGAGGATCCGCCAGATGCCACGACCCCAGGCTTCGATCTCACCGGCCCGGAAAAAAGCGTTGGCGATGTCGGGGTTGAAGGGACTGGAGGAATGGTTGCCCAGGAGTTTTTTTACGGTCCAGCCGTCGGGGAGCACGGCAGGATTCCAGATTTTTAACTTGTCCTCATGCACCCGGATTTGCACCGGTGCGCCGATCGCGTAGTCGCGATGCACGAGCGGCGTTCGATGCCCGCAGGTCCGATGGATCCACCCGACCGCTTGAGGCGGCGAGTTCGCGGAAGCGCCGGATGGCTGCTTTGGACAAGTCGGCAATCTTGACGCCGGGTACGGGCACGCCGTCCCAGGTGCGGCCGTGTCGCCGCAAGATGAACCGGTCGAGGGCAGCGCCTTTGAGTTCCTGGAGCGTGCTGCCGCTGCGCATGAAATAGCGACCGCGATAGCTGATCGGATTGGGATAAGCATCGACGACGATCTCCAGGAAGTCCTTCCCATCGGCGTGGCCAAGATTCACAGCAACAATGACGCCCAAAACGTCGCGAACTTTGTTGGGAAGATCCTCCAACGACTTGTGGGCATCTTTCAGACCGACAACTTTGCCGGTATCGTCTTTGCCGATGACGAGGCGCCCGCCGTCGGCGTTGGCATAGCCGCAGATCCATTTCAGGCAGTCGTCTTTCCACTCCCGCTTCCATTCAGCGGTCTGTTGCTCGGTTTGGGGCATATGCGTCATGGGTCAGGCAACCGAAAAGACGTCACGTCTGTACTCTTGACAAAATTGGAATGAAATTCGGCAGTCCTCGGAACGGGCGTGGGCCGGGCGTCCTTTCGGGTTTAGCTAAACGGCAAATTGGAAAGTATGGAGTGCGGCGGCATGACGCCGCTTTCCGGCTGGGGGGGTGACCCCGGCAGGCCGGGACTCGGAAGCATGTCACCCCGATCCAAAGCGGCAACATGTTGCCGCACTCCAGGGTTTTCGCGAGGCGTTGTCCGAAGGGGCGAATTCACCGCGGCGTTGGACCCGACCGGGCGAGTCACGAATTCACTACGGGATTGCGGGTTCTTTCGGTTACAAATTCAATCTTGATACAGGATGGTTCACGCACCAGTCTTTATACCGTAAATGAAGCTACCCCGATCCGAATCGGCAATTGTCGAGAAAGACAAACTCGTCGGCGATCTCCTGAACTCGGCCCATCGGTTTGGGAGAAGCAAGGCGAGATTCTTTGGGCGATTTGGATTTTCGGTTGGCGCCTGGAAGGAATTGGCCGAGGCGCTTCGAAGGCACGGACGCGAGAATCCGGTCACAGGCATTACTGAGACGCAATTCGGGGTACGTTTCCAGGTTGACGGACCATTGAATACTCCGGATGGTCGGCAACCAGAAACCCCGCGATAAACCCAATGACGAGTATCACTCCCGAAAAATTCATATCGTTCCCAGTTTACCGATTCCTCGCTGGAATAAAACCTCGAAACCGGGCGACATAGAGATTGGAAATATTATCGAGTAGACCTGAATGTCGCCAGTGTAGCCCGCCGGAAATCATGAAACCTAACGGAAGTTCCTGATTCGCTTCGTCTCCCCCTGTGGCGTGCCTGCTTGCAAGCGCCCGGCCCGCGCAATCCGGAAAGCGTCTGCGCTCCCCGACATGTCGGGACAGGCAGAATACGCCACAGGAATTCCCCGTTCGCGGAGACAACGCCTCTTCCCCCTGTGACATAGGTTGCAATCCTTTTGGCGGGCTACACTAGTCCCAAAATGGCTCGGAAAGACTGAAGGCATTGTAGGATCCCCCATGATTGCCAAGCTCTTTGAGGCCTTCCGATAATGGGTCCTTAAAACTCGTCGGAGGCAGGGCTCGAAAAAGCTTCCGAGAGTGTTCATCTTCGGGAGTGCCAGGATCCGGCTGAGATCAAGTCAGGTCTGGAGCCGGCACGCCAAAGTCCGCCGTTGCCTCTTTATGGCGGCCCAAACCGCGGCGATCCACAACCCTGTCATCAAAGCCTATGTCCAGGGTCTCCGCGAAAGGGGAAAGCCACACAGATGCGCATTGGTGGCGGCTATGCGTAAACTTTTTATCCACCTTCAAATTCGCTTGCGCCCCCATTCCCCTCCGGGCTACCTTTTGTGTCGGTGCCTCACGGTTGATGTTGAGGCCGCAACGAACATCTGCGAAACAGAATCAAGCGATGCCAAAACACGCGTTCAAACTCAAATACGCCCCCCATTTTAATATGTTCGCCCACAGTGCGGGGGAGGATTATGTCGATCAGCTCCGGTTTGCCGCCGAGGTCGGGTTCACCGCTTGGGAAGACAACGGGATGCCGAAGCGGGAGGTGGCGCTCATCGATGCCTATTTGTCGGTGGACGATTTTTAAATCAGCCGGATGTTTGAACGGGTGAAGGAGGGGGGCGTCACCGGTAGTTTGTGGAAACAGAATTGGAGGAGGACGACCGGGAATATCAGGAGGCGATGAAGGTATCCGGTATTGCGATCGGGGGAGAGGCGAGTTGACTTTTAATTTGATGACTGCGCCCCCGTCTATGTTAGCATTCAATGAATATTTTATTAATGTATAAACTCAGTATTATAATATACTCCCCGTCATCAAGTTTTCGGAAAACACACCCCACCATGCTTGCGCATGGTCCCCCCTCAAGAGGGGAATGATCGAGTATTTGAAGGGGAGTAGAATCCGAAAACCTGATGACGGGAAGTATAGTGTTTATCTCTATGCCATTGATCCTTCAATCACTCCCGGCTGTTGCGTCCGACTCGCCGTCCGGTGTCCGGCACAGACTCATCGTCTTGGCCGACATGGGCAACGAGCCCGACGAGGAGCAGCAAATGGTGCATCTGCTGATGTGTCACAACGAGTTCGACCTCGAAGGTTTGATCGCGGTGAGCGGCATCCACTTGCGGCCGTCGAACCGGGACCCCTATCGGCGGGTACTGCACCCGGAGCTCTTTCACCGCCTGATCGACGGCTACGAGAAAGTCTATCCCAACCTGCACCTCCACGCCGGCGGCTGGCTCTCACCCTTCAACCTGCGGATGAAGGTCGTCTCCGGTCAGCCCGATTACGGCATGGACGGCGTGGGTGAGGGTAAATCGACCACAGGCTCGGAGCTGATCATCCGTCACGTGACCGTCGCCGACCCGCGACCCGTGTTCATCGTTATCAACGCCGGGTCGAACACGCTTGCCCAAGCCTTGATCGACTACCGGGCGAGCCACAGCCCAGAAGAAGTCGACGCCTTTGTCGCGAAACTGCGCGTCTTCGAGAACGGCGCACAGGACGATGCCGGCGCGTGGATCACTCACACCTTTCCGCAGATCCATTGGATTCGCGGGAAGGCCCAGTCGAAGTGCTATGGCGGACCTGCCCAAGACGTGGCCGGACCCCACGTGTGGAAGCCCTACGCTTATTCCGCCAAGGGGCAGGATGACTGGGCCCACGAGCACATTCGCACCGGCCACGGCCCCCTCGGCGAGCTGTACCCTATGCGGCTCTATTTCCATCTCACTTTCGATAATCCCACTTTCATCGAGGGCGGCGGAACCATTCCCTGGATGAGCCTCGTCTCCCGCGGCCTGACCGATCCGTCCGAACAGACGTGGGGCGGGTGGAGCGGGCGATATACGGCGGAGCGGGTTCTCAACGTCCCCGCCGATTCCTCGCGTGTGAGGCCCGACGAAGAACGATTCAAGCCCTGGGCGGTCTACACAGACGCAGTCGGCCGGTGGACCGATCCCGACACCGGCGTGACATATCACGACGAGTACACTCCCATCTGGCGTTGGCGACAGGCGATGTGGAACGACTTCCGGGCGCGCATGGACTGGTGCTTGAAACCCTTCGCCGAGGCCAATCATCATCCGCGCGCCGTCGTAAACGGTGATGCCGCCACCGACATTTTGCATCATTCGGCGCGCCCCGGGGAGACGCTGGTCTTCGACGCGTCCGAATCCAGCGATCCCGACGGCGACGAGCTCACGTTCTCGTGGTGGAATTATCCCGAGGCCGGGCGCGCTCCCTATGGAAAAGCGCTGCCGCTCGCCGACGCCACTTCCCCGCGCGTCACCCTCACGGTCCCGGCGGACGCCGAGGGAAAGGAGCTGCACCTCATTCTCGAGGTCACCGACCGGTCCCCGATAGTCCCCTTGACCGCATATCGGCGGGTGGTTATCGAAGTGGGGGCGCACGCACGGTGATGCTCCGACGAACCTATCATTGGCCGCAAGCAATCATGTTTCTTAAGGTTTGTTATCTATAAAGTCTGGTAATTAAACGAACAGCGGGGTTTATATATGTCGAAAAAATTGAGAGCATTGGTTCATGGCTCAGGTTTTGCCGGGCAAGGTCACACTGAAGCTTTCAGAAACGCTGGTGTTGAAATATCAGGCATGGTGAGCCGTACGAAGTCGGTAGTTGAGAATATTGCAAATCAGATGAATATTGAATATGCATCAACGGATTGGGACAAGGCTTTAGCTGAGATTAAGCCTGATATTGCCATTATCGGCACGCCTGGCGGTGCACACTTTAATCCGATTCTTTCAGCGATCGAATATGGGTGCCATATCTTTTGTGACAAACCGCTTGCAACTACATCAGAGAAGGCCAAGCAACTTTACAAAGAGGCTAAGAAAAAAGGCGTCAAGACAGCTTTTGGCGCATCCTTCAGGTATCAACCTCATGCATTGCTGGCTAAAGAGATGGTTGCCAAAGGTGATATAGGTGTTCCGTATGAGGTGGAGTGCATCTCGCATTATAATCTTGAATTACTTATTCCCTGGGGATGGTCGCACAAGATTGATCTTGGCGGAGGTCGCCTGAGCAATAACTTTACGCATAAGCTCTCAATCGTTGAGAATGTTCTGAACGGGCGAGTTCGAAGGATTAATGGTGAAACCCGAAATGACATGCATGTTGCACCTGTTGTTGAAGGTGTACATGACTTTAGGAAACGAAAAGAGTTTGCGCCAACAAGACGGGAAGCGCTCAAAAATCCTGAGCGATGGGAATGGCGCGATGTTGATTCCGAGTGGACATACACTGTGATGGGACGTTTGCAGTCGGAAGTTTCCAATAATACCAAGGATACGGTCTCATTACTTTTTAAGCATTGCGGTATACAGCCAAGGTTTAACAATGATTATATCGCATTTTTCGGGAGTGAGGGCGCTATACATATAGAGGGCGCATATGCCCAAGGGCCATTATATCTTCACACTCGCGATTCCCAAAAATGGGAGAAGATACCACTCCCTGAGAATATCAGAAAATCCGTTCCTGAGATTGCAGGTGACACACAGCGCAATTGGACCTACCTTGTACAAGAGTTTGTAAATGACATTCTTGGCAAGGGATATACAGGATATCAAACGTTTCGTGAGGGCTGGATTTACCAGGAAATCGTTGATTCGATAAGGCGAGCTGATGGGTGGTTTCTTGTTCCCGAAGATATTTCATGATCTTGAGGGACGGGTATCATCTTTTTCAGATTGCGGAGGATAGTTAATAAAAGTAAAGAAATCGGGTCCGGTTTCGATTTTCCGTATGAGCTGCTCGCACACATCCCTTCCGTCTGTTGTTTCCGATTGCGCGGAATGCCAACGTAGTGGCTCACGTTCTTTCCCGTTCCATCAGGAGCTTGTTGGCTATCCCCCAATTCGCTCCCGACCCGTGGCGATCGGACGAACGGCGATGGCGCTGGAAAGCGCTGTATAAGCGGAATCGGTGCGGTAGAGAAGACGGCCTCATAGGTATCGGAGGAATGAGAGTTTATGCTTGATTAAGACTGAGATTCGTTCTCAATTAAAGGGAATGAAGGGGATTTTATCACTCGACTGCCTGCCGTGCGGCCGTGTCGCGCGGGTGCTCGACGTGGATGCGAATCATGCCGCGGGCGAGCGCTTCCTGGCACTCGGCTTATTGCCGGGTGGCGAGGTGACTGTTGACCGGGTTGCACCGCTGGGGGATCCGATCGCCATCCGGGTGGGATCGCTGCGGTTGGCGATTCGGCGCCGTGACGCCGCGTGTATTCGTTTGACCTTCGAGAAGCGTGATGAACCGTGAGCGTCGCGACTCCTGAGCCGGCGCCACCGGGATCGCGGAATCCGGTCATCGCCCTGGTCGGCCCGCCAAACAGCGGGAAGAGTTCGCTTTTTAACCGGCTGACCGGGATGCGGCAGGAGGTGGGCAACTATCCCGGCGTCACGGTCGAACGGAAGGTCGGAAGGATTCGGAACCGCACGGGTGCGCATTCCCTGTACGATCTTCCCGGATGCTACAGCCTGCGTTCGAGATCGCCGGATGAACGGATCGCGTCCGATTTTGTGTACGGTCGGCTTGGGGGCGAGGCGCCGCCCGACGCCATCGTGTGCCTGGTGAACGCCTGCCAACTCGACCGTCACCTTTACCTCGTTCTCCAGATGGCGGATCTCGGGAGACCGCTCGTCGTGGCGGTGAATTTTCTCGATGAAGCGGAGCGACAGGGCTTGTGCATCGACTTCGCCCTCCTTTCGGAGCGGCTCGGAGCGGCCGTTGTCGGAGTTTCCGCCCGTTCCGGGCACGGTATCGATCGGCTGAAAACGGCGATTGACGACTGCCTGCGAAACGAGCGGGCGCCCCGGCCGCAGCCCTGGCCGGCTGCGGTGGAGGAGGGCCTGGGACACCTGGAGTCGCGGCTGCCGTATTCGGAACGCCGCCGGGCGCGAGGCGAACTTCTGCGGCTGCTCTTCGATCCTTCGGGGCCGCCGGAAACGGCCGGTGTGATCGAGGAGGCCCGGACGATTCTTCGCGGCCACGGCACACCGTCGGGGTCGGCGGAGGCGATCCACCTGCACCGCATCGCCGGGGAACTCGCACGCGAGGCCGTCCGGCGCCGGGGAGCGCTGTCCCGGGATCGAACCCGCGCGTTCGATCGTATCCTGGCGCACCGCATCGCCGGACCAGGCATATTCGCCCTCCTCATCCTGTTTGTTTTTCAGGCCGTTTACGCGGGCGCCGCACCGTTGATGGAGGGGATCGAAGAGGGCAAGTCGGTCGCGCAGGGACTGGTTGCTCCGCTGTTCGAAGGATTCCCGCTGCTGCAAAGTCTGACGGTGAACGGGGTAATGGAGGGCGTCGGGGCGTTCGTGGTATTTCTCCCGCAGATTCTCATTCTTTTCTTCTTCATCAGTCTTCTCGAAGAAACGGGCTACCTGGCGCGGGCCGCGTTTCTGATGGATCGCCTGTTTGCCTGGTGCGGGCTCAGCGGGAAGAGCTTCGTTCCGCTTCTCTCCAGTTACGCCTGCGCCGTTCCCGGAATCCTTGCCACGCGGACCATCGAAGACTCGCGCGCGCGGCTGGGGACTATCCTTGTCGCTCCGCTGATGAGCTGCTCGGCGCGCCTGCCGGTTTACGTTCTTCTGATCGGCGCGTTTGTCGCCCCTGTTTACGGGCCGTGGATAAGCGGACTCGTTCTGTTTGGCATGCACGCGGTCGGGCTCGCCGTGGCGGTTCCGGTTGCCTGGGCGATCAACCGCTGGATTCTGCGCACGCCGGCGCAGACGTTCGTGCTGGAACTGCCTCCCCTCCGCCTGCCCCAGTGGCGCAATGTCGGCTGGCGGGTGTGGGAGAGCGGCCGCGAGTTTGTGATGAAAGCCGGCACGATCATTCTCGCGGCGACGATTGTCGTTTGGGGATTGCTCTCGTTTCCCCGGCAGGCGATCGAGGCGGCGGACGGCGAGGGGGAAGCCGTATTCGCGGAATTGGTACACGCGCCGATCGAGGAGAGTTGGCTCGGACAGGCGGGGCGATTCGTGCAGCCGGTTTTTGCTCCCGCCGGCTTCGACTGGCGGGTCACCGTCGGCATCCTGGCGAGTTTTCCCGCGCGCGAGGTGATCATTCCGACACTCGGGGTTTTGTACCGCGTGGGCGATGACGTGAATGAGGAGTCGCCGGGTTTGCGTCAGGCGTTGCGGGAACAGCGCTGGGATTCCGGGCCCCGCGCGGGGGAACCGGTTTTCACCCTGCCGGTTGCGCTGGCGCTGATGGTCTTTTTCGCCCTGTGCAGCCAATGCGCGCCCACCCTTGCCGTCATCGCGAAGGAGAGCGGCTGGCGCTGGGCGATATTCGCCTTCGCCTACCTCACTGCTCTCGCCTGGGTCGGGGCGACGGCCACCTTTCAAACGGGGACGTGGTTCCTGGAGCGATTATGAATCCCGTCGCCTCAATGGATTTTGTCCTGACCGCGATAATACTCGCGTTCGCCTGCGGCTGGCTCCTGAAACACGTCCTCGGCAGCCTGCAACCCGCCAGCCCCCTTTGCTCCCGGTCGTGTGCGCGCATGCCGGGCGTGAGCCGGGATTCCGCAAATAGCCTCCCGGCGCGCTGTGAACGCTTCGGGCCTGTGAGAGACGCTTAAAGGTACGGGGAGAATAACCAGCAAAACGAATCCCTCAGGCGGGCCGGAAGCCTGCGCCCGTCCACCTCCTCCAGGGTCACCTCCCTCCCCGACGATGCGGCTTTATCGATATAGTCGATCAGCGGGGCGGCAAAGTCTTCGCCGTACACTTCGACCTGCAACTCAAAATTCAGGCGCAGGCTGCGCGGGTCCCAATTGGCCGAACCGATAAGGGTGTAGTATCCATCGACAATAAACAGCTTGGCGTGATTGAACGGCGGGGGCTGGTAATAGACCTTCACCCCCCGATAAAGGATCTCCCAGAGCATATTGCGCGTGGCCCAGTGCATATAGGGGAGATTGTTTTTCCCGGGCAGCACGACAACCACCTCCACACCCCGCACCGTTGCGGCCTGGATGGCCCCGATCAGTTCTCTCGGCGGGAGAAAGTACGGAGTCATGATGCGCACGGAATGATGGGCTTCGGCGATGGCTGCGCCCAGCAGCATGTTCAGTCGATCGAGATCCTCGTCCGGTCCGTCGGTGACGGTGCGGCACATGAATGGCCCGTCCGGCGCGCTTTCCGCGGGGGAGGGGACGTCGCGACTGCGGGTTGCGAATCGCCACATGCGCAGAAACTCTTCGCGCAACTGGGCAACCACCGGTCCGGT
Organism: Opitutales bacterium; assembly: GCA_007130045.1. Taxonomy (GTDB): domain Bacteria; phylum Verrucomicrobiota; class Verrucomicrobiia; order Opitutales; family T3Sed10-336; genus PXDC01. Next base: position 19,096 of record SLTG01000089.1, read on the forward strand.
CAAACGGAAATGCAGGTCGGCCGTCGGGGATCGATTGCTGGGATCCTCCACCAGGTGCCGGTCGCTCAGGTTCATTCCGCCGGTGAATCCGACCCGGTCGTCGACGACCAGGATCTTCTGGTGATTGCGCACATTAAGGGAGAGCGAGGGCGGCAGCAGGCGCGGAGGAAGGAAGCGGGCGATACGAATGCCCGCGCGGCTGAGCGAACGGGTGGCGCGGGGAAATGAATACCACTCCCCGATGCCGTCGATGAGAACGCGGATATCCACCCCCCTCGCCGAGGCGCTCTGCAGCGCTTCGCAGAAGCGTTTGCCGGTCGAATCGCGGTCGAAGATGTAGGTTGTCAACAAGACATGACTTTCAGCCTGTTGTATGGCCTCGATCATGGCCGGATACACATTCTCGCCATTGACCAGTGCCTCGACCCCGTTCCCTGCCGTCAGCGGGTGGCGGCTGAGCGCCTGACCGATTCGCGCCAGCTTAACGTATTCACCCCGGACGGAATCCGGCATGGGATGGATCTTTTCCAGGACACGGCCGCGCTCATAACCCATGCTGATCCCGCCAAGGCCCAGGCGCTGAGCCCGTCCCCGGGCGCGATTCAACCCCAAAAACAGGTAGAGAACGGGGCCGCCGAGTGGTAGCAGGAAACACAAGGCAATCCATCCAAAGGCCGCCCGCGAGTCCCGCTTGTAGAGCAGCGCGTGAATCGCCGTCAGCGGCGCGAGGATGGCGTGGAAAATAAGAGCTATGAATACGTCGTATGGCAAAGGGGACCGGGCTCTGACGCTCAGCGTAAGTGGCCTGGCGAGGAAATGCAAGGCTTTCCGATGCCGTCCCCGGGGCGCGGGTTGGCAGGTTGCGATTACTGACAAAGGACGCGATTTTGGCGGGCGGAAGGTTGATCGACGGATGGGATGAAGCGGCAGGGCGCCCGGGATTGATTCTTAATTTCCCCTTTCTCCTTCAGGTCACCGTTTCCGGGATGATGTCCTGCTGAATTCTCCACATTTTCGCGTATTGGCCGCCGAGGGTAATCAGATCACGGTGGGAGCCCTTTTCGATAATTTCTCCATGCTGCAGGACGACGATCTGGTCGGCTTGTTGAACGGTCGAGAGGCGGTGGGCGATCACCAGGACCGTGCGGTCCTTCATCAGTCGATTGAGAGCGGCCTGGATCCTGTTCTCGGTCAGGGTGTCGACGCTGGAAGTCGCCTCGTCGAGCACAACGATCGCCGGATTTTTGAGGAGGACACGCGCGATCGTGAGCCGTTGTTTTTCGCCCTGGCTCAAACGGATTCCGCGCTCGCCGATCTGGGTATGGATCCCGTCGGGCAGGCGGTCGACGAAAGCGTCCGCGTGCGCGGCGGAAAGCGCCTCCCACATCTCCTCCTCGGTCGCGTCCTCCCGGGCGAGGACAAGATTGTCCATCACCGTCCCTTCAAAGAGAAACGGCTCCTGGGCGACGTAGCCGATGTGGCTTCGGAGCTGTTCGAGCTCGATGCGGCGAACGTCGGCGCCGTTGAGTAGAAGCTCTCCGCCGGTGACGTCGTAATATCGCAAAAGGAGGTTCGCCAGGGTGCTTTTGCCCGCGCCGGTGTGGCCGACCAAAGCGGTAACCTTTCCGGCGTGGAGAGTGAGATTGATTCCTTCAACGACGGGCGCCCGTTCCTGGTACGCGAACGAGACGTTGCGGAATTCGGCTTCGACCAGCCCCTCTGGAAAGGTAATGGGGTTGGGATCGTTCTTCACCGCGACGGGATGGTCGAGGATCTCGAAGACCCGGTCGCCCGAGGCTTTTCCCGCGCTGATAAGCTGGTTCACTTGGTTCAGCCTATTGATCGGCTCGTAAAACATCGCGCAATAAAGGAAGAACCCGACGAGTTCACCGTGGGTCATCCGTCCTTCCATGAGCAGGTAACCGCCGAATCCAAGTACCATGACCGCGCCCATGCTTCCGATGAAGTTGCTGCACGAAATGTAAAGCGAATAGCGGTACATGGCGCGAAGCGTCGTATCCCTGAGTTTCCGGGCTCGGCCGCCAAATCGTCTCCTTTCCCTGCGATGGAGGGCAAACGCGTTGATCAGACGGTTTCCCTGCAGGTGTTCGACCAGGAGGCTGTTGAGGCTCCCGGCGCTCTCGCGGACGAGCTTCCAGTTGCGGCGGGTCATCCGCGCGTGGTTGTACCCGAAAAGTATGAGAACCGGCAGCGGGATCATCACAAGGAGAGCGAGGCCGGGCTGGCGGAAGAGTAAAATGGTGGCGACGCCAAAAATCGTCAGAACGGCAATCAGCCCCTGCTCCGTTCCGTCGAGGATCGCCCGTTCGACGTTTTGAACGTCCTCGATGACCCGGGACGCGATTTCGCCGCTCGGCCGGTTGTCGTAATAGGAGATCGGCAGATCGAGGAGTTTGTTGTGGACGTCGTGCCGCAGATCCAACAGCACCTTCTGTTCGAGCGTGTTGTTGATGCGGATGCGCGCGAAGTTGAAAACGTCCCTTCCCAGGTAGCACAAAACGACGACGAGCACCCCCCACATCAGCGCCGCGGGTTCCTGGCGGGGAATGACGTCGTCGATCACGAAGGAGATGATCCACGGGATGGCGATCAGGCAAAGCGTGCTGCCGACCGCGAGCGACAGGGTCAGTGCGAATAGGCCGCGGTAGCGCAGCACGTAGGCGGCCACCCGGTAAATCGTGTTTGTTTTTGGCTGTTGCTGCTCGTTTGTTGACGTCCCCATGCGTTCCATCACCGTTAAACGAATCGGACGAAAGGGCAAGATTTTGATCGTTGCCATCCCCCCTGCCTCTCGTTTACGGCTTGGAACTGGTTATGTCCGAATCCGAGTTTCTTCCATCACCTTACATCCCGCATGCGTGCGGCCTGATGCACCTGCCGCGGATGGTCGAAAAAATCCGTCGGCATTGGGCGGGCGAACTCTCACCGGCCTACCAACGCACCCTCGGCCGGGGGTTCGACGACTTGCTCTGCAGTTACATTGACGTCCCGTTCGAGGCGTTTCTCGATGTGCTGAAGGATTGCCGGACCGAAGTCGAGATCGAGGACGCCGTGCTCAGCCTGCTGCCCGGCGAACCCGACGCTCCAGGCTGGAACAGGAAGCTCGTTCAGCGTGGATTGCACGGCGTCTCTCGCGAGCGGCTGCAGGCGAGAAAGGAGGAGCTTGGATTCTCCGATCGTGAAGATATCATCACCATGTGCGACTTGATCGAGGTCAACGAAGGCCGAATGCCGTGACCGCTGAGCGGCTCGTCCTGATCTGCGCCACTTCACACTCGACACCCGACTCACTCCACCCAACCACTGGACTCATGTCCGAGTACATTCAGGCAAACACGAACGGAAAGCTGCACGACGCGAACGAGCCGTCGATCTCGCCGCTCGATCGCGGTTTTCTTTACGGGGATTCGGTTTATGAGGTTCTTCGCACCTACGATGGAGTGCTCTTCGCGTTTGAGGAGCATTTCGATCGGCTCAACCGTTCCGCCGCCGCGCTTGGGATCGAAATACCGTTCGACGGTGGGGTGCTGATAACCGAAATGCGGCGTACGATTTCGGCGTTCTTTGAAAAAACCCGAGAAAGGACCGAGATCTACATCCGCCTGCAGATTTCGCGAGGGGCGGGAACGATCGGGTTGGACACAGCCTTGGCCGACCGGCCGCTTTACGTCCTTATCGTGCAGCGGCTTCCGCGTTGGTCCGACGACAAACTCAAGAAGGGCATCAAGCTTTCGATAGCAAACAGGCTTTGCCGGAATTCACCACAGAACCTTAACCCGGCTTGGAAGACCGGCAATTACCTGAACAACCTCATGTGTCTGCGCGAAGCCCGCCTCAGGCTTGCGGATGAAGTGGTCATTCTTAACATGGAGGGTGCCATTGCCGAGGCTTCCGTCTGTAATCTTTTCTTTGTAAAAGGCAGGAAACTGATGACTCCTCCCGCGGATACGGGTATCCTCGAAGGCATCACGAGGAAAATCGTTCTTCGCGAGGCGCTGCGATCATGGGATCTGGACATAGCGGAGCAGCGGATCTATCCCGATCAACTGGACGAATTCGACGAATGCTTCCTCACTTCGACCACCAACGATGTCGTCCCGGTCGCCAGGATCGACGATATTGCATTCAAGGTCGGGAAGAAGACTCTTACCAGCACCGTGAAGAGGATGTTTGCCGAGTACGTCGAGAAACACAACGGGAGTGAGATCGAGATGAAGGTGTTCTGAATCGGAGAACCTCCGAAATGCCCCGTCGTAAGAACTTCAGAAATATCGAATAAACAGCGAAAAATCAGTAATGAATGCATGAAAAAACTCCTTGTCGCCAATCGCAGTGAAATCGCTATCCGGGTATTCCGCGCCGCTAATGAACTTGGGTTGAGAACCGTTGCCGTTTACGCCGAAGAGGATCGGTTCGGCGATCATCGGTTCAAGGCGGACGAAGCCTACCTCATCGGCAGGGGCAAGGGGCCGGTCGGCGCCTATCTTGACATCGAGGGAATCATCGACCTCGCCAGGGAAAAAGAGGTCGATATGATTCACCCGGGGTACGGGTTTCTCGCCGAGAACGCGGAGTTCGCGCGGGCATGCGAGGACGCGGGGATCACCTTCATCGGGCCGCGTTCCGAGCTGTTGGCGCGGATGGGCGACAAGACGATAGCCCGCGAGGTGGCGGCGAAGGCCGGCGTACCGGTCCTGCCCGGAACCAGGAACGCGATCAAGGATCCCGGAGTCGCCGCCCGGACAGCTCGCAAAATAGGGTTTCCCCTCATCGTCAAGGCCGCCTTCGGCGGCGGAGGCCGTGGCATGCGCGTGGTGGATCGCGAGAAGGATCTCATGAAACTCCTCGGTGAGGCGCAGGGGGAAGCCGAGCGGGCGTTCGGGAATCCGGCCGTATTTCTGGAGCGCTATATTCGGCGAGCCAAACACCTCGAGGTCCAGATCGTGGGCGACAAAAAGGGAAACCTCGTCCACCTGCACGAGCGCGATTGTTCGGTACAGCGCCGTCACCAGAAGGTCGTGGAGATCGCCCCGTCGGTCGCTGTGCCCGACGACATTCGCCGGGAAATGTGCGAGGCCGCCGTCCGGGTCGGGCGCGAGGTCGGCTACGACAACGCGGGAACGGTGGAATTCCTTCTCGACTGCGACACCGGCGAGTGGTTCTTCATCGAAATGAATCCGCGTATCCAGGTTGAACATACGGTTACCGAGATGATCACCGACCTCGATATCGTCCGCGCCCAGATCGAGGTGGCCCAGGGATTCTCGCTCCACGGTTCCCGGGTGGGATTGCCCCGGCAGGAGGAAATTCCGCGAATCGGCTTCGCCGTCCAGTGCCGGATCACCACGGAGGATCCCGAAAACAAGTTTGTGCCGGATTACGGAAAGATCCTCAACTACCGATCGGCCGCCGGTTTCGGAATCCGGCTCGACGGCGCCATGGGGCACACGGGTTCGGTAATCACTCCTTTTTACGATTCGCTGCTCGTCAAGGTCACGGCATTCGGGCCGAACTTCGAGGTGGCGCTGCAGCGGATGGACAGGGCGCTGCGCGAGTTCAGGATTCGGGGCGTGAAGACGAATATACCGTTCCTGGAAAACGTCATCCACGACAAGGTGTTTCGATCGGGACAGGCGACCACAACGCTGATCGATTATACTCCCGAACTCTTTCGGTTCAGTCCGCGACGAGACCGGGCGACCCGGATCCTGAATTTTCTCGGCGACCGGATCGTAAACGGGAATCCCCACGTCAAAGGCTATAAACCGAAGGAACCGATTGCCGGGCCTGTTCCGCCGGCGTGTGACCGGAAGGTGAAGCCACCCTCCGGTACTCGGAATTACCTCAAAAAACACGGGCCGAAGAAGTTCGCCGAGTGGACGGCGCAGCAGAAGCGATTGTTGTTGACCGATACCTCTCTTCGGGACGCGCACCAGTCGCTTTTTGCCGCGCGTATGCGCACGTTTGATATGCTGGCCGCCGCGGATGCCATCGCGCGGAGGGTGCCGGGCCTGTACAGCCTGGAAATGTGGGGCGGAGCGACCTTCGACACGTCGATGCGGTTTCTGCGGGAGGATCCCTACGAACGTCTGCGCCTTCTACGTGAGAAGATTCCCAATATCTGTTTCCAGATGCTGCTGCGCGGCGCGAACGGTGTCGGGTACACGAACTATCCCGACAACGTTGTGACAGGCTTCGTCAAGCACGCCGCCGAGGCGGGAATGGATATTTTCAGGATCTTTGATTCCTTGAACTACCTCCCGAACCTGAAGGTGGCGATGGACGCCGTGCTCAATAAAACCGACTCGGTCTGCGAGGCGGCGATCTGTTACTCCGGCGATATCCTCGACCCGGATCGCCAGAAGTATTCACTGAAGTATTACGTCAATCTTGGGAAGGAACTTGAAAAGAGGGGAGCGCACGTCCTCGCGATTAAGGACATGGCCGGATTGTGCAAGCCGTACGCGGCCACGAAACTCGTCAATACTCTCAAGCAGGAGATTGGAATCCCAATCCATTTTCATACCCATGACAGCAGCGGCATCGCGGCTGCCTCCGTGCTTCGGGCCTGCGATGCGGGTGTCGATATCGCGGACGCCGCGATCGCTTCATTGTCCGGCTCGACGAGCCAGCCGAACCTCAATTCCATTGTCGCGGCCCTCAAAAACACCCCCCGCGATACCGGGATCGACCTGCCGGGTTTGAATGAATTCACCTACTACTGGGAGGACGTGCGGGAAATCTATGCTCCGTTCGACACCAGCCCTCCCTTTGGAAGCGCCGAGGTGTACTACCACGAAATGCCGGGCGGCCAGTACACCAACCTCCGCGAACAGGCGGAGTCCATGGGCCTTGGAAAGCGTTGGCACGAGATCGTTCGTTATTACCGCGAGGTCAACGACCTCTTTGGCGATATCGTCAAGGTCACTCCGAGCAGCAAGGTCGTCGGGGACATGGCGATGTTCCTGATCACCCGCGGCATCGAACCCGGTGACGTGATTAACCTTGAGCCGGGAACTTCCTTTCCCGAATCGGTTGTCGATATGTTTTCCGGCGGTCTGGGTCAGTCTCCGGGCGGCTGGCCCAAGAAACTCCGGAAGGTGATTCTCGGAAAACGGAAGGCCGTCAAAGGGCGTCCGGGCGCCGGCAAACCTGCGCTCAATTTCAAAAAAGAACAGGAGTCGCTGGAGAAAAAACTGAAACGAAAGGTGACCGAGGACGAGTTTTTCTGCCACCTCATGTATCCCCGGGTATTCGAGGAGTTCGACGCCTTCAGGCAGGAATACTCCGATGTCAGCGTCCTGCCCACGGCGTCATTCTTCTACGGGCTGCAGCCGGGCGAGGAGATTTCCGTCGATATCCAGGAGGGGAAGACGCTTTTCATCAAGCTCCTGCACGTGGGAGACGTGAACGACAAGGGTTTCCGGATTATCACATTCGAACTTAACGGAAAGCCGCGGGAAACAGCTATTCAGGACAAGTCGGTCAAGGCGGCGGAGCAACCCCGCGACACAGCCGATCCCGCCGATCCCGCCCAAGTGGGCGCTCCGATCCCGGGAATGGTCACCAGCATTTCCGTATCCGTCGGCCAAAAGGTTTCGAAGGGGGACAAACTGCTTGCACTCGAAGCGATGAAAATGCAGACGACCGTCTACGCTCTGTGCGATGGTGTCGTTGGCGAGCTGCTGGTCGGCGTTGGCGATTCGGTTGACAGCAAGGATCTTCTTGTCCGGCTTCGTACAAAAACTGGGTAATTTTCTCCAATAGGAGGAAAGTTCGGGTAAAACAGGGGGAATTTCATGGTTGGCATGAAACTAGCTCATACTCGTCGTCGTGCTCTACCGCACAACACAGTCATGATTACAAAACCTACTGTAACAAACACTATGAACAAACGTATATTGAAAACGATGGCGGCTTTGATTGCTTTGAGCGGAAGCTCCGCCGCTTACGCTCAAGTAACCCCCGAAGACATTTCGGTGGAAACGGACTTCGCCTTTGAGTCGGAGTATTCATTCCGCGGTGCGAAACTCGGTGGACCGAGTCTTCAGCCGGGGATGGAAATCGGGATTCTCGATGGTTACATCGGAACCTGGATGTCCATGCCGCTGAACAGGACTCGGACACCGCCTGAAGGCAACGAGGTGGACTTTTACGGCGGCTGGGCGTTTCCGCTCGGAGAAATGGTCGAACTGGATGTCGGGTATACCTACTACTGGTTTCCGGAGGACGGAGGCAGTGAACGGGAGCCGTACATCGGGGTCGCGTTTGATGTCGACTTCGACCCGGCATTTTACGTGTTCTACGAGACTGAGGGAGAGATCCTGACCTTCGAAGGTTCGGTCGGATACGGTTACGATCTCGGTGAGGTTGGTTTCGATGGGTACGGTCTGGATCTCGGCGCTTATGCCGGGTATGTCACCAACGGCGACGATTATTTCTACTACGGGTTGACCGCCGACGTCGTTTACGACTTGAATGAAGCCGCGTCGTTCTCATTCGGGGTTCGTTTCGCTGGAAACAGTGATGACGGTGTGGTCGATGGGCCGCAGCAACAGCTCTGGTGGGGAACCGCGGTCAGTTTGGCTTACTGATATTCCGTCCGTCTTCCCATATCAAAATGCGAGAACGCCATCATGCCTTGGCCAAGGCATGATGGCGACTCCATTCATGGGACCATGCACATTCGGAGCAGATCGGAATTTGCGCGGTGCATGAGGTTTTTAGAAAAATAGCCTGTTATCCAATTCTCATACCCCGATTAATAATTTGTTACAATTACCACCATTCGCCGATAAGTAACCAACGGCACAATTTTACTGTCATCCATAACCTCCAGGATGATATGCAGATCTTTACACGCAGCGTCTTTTGGAATTTTCAACGAGGTTTTTACCGATGTTGGGTTATCGATCGACAACGGTTTGTTATATGGCCTTACACCTGCTTCTGAATATACCCACCAATAATATGACAAGTTATCATCATCCGGGTCATTCGACCCTGTGGCATCCAAGTAGATGGACTCGTCGTAATTGGATTTAACTTTGACGATATTATTCGTAGTGTCTCCATTCAACACCGCTATTGGGTGGTGATTTGCATTCTGGTAAGGTTCAACGCACCAATCCATTCTGGCTTTAAAGTCGTTCCACATGGCATTTCGCCATCTCCAAACCGGCGTATAAACATCCTCATAGGTTTTTCCATCGGCGGCGTTAACCCACTTGTCAATAATATCATCTCCATCGGTGTAAGCATGAAAAGGGGAATACTGCTTTTCGTCTGCATGAATTATCGAAAATCCAGAAAGGGGGTTGAGAGCTTTCCTCGCAGTATAGCGTCCACTCCAGCCTCCCCAAGAAGGTTGGGAAATGTCTGACAACCCCGGATTGATTAAACCCGCCCACGGTATTTCGCCGCCACCGCCAATAAAATGGAACTCTCCGGCGACTTTTCTATCTGGATAAAGTTCGCCCAAAGCACCATGATTGGTTTGAATATTTTCTTTCGCCCACTGATGCTGCCCCAAAGGACTGTATTCGTATGGCTTCCAGCAATGAGGCCCAAGGTTGTCGTTCGTGGGACCGCCATAAGCGCGATTCTGATACCTGCCGCGTATATAAAATATATCGGGAAACTCATGACATATCCATGCACCGCACTCGTCTTGACCGGAATTGTCATACACCCTGATTTTCGAAAGGAAAGCATCCATTTGTGCTTTTGTATGATTTTCTCTGTAGTCGAAAAGAGTTTGCGCAAGCGTGTTCATGCCTCCGTTGGACAGTATATACAATGGACGATGATCGTCTTTCAATACAGCATCAATCATTAGCTTTGATCCTTGGGAAGATCGTCCAACGCCAACATCCTTCATGCCATTATCCTCTTGTCCGCTTGCGACAATGCTTCGCAAGTATTCCGGCTGCTTCCATCCGGTTGCGTGTTTCATCAAATTCGGATATACTTTTTCGTAAGCATCGATAATCAAATGAAACAATTCCGGCATCAACACCTTAACCGTATCCGGTGGGTCAGGTCTGAAATATCGACCTGAAACCGCAATTAATCCTTCTAAATCGAATTCGTTCGAGCACATAAGCAAATGTACGATTTGCTGCTCGTCATCGGGGTCGTGGCCGATATCGGCCATAACAATAAGTCGGACTTTATTCGTTTGTCTGGTTGTTTGTTGCATAAATACGGAACGTAAAAAGAATGAATAAGGAATTCAGCTCTATATTTTGAAATAAATTTATTTATGATTGTAAACTGCAAAATATGAGACGCTATAAATATTCAAAACATCGTGGAAACAAAAAACCTGAAAGCACTTTAGAAGGACGCCTTTGCGATTTCAGGGTTCCATCTGATCATTCGTGACATCGTCAATTGAAGCCGACTGTCCGCCAAGTCTTACATACTCATCCAGCACGTCTGCGTCCAGCATTCTCCAGTCGGTGATGGGCCTGGTCCGTTGTAAATCCTGGCCGGTGTACATTTCGTTCATCAGCGAACGGTATTTAGCCCAATAAACACAGGCTTTAGCCAGTGCGTTTCTTGCCGGATCAATCCGGGACGCGGCTTTATAGGTTGCTCCTCTGGTCTTTTCGGCAAAGTATAAGCCTAAATACAGCATGGCGAGAATGTTCCCGATATTTGTCCCGGACTCCGTATTTAAATCCGGGTTTTGATTGGCCATTATATTCAAGGCTTGTTTGGCGTGTGATTCAATTTCATCGGCAATCCGATAGGAGGATTTTTTGTCCCCGCAATTATTCTTCGCACTGTGAGCAATGCTGCACAAATCGGATCCGGGAGGCGGGACTGCCTCCGCCATCCTGCCAATAGTTATGAAACCATACCTTCTGGACATACAGGCTTCCGGATACCACAGGTAGTCGGATATAAAAGTTCCCTGAATCAGCTCGGTAAATAACGGAATTCCCTTAGAGGCATAACTCCATGCTTCAAACAGGGATTTCGAGTCACATTCCGGATAGCGGTCTTGCAGGATATCCTGGAAATAATCATTCCGTAGTTGCGGGTTATAGGCAAGCCGGCCCCACAACATCCAGGTGTACCAGGTGCGCTGCATATCCAATTTTTTTTGCCCCCAATCCGCCTTACTGGAAAAAACATAGGTTGGTGTGTAGCCATCAGAACCAATGACAAATCCCCGGATGGCACGTTCTTTCTCTGGCAATGCGGCCAAATAACGCTTAACAAAGCCGGGATCACCCCAATGAAGATAATAAAACGAATCATTCCGCAGCTCAACCCATGTTTTTAGATTCAGCTCCAGAAGTTGTGCCGGGACATCTCCTTGACGGGTCCGAATCCAATCGGGGGTCGTGGTTGAATAAATATGTGCGACGGCATATTTAAACGAAAAATCGAAACGAACATTAGGCAAGTCGCGGAGCGGGCGAAAATCAGCAGCTACCTCGGCACCGCCGGCGGCGTGATAACGGTGTACAAATACAATTTGCCGCTCCGGATGCATCTTGGCATAATCGAAAAGACCCCGGCCGTAGGTTGACCAGGTCCATCGCGCCTTTTCTTCGTCGCTGATGTCTCCCATGTTTTCTCCGGCTCCAACGCCAAAACCGCTCAAGTCCGGATATGTCTCAAACAAACGGGTCATACACTTACGCATGTATGCGATCGTATTCGGGTTGTGCGGATCATTATCGATCCCGTATTTGCCTGCGGCACCGTAAGTGTATATGTTCCAGGTATAGATGTGGAATTCGAACCCCCGGTTTTTGGCCATGACCATGACTTTTTTCCAGAATTCGATTTTTTCATTTATCGACAGGCTTTTGGAAAAGCCATTGAATCCTTCCACATTTTCAATCGCAACATCCGGATATTCGGGCATTGTGATCATGGAGGTAAACGGATGAAGTGTCCATATTGAGAAGACATTGTACCTGTGCCACGCCAGTTCATCAAACATGGTGCGCCAGAAATCGATATCCCAAATATGTTGAATGGCATTTCTTGTCGATTTACCGCGATAGTCGTCGGTACTAAACCCACTGCCATAATATGTCGGGCTGCGTTTATCAAACGGGAGGTTGAATTTAACGCCCCGGTGCGGGATATCGGGTGATTGTTCTTCATCGATGGAGTTTGTCGTGCCATACAGGTTAATGCTTTCAGCCAGTTGCAATCCGCCATACATTGCCCCGTTGACATCGCCACCTATAACAAAGTATGAAGTTCTTTTATGATTGGTCGTACGTATTGCAAACGATTGTTCAACCGAATCATTTACAGGCTGGCCTCCTTCTTCCCTCAAACGATCAAGCGATTCTTGATCGGTCTTTAGAGTGATCACGACTTTTTTGTTGGGATAATCACGCGATAATTCGTTAATATCATAAAGTTCAACGCGGCATCCTTTTGATTCAAACGCCGTTTTATTTTCGTTGGCGGCAAATTCATGCTGACTGATTTTTGTATCTCGGAATATTCCTATTGTCTCTGTATTTGGTGATTTGAGGGACATAATGGAGGATGCGCGGTAAATCATAGCCCAAAATAATTGCTTATCCAGAAAGTTGATCAGTTGAGTAACATTAATGTGCTCACTCCAAGGCTTCACAAGCGTGTACCGGATCTTGCGGATATTGCAAATTATTACCGTAAAACGGGCCACTGCCTTGATTGGAGGGCGCTGGACTGAATGGTATTCCTCCGTCGTGGTGTGACCGGCGAGTCACCGGGAAAACAGGGGGTTCCCGAATTTCCCAAGGAGTGGATCGTTCTTCACGTCGGGGCTGATCCCCAGGACCGATTGAGGTGATAACGGGGGCGTGGGCGATGTGCGGTATATAATCGGGAAGCCTTTCGGAAACCGTAGGAACACCGAAGGAACATCCCTGTCAGCACCGAAGGAACATCCCTGTCAGAGGACGGAATGCGCAAAAAGGCGGGAATCGGCAAGAGAGAGGTGATGATATGACGTATGGAGATGTGAACGGAAACTTACCCCGGTTGGATATTGAAAAAGTCAAAGGTATCGAGCGGAAGACCGGTTTTGGGTCTGGACGCCGCTTTACTTCCGGAATGCTGGGAGCAGCGCTTTTTTCGGTTGCTTTCCTGGCGGGCGCGGTTCTTGCCGGTAAAGAAGGTTTGGTGAATAATTCGCCGTTCATTCCCGCGGACTTTGAAGACGCGGACGAGAACGTACAGGAAGAGGAACCCGAACCCGAGCCGGTACCGCAGGACGACTCCCTGGACGATCTTGAGTTGAGGGGAATAACGGTCGTTGACGGCGAACCCCGGTTCAGCCTGTACGACCCGGAGCAGGAGTTCAGCTTGTGGTTAGGCGAAGATGAAGCTGACGGGGAGTACACTGTTGTCGGCTACGAGAATTTGGAGGAGAGCGTTCGGGTCAGGCGTGGGGACAGGGAGCGGTCGATCGTTCTGAACGAAGTCGGCGTCGGCGAGTTTTCGGCGGACGAGATTGAACGCCAGGCGGAGGCTCGGCAGGCGCAGGTGCAGGGCGATGCCGAAAGCGAAGAGGCGGAATCCGCCGAACGCCTCCGGGAGGCGGCGGAGGAACTCCGGCGGCGTCGCGCTATACGCCGTGCCGAAGACGACGAGTGACCGCGCGCGTCGGTTCCGGACGGTGGATGATTGTCCCCGAACCGGGCGGAGTGCGGGATGAATATTTTGTTCCGGCCGTATCGACGCTTGCATTTCCTCACTACCGTCACATTCTGCGGGGAAGTTGTTTATGTCCCGAACTTCCCAGGTTACCGAGCGCCAGGCCCTTTTGATCCTCAATGCCCTTCCCGAGGTCGGGCCGGTGACGTTGCGTCGCCTGATGGATGCGTTTGAAGGCGATCCGCGGCGAATCCTTGCCGCTCCGGCCTCGGAATTGAAACGGGTTCAAGGGGTGGGCGACACGGTGGCGAATGTCCTGAAGAACTGGTGCGATCTCGTTTCGCCCGAGAAGGAGGAGTCGCAGTTGAAGAAAGCGGGCGCGCGCTTCGTCACGTTCAAGGACGAGGACTATCCGCCGCTGCTGAAGGAGATCTACGACCCGCCTATCGGGTTGTACTGGAAGGGAGGCCGGATCGCCGAGCGGTGTATTGCGATGGTGGGGACGCGTCGTCCCACGTTGTACGGTCAGACGATTGCCCGAAAGCTCGCGGCGAATCTTACCCGGTGCGGATTTTGCGTGGTGAGCGGGCTCGCCCGGGGAATCGATACGGCGGCGCACGAAGGGGCTCTGTCAGCGGGTGGAAAGACGATCGCGGTCCTCGGCTGCGGCCTCGATATTATTTATCCGGCGGAGAACCTCGACCTGTACCGTCGGATTGCGGGCGAAGGGGCGGTGGTTAGCGAGTTTCCATTTGGGCGACGGGCGGACCGGCAGAGTTTTCCGATGCGGAACCGGGTCGTTGCCGGCATTTGCGACGGATTGATCGTCGTGGAGTCGGCTGTGAACGGGGGCTCGATGATCACCGCCCGTTTCGCGGCCGAACAGGGACGCACGGTGCTCGCGGTTCCGGGGCGGGTGGACCAGGCATCGAGTCACGGGTGCCATCAGTTGATTCGTGATGGAGCGGTGCTCGTGCAGGACGTCGATGAGGTGATGGAGGAATTCGCCTACCTCAAGGGCCTTCGACCTTCGGAAACGGAGGAGGGTAATGCCGGGGCTCAGGAGACTGTCGGGCCGGCATTATCGGACTTGGAATCCGCCGTGATGGATGTGCTTAAAGACGGAAGCATTCTGAACGCCGACGAAATTGCCCGGCAAACGGGTCTGCCGGGCTCCACGCTCGCTTCCGCGCTGATGATGCTGGAGTTGAAGCGACTTCTCGCCAAGCGTGCGGATGGAACGTTCGAGGTGCGTTGAATCAGTGCGGGTTCCAACTCCGAGTCACAATTCGCGGCGACAATGGAGAATCAAAGATAGGTTTACGAGCGGTCATATCGGTTGCTGTTGCGTATGAGGGGATTTTCGTCGAGAGTGCGTGCAACGCTTATGGAGCAGCAAACGCCGACATTCCGCCATCCTGTCGTTCGACTTTTTCAGTCCTGGGCGCTCCTGGCGGTCGGAGTCCTGATCGGGGCCGCCGTGGTTCCGGGAATTTCCTACGACAGCGCGGGGACGTTGATCCTGGTCGTCGTCCTGCTGAGTCTGCTCAACGCATTCCTCAAGCCCCTGCTTCTGTTGTTCACCCTGCCCTTCATCATGCTGACGATGGGCCTGGGCATTCTCCTGATCAATGCCGTCCTCTTCCTGCTGGCCGGGCAACTCGTTCCGGGATTCGAAGTGGCGGGATTCTGGGCGGCGTTCTTCGGCGCGCTCATAATCAGTTTTGTGGGGTTCCTGCTGAACGTGTTGCTACCGATCGAGACTTCCTACCGGGCGACCATCAGGCGAAACCGGAGAACCGGAGGCACCGGGAGAAAGGACGACGACGTCATCGACATCTGAAGCCGTCCTCCCGCGGGGAAAGTAAAGGGTTGTGCTTTTTTGCGGGGAAACTCAGGATGATCCGCCCAATCGGAGTGAATTCTTTTCAATTATCATGGCTGAAAACAACAAATACGATCTTGTAGTGCTTGGCGGAGGTCCCGCCGGATATGCCGCGGCGATTCGCGCCGGACAACTTGGCAAAAAGGTTGTCTGTATCGAAAGCGAACGCGCCGGGGGCACTTGTCTTAATTGGGGATGCATTCCCAGCAAAGCGTTGCTGAAGACCGCCGAACTTTACAGCAAACTCAAGCACCTGGAGGACTTCGGCCTTTCGTGCCAGAAACCTTCGTTCGATTTCGAGAAGGTAATCGCGCGTTCGCGCACGGTGTCCGACAAGATGGCCAAGGGCATCGAATTCCTTTTCAAGAAGAACAACGTCGAATACGTCGTGGGAAGCGGACGGATCAGCGTCCCCGGAATGGTGGAAGTCATCGACGGTCCCGACAAGGGGAAGTTCTTCAAGACAGCGAACACGATGATCGCCACCGGGTGCCGCGCCAGGTGCCTCCCCGGTGTCGAAGTCGATGGCGAGCGGGTAATGACGTCGCGTGAAGCCCTCGTTGCGAAAAAACTCCCTAAATCAATCGTTATTCTGGGCGCCGGCGCGATCGGCGCGGAGTTCGCTTATTTCTTCAACTCGCTTGGCAGCGAGGTGACCCTTGTCGAAATGCTTCCGCAGGTCCTGCCGCAGGAAGACCAGGAGGTGGCGCGCACGGTTGAGCGCAGCTTCAAGAAGCAGGGCATGAAAGTGCGCACGTCCACCAAGCTGGACGATGTGGAGGTCCAGAAGCGCGGCGTTAAATTCACGTTCAATCCTGAGAAAGGAAAGGCGGAAAAGGGGCAGGCCGAAGCGCTTCTCGTCGCGATCGGCGTTGTCCCCAACCTTGAGAAGGCCCTGTCGCCGAAGGTTCGGATAGATCTGGACGACCGCGGCTACGTGAAGGTCGGCGACAATTATGAAACGAATCTGAAGGGCGTTTACGCCGCCGGCGATATTATCGGACCTCCCTGGCTTGCCCATACGGCGACCTACGAAGCGGTCCAGGCCGTCAACGGCATGTTTGGCGCGGGCAAACCGAAACGAGTCACACTTTTCCCCGCCTGCACCTATTGCCAGCCTCAGGTCGCGAGCCAGGGCATGACCGAGCAGGCGCTGAAGGAGAAGGGAATCGGCTACAAGCTCGGCAAATTCCCGTTCACCGCATCCGGCAAAGCGGTTGCCTCCGGAGAATCCGACGGTTTCATCAAGATGCTCATCTCCGAGGAGGACGGCGAAATTCTCGGCGTCCACATTGTCGGAGCGGAGGCGACCGAGCTGATCGCCGAGTACGGCCTGGCAATGAGCCTTGAAGCGACCGCGGAGGAAATTCACGGGACAATCCACGCCCACCCGACCCTGTCGGAGGGACTGGGCGAGGCCGCGGCGGCAGTCTCGGGCGAGGCGATTCACATTTGAGGCGGTCCGTCGGAAGAGACCTCGGAATCGGAGGCGGCAACCGCCGTCTCCACCGGAATGTTTGTGCCCGGCGGAAGGCCTTCGCTCACAGGTGTCACCCGGATTGCGTGCCTGCCCTGAGACGGCGGGTCGGGTCGAACTCGGCGCGATTTCAGTTGACCGGAATCGGCGTTCCAAATATGATACTTTCTATTAGGAACCATAATTCCCGCGGCGCGGGCCTTTTCACGGTTATCCGACCGCGAGCATTTGTCAGGCAATCGATTTTGAGGACATGAAACCGCCGCTCACACCCGCGAATGAGAAGCGCCGCCTGGAGGTTCTGGGTGAGTACGGAATTCTGGATACGCCTCCCGAAGAAGTTTTCGATGAGATCGTTCGGCTGGTTGCCCGCCTCTGTGACGCGCCCATGGCCGCAATGGCGATGGTGGATGACAGGCGGCTCTGGTTAAAGGCCCGAACAGGGATCGACCTGCCGGAAGTTCCTCGTGAGTTTTCGTTTTGCGGGCACGCGATTCGGCAGCAGAATCTATTTGAGATTTGCAATGCGACCGAGGATGAACGGTTTGTTAAGAACCCGTTTGTCGCCGAATCGCCCCGCATTCGGTTCTACGCGGGGGTTCCCCTTGTTTCGCCGGAAGGGTTCCCGATCGGGACGTTGCACGTGCTCGACCAAAAACCACGCGAGCTTACGGAGGACCATCGTGAAGTTCTGCAGGTGTTTGCGCGCGATATCATGGCTCACCTCAATCTGAGACGACTTTCGCCGGGAGATGATCAAAGCGAGGCGAAAAGTTTCAGGGATGGAGCGTCGATGCGGACGGATTTCGACACGCTTGTTGAAGCGGTGCCCCACATGATCTGGGGGGCGCTTCCCGATGGCGCTCTCAACTTCTTCAACCAGCAGTGCCTGGACTACCTCGGGCGGTCCTACGAGGAGATGAAGGGGTGGGGCTGGGAGGAGGTAATTCACGTGGACGACCTTCCCCGGACTCATGAGCTTTGGAGCAGGTCGCTACGGACGGGTGAACCGTATGACACCATGTTTCGAATCAGGCGTGCCGAAGACGCGGAATACCGGTGGCATCTTACCCGTGCGCTTCCCGTTCGCGACCGGCGGGGAAAGATTGTCCGGTGGTACGGGACATGTACTGAAGTCCATGATCGGAAGGACGCTGAGCAAAGGCTGGAAGAGAAAGCGAGGGAACGCACGCTTGAACTGGAGTCGTCGAATAAGAGGCTGAGCGAGGAGATTGCCCTGCGGCGGGAAACGGAGGAATCCTTGCGGCAAAGCGAAACACAGTTTCGCGAGCTGGCGGAGAATATAAATGAGGTGTTCTGGCTTTCGAGTTCCGACAAACAGGAAACGGTGTACGTGAGTTCGGCGTATGAAACGATCTGGGGGAGAAGCCGCAACGAGCTGTGCTCGGATCCGGAAGCCTGGCTTGCGGGCGTCCATCCCGACGATGTCGAATGGGTGCGCGAGGCGGCGAAGAAGATTCCGGATACGCTCGAGTACGACGTTCGGTACCGGATTGTTCGCCCCGATGGCTCGATCCGGTGGATCCGGGATCGGGCGTTTCCGGTGCGTGACCAGTCGGGCAAAGTCCGGCGGATTGCCGGGTTGGCGGAGGATGTCACGTGTCATTATGAAGTCGAGCGGCTGCTGCGCGACGAAATCGGGCGCAGGGAGGCGATTTTCGACGCCCTTCCCGCGAACATCGCTTTGGTCGATCGGAACGGCACTATTCTGGCGGTGAACGAATCATGGAGACGGTTCGCCGTGGCGAATGTCTTCCCGGACGGCGCATCAGGCGTGGGAGTAAATTACCTGAAGGTGTGCGACAGCGCGATCGGGGACTGGTCGGAGGAGGCGGGCGAGGCTGCGGCCGGCATTCGACAGGTGCTGGATGGCAGGCGGGGCTCGTTCAGTCTGGAGTACCCATGCCATTCACCGGACGAGAAACGGTGGTTCCGCCTGATGGCGACTCCACTGCATGAAGGAAGACAGGATGGCGCTGTGATTATGCACATCGACATCAGCGAGCGCAGAATCTACGAGGAGCAGTTGCGACTCAAAAGCGGGGCGCTCGCCGCAGCCGCCAATGCGATTTTCATCACCGACCGCGGTGGTCGTATCGAGTGGGTGAATGCAGCGTTCGTTGAATCGAGCGGATACAGCGAATCCGAGGCGATCGGACGGCGCCCGGAAGAATTGCTCAAGTCGAATCAACAGGATAAGGAGTTCTACGAGACCATGTGGAACACTATTCTTTCCGGGGAAACCTGGCGAGGCGAGATCATCAACCGGCGCAAGGACGGGAGCTTGTATACGGAGGAAATGACGATTACCCCGATGCTCGACGACCTGGGAGCGATCACGCATTTCATTGCGGTGAAGCAGGATATTACCGAGCGCAAGCGTATCGGCGAGCAGCTGCAGGTGTCGGAACAGCGCTACCGAAGTCTGGTGGACGGCGCGCGGGACTTGATTTTCACTCTATCTCCATCCGGGGAGCTGCTTTCGATGAACCCCGCTTTCGAGTCGATCGGCGGGTTGGTAACGGAGGAATGGATCGGAAGATCTTATTTACACCTGGTGCATCCCGAAGACGCGGAACGTGCGAATGGCGTGTTTGCACGGGTTACTCAAGGCGAAATCCCGCCTGTATTCGAGTTGAGAATCCTCGCTGCTGACGGAAAACACATCCCGATGGAATTCACGGTGACCCCGCAATGGCGGGGGGATGAATTGATCGGAGTACTCGGAATCGGGCGTGACATCCGCGAGAGGAAACACCTTGAGGAGCAGGTAAGGCAGGCTCAGAAGCTCGATTCGATCGGCCAACTGGCCGCCGGGATCGCGCATGATTTCAACAATCTTTTGACGATTCAGCAGGGGTACCTGTCCCTGATCGCTGAAGACGGCAATCTCGAACCGGAGTTTGCGAATCCGTTGAAGGAAGTTTCGGCCGCCGCCGAGCGCGCCGCGCAGTTGACCCGGCAACTCCTGCTTTTCAGCCGCAAGCAAGAGACGAGGTTTGAACTTCTTGACGTCGGAGATGTTGTCGAAGGAATGACGAAGATGTTGGGACGGATTGTCGGAGAGGACATCGGCTTGGAGGTCGAGCGCCATCCGGAATTGCCGGACGTTGAGGCGGACCGGGGAATGCTGGAGCAGGTTGTAATGAATCTTGCCGTCAATGCGAGGGACGCGATGCCGGAGGGCGGGTCGTTGTCGATTCGAGCGGAAATGGCCGAGTCAGCGGCGCCCCCGGAAGCGGCCTTGAACGAACGTTCGGTGAGGTGCGTGTGTATCAAAGTGGAAGATACGGGAACCGGGATCACCCCCGGCGATCTCGAGCGGATTTACGAACCGTTTTTTACCACGAAGGAAACGGGCAAAGGCGTCGGACTCGGGCTTTCGACGGTGTACGGAATCGTACGGCGGCACCATGGCTGGATCAAAGTGAAAAGTAAGCCTCGAACAGGGACGAGTTTTTGCGTGTTCCTCCCGGTTGCGGAGGATAAAGCCGGGATGCTGGAATCCGAGACGACGCTCGGAACCTTGGAGCGGGGGAGTGAAACCATACTCGTGGTCGAGGACGAACCCGCGGTTCGGGGAATGTTGGATGCGACGCTTAGGCAACTGGGCTATAAAGTTCTCTGCGCCGGTTCGGGTCCGGACGCGATCGAACTCTGGAAAGCGGAGGGCGAGCCAGTGGACCTCTTGATTACCGACCTGGTTATGCCGGGAGGAATGACAGGGTACGAACTTGCCGACGTACTCAAGGCGCGTTCTCCGGACATGAAGATTATTTGCACAAGCGGATACGCTCCCGAGACAACCGAGTCGAGGAAGGTTGGGCGAAGACATTTTCTTCAGAAGCCCTACGCCATGCGGGATCTTGCCGCGGTGGTTCGACGTTGCCTTGACGATTAGATGGGAGGATCGCGATCGGGGGGTGCGGCGACGGCGGAATCCGTGCGACGAACAGTTCCGACCTGGAATTGTGGGCCGGCTCGTCGCGCTTTGCCGCCGAGATCTGTTTCCTGACGGTGGAAGTTGCCGAAAACGTTCGGGTGGAAAGGGTAGCACATCCAAATGCTGCGTCGAATCAACACGATTCCTGATACCGATATTTTTTGCTAGCCAAACCCCCGGTTTCCACCTACCGTGCAGGGTCTGGTTTAAAGCACCCATAGTTCAATGGATAGAACATCGGCCTCCGGAGCCGAAGATTTGGGTTCGACTCCCGATGGGTGTACCGTGAGATAGTTCAGTGCGGACATTTCTCCGAGTGGGCAATCGGAGATAGGAGGAGTTTCGGTGGGATCGAGCCCGCTTGACAGAGACGGCGCCCTGGTGGTGAGGGTGAATGGACATGTTACCCGGAAAACGAAGCTCGTTGGGGCACCGGCCCCGCGGTTTGATCCGGGAATGCTGTCTATCGGTCAACAAACAGGGGAAGGCGCGGCGCGGGCGAGGCGGGCGCCGTTTGACCCGGGCGCAAGTTTTTTCAGATAGGAGTATCCACGTGAAATCTTTACTGGAATGAACGATGAGGTGTATAAAAGTTTAAACATCAGATACAAAAAACACCGACTTCGACTCTATTCAATTGTTTCTGTAAAACGGGAGTTGGATTCCCGAGGTTTGGTCCCCAAATTTTTGTTGCTATTACCTTCCGGACATATCTAGCGTCCGGCCCCGAATGTTTGTGGCCCAACGTCAGCCGTGCTTTTTGGTTCCGCTCTTTTGCAGAGCACATTTGCTGAATTATAATATGGATACGGCGATTGGAGCATCCCGGCGTTGAATTGGCCGGAACCGTTCTCTTCTTTGGTCATTTATCCGTTTTTCTTATGTTCACAATCCTTCCAAATGTTCCCCGTCCGCGAGTTGTACTGCTTGCGGTTGGTTTTTGTTTGTTGATCTCGTTGAATGCGTCCGTTGCCTGGACGAGCGGTCCGCCTGCGGATCCGCCCCCTGCCGTCCCTCCCGATGAGGACGTGGGAGAACCCCCGTTGCCACCCGGTGATTCGCCCCCCGTCGTCGGTGAATTCGCTGCACCGGGTTCGCTTCAGGACTTGAACATCCAATCCTCGGCCACGTTTTCCGGTGTTTTAACCGACAACCTCGTTCTCAATGACTACCTTCACCGCGTTCGCGAAGCGGACCGCCGGGATGACCGGCAAGCCCGTACCAGCGCCGCCTCGCGCGCCGATCCGGCGTCCTCCGCGGATCGGAGCATAACGGATATGGGAGGGATGTTCGGAATTTCGGGCGATTCGGTCTTCGGTCGCATGCAATATTCGCGTGGCGGACGCGACACGCGGGACGACCAGACCGGTTATCGGTATGATGCTTCCGGATTGTTTTTGGGCATCGATTCCCGGGAGCGGGACAACCTCCGGGTCGGAGGAATGGCGGGGGCTCGCCGCATGAATGCGGAATTTCGCGGGGACCGGGGCGAGACGGAAATCGATTCGTTTCGACTGGGCACCTACGCAGCCTGGGAATTCGTGGAAAACGCCTATATCCACGGAGGCGTGAGCGGCGGCGCCCATCGCTACCGGACCGAGCGGGGCGACGAACCCGTCGAAAGCAAGCATTGGGGGCACGACATTTCCGGTTTCGCCGCGTCGGGATACGGCTTCGCATTGACCGAATCCTGGACGCTTACCCCGGAGGGTTCAGTTCAATATATTTACCTTCGCGAACGCGCGTATCGGGATTCCGATGACACGAAAGTATCGCGGCGAACGGAGGATGTCCTGCGAGCGGGAACGGACCTGCGCCTAAGTTACTGGAGTCCGGGAGTCGCGGTACTGGCCTACACCGGTGAACTGCTCGGCGGGGTCGCCTACGATGTCAGCGCCGATCACGGCGAGATCTGGGGACGCACGGCAAACGGAGACCCTTTTCGTGCACGGGGGCCCTCGCCCCGGCGTGTGACCGGTGTTTTTGGCGGATCGCTCGGGCTCGTCTTTGATGAGGATTGGAGCATGGATACGCGATATCGGGGGAGGGTCGGCAGCGACGCGTACGATCACACCGTCTCGGTCGAGTTTCGCCGCCGGTTTTAGCAATCGTTCTCAGCGAGAGATCCAAAATTTAAATTCAACAAAAGTCGTTATGCCTTTATCGAAATCGGAATGGCCGTGTGCCTATTCATCTTACAACTCCGCTCGTCGCAGGTGTATGGTGCGAGCGCTGCCGATCGGCTCACGGCCCGGGTCGGTCGTGCGATCCGGGCGGCGATCGGCGATGCGCAAGCTCGGTGGTATCGGAGTGGCGCTCTTCTGGTTGGCCGGGGGCGGTGTGGCTTTCAGTCAGAACACAATCGAGGTGCCGGGGGGTTTTTCCTCCATTCAGGAGGCGGTGGACGCGGCGGAGCCCGGGGATACCATCGAGGTCGGGCCGGGAACCTATCCCGAGGAGGTCGTCATCGAAACCGAGGGGATCCAGCTCGTCGCGGCCGATTCCGAGGACCCTCCCGTGCTCGAGGGCGACGGGAGCGGCAACGCGATCGAAATCGACGGAGCGGAGAACGTGACCATCCGCGGATTCGAGATTCGGGATTACAACGCCGGCATCCGCGACCAAAACACGCGGTCCGACGGATTGGTCATCGAGGACAACCACATCGAGCAAGCCGGTTTCCGGGCGATTTACATCCAGGGAAGCGATGACGTGCGGATCCGGAACAATCACTTGGCGGACAACTCGAATGGGATTCAGTTCGGGTCCGCCTCAGCCCAGGGAGGGGACAACGCGCTCATTGAGGGCAATACAATGGTCAACAGCGGCGACATCAGCGTGTGGATGGAAGCACCGGTGATCCGCGCAAATACCATTTCCGATACGGATTCCCGCGGAATCCACCTTCGGCGATCCGGCGCTGGCCGCGCCGACGACGCCGTAGTGGAAGACAACACGGTGGAGACGAGCGGGATCGGGATCTCCGTCTCCCAGGTTGCCAATACCGTGATCAGCGGGAACACGGTTTCCGGAGGTGGTATCGATATTGAGTTGAGTTCCGTGGTGGAAGCATCCGTTTCGGAGAACGAGCTCGAATCCGGAATCGCCATTGAGGGCTCGAGCGACAATTTCGGCCATTTCGATCATGAGATGGAGGACAACACCGTCGGGGGGGATCCGCTCGTTTTCGTCAAGGGCGAGGACAACCCTTCGCTACCCGCGGAGGCCGGACAGATCATCGTGGTGGACTCGACGAACGTCGTCATCTCCGGCTTTACCTTCGAGGAAACGGCGGCCGGAATCCAGGTGGCTTTCGTTGACGGGGTAACCGTTGAGGAGAACACGATTTCCCACGGTTTTTCCACCGGAATCAGTATTTGGTCCACCGAAAACGCCGTCGTCCACGACAACGAAATCACTCATGCGGGGGATCTGGGAATGCTCATTGCCTCTTCCGAGGCCGCCGCAATCACAAACAACACCATTTCGGAGGGGTTTGGAAACGCGTTCGAAGTCACCGGATCGCCGGAGATCCTGATCGAAGGCAACCACTTCACCGATAACCGTGATGGCCTGCGAATATTCAGAGGGTCCCACAATGCTCATTTGAAGGACAATGTCATCAGCGGCACGCATCACGGGGGAGGTTTCGTCTCTTCCACTCGCTCCGCGATCCTGGTTATAGGCAGCGAGGAAGTCGAACTCACTGGTAATGAAATCACGGAAAATGCCGGCAACGGGATCCATGACAACCGGGGATCGGGTTCGCCCAACCTCGTGCTGACGGGAAATATCATCTCCGAGAACGGCAATAACGGTGCCCGCTGGAGCAGTAGTCGGGACGCGACGTTCCACAACAACACCATCACGGACAACGGATCAACGGGCCTCGATGGGCCCAGCGGCGCCACCGTAACGAACAACACAGTCACCGGAAATGGAAGCGGCATCGATGTTTCCCACAATTCCGTGGTCGAGAACAATGAGGTCCGCGACAACAGGGGAAACGGGATCGAGGTGAACGCCGATTCGACGGTGAGCAACAACATGATCGAGGATAACGACGGGATCGGGATCTTCCTCGACCGATTCAGTGGCCAAACCATCGAAAACAATACCCTGGGCGGCCATGAAGTCGATATGGTTATCCGGCAAACGAGCGAAACCACGGTGACCGGAAACAGCTTCGAGTCCGGAGTGGTCCTCGATAGCTGGAGTATCGACTTCGACGAATTGGCGAGCCACACGTTCGCCAACAACACCGTTGGCGGGGCCCCTCTTGTCTACGTGAAAGACGTCGATTCCCCGGTCATTCCCTCCAATGCCGGCCAGGTCATCGTGGCCAACGCCACCAACGTCTCCATCTCGGGACATCATTTCGAGGGCGTTATTGCGCCCATTCAAATCGCTTTCAGCGAAAACGTGGAGATTGAAGACAACACCCTC
>SLTG01000114.1 GCA_007130045.1 Opitutales bacterium
AGCCCAGGCATTGAGTAAGGAAAACGATCGAAGAGGCGGCGAAGACGGCCATCGATACCAGCCAGACGGCAAGTCCCTGTCGGTCCAAACCGAGCCCCGCACAACACAGCGAACTGACGATGCCCAGAGATACGGCGTGAAAGATGAAATAGATGCAGATCCAAATCATTGGGTGAGTATGTTCGGGTGTGTTTATTTGGGGGTATCCCCAAGAACGCTCCTTCGAGCGAATGTGAAGTGATTGAGAAACAAGAACTTCAATGCGGTAAAAAATGGGACCACAACAATTATCGCGATCCGGTAATCCATGGCCGCTAGGGTCACAAGCAGCGCGAATACAATCCATTCGAGTACCCGGAAGCCGAATGTGGACGCAAGGAAAGAAAGGAAGGTACGGAAAAGGCGATCCGTATGTCCAGGGAAAACGAAATAGGTTAGACCGGCAAAATTGAGAAGAAAGACAATGACCAGGGTGATGACGTGTGCGGGTAGGGGGTCGATGCCAAGCACTTCCACCGAAACAATGGTTAATCCAATCGTGGCGGCAAAACTGACGATCGACAGAACGCTGAAACGGAACGATTTTCCCAGTACTCCGCGTTTGGCCGTTTCGATTTTCACTTCTTGTTGATTATTTCCGCAATGAGTCCAAAGAAGAAGACTTGGAACGCCATGAAATAGAGAATCAGGGTCAACCCGCCAAGGGAACCGACGAGGAGATAGTCTCTAATGCCGCGGGCAGTGGCAAGGATGCCGAGAATTGCGCTGATTGGCATAAAGATACGGAGCGGACGAAAGTATAGAGACAGGCGCATGAGCTGATAGAAGAATCGCACGGTGTCACGTACCGGGTTGATAAATGACTTCCCAACACGCTTTCGATAGGGAATTGGGACAAAGCGGACATCGTGCAGATAGGTGAGAGCTGCCATTGTCAGCGTCGAACTGAAGGAGAACCGGTGGGGAAACAGGCGCCAGTTCTCCTCGTAGATTCTGCGATGGAATACGCGCATTCCGGAGTTGAGATCCGGAATGCGGTAGTTGGCCAGAAAGCTCGCGAGAAGGGTAAGGATCATTTTGGCAGGTCGCCGAAGGATGTCGATTTCCCCCCAGTTGCGGGCGCCGATTACCATCTCATAGTCTTGAGTTTCGTCAATCAGCGAGGGAAAGTGATCGTATGGGTATGTTCCGTCGGCGTCGATAATACCGATCCACTCGAAGCGGGCGTGCCGGATGCCTGTCGCAAGACTTGCGCCGTAACCTCGATTGACGTGGTGGCGTACATGCTTAACGCCGGTTGTTTTTAGTGCGGCCCCGTAATCCACTCCTTCCGTCCCATCGTCGACGACAATGATTTCAAAATCAAACGCCGGGAGTTTTTCCAACGCATCCCGGATTCCGGAAACGGTGCGTTCGATGATTTCCCGCGGTTCTTCAAAGCATGGAACAACGACCGTGATGCCTTTGTCGCGGCAACTGCCGATCGTTGAGTTAATGTCAGATTCGTCGTGGAGGTTCGATGGCATATAAATCGTGAACAGCGTTACCGGTTTTTCCGAGCGGTGGCGATGAGGCTCCAGGAGAACGGCTTTATCAGACCCGGAAGATGCTTTTCTAAAATGAAGTCAGTCGCGCAGGCAAATTTAGCGAGTATTGAGAATATGCATTCGGGTCGAACCGGGACTTCGGCGAAGGGAGTGGAAAACAAACCTTGAGGACGAATCTCAACCTGATCGAATCCTGCCTCCGCAAACTGTGCGTACAGCTCGTCGGGTGAATATGTACGTTGCTCATCCGAGTAGGTGGAATCCGAGCGCTTACGTATTCGTCGCAAGAGTTGTATCACCGGATTTAGCGAACTCGGTTCATTGACGGCGATCCATCCGCCATTCTTAAGAAGCCTGCGGAGGCTGCGCAACGCTTCGATCGGTGCTTCCATGTGATGAAGTACTCCAACCATGATTATACCGTCGAATAAATTGTTGGAGCGCATCCGGGTAGCATCACATTGGGAAAATGTCACCGGCATCGCCCGATTCTTCCAGCGATCCTTCGCGAGTTCGATAAGCGCTGAAGAATAATCCACGCCTGTATAGCTGTTAAAGCGGCCAGCGAGGTAATCCGCGGTAAAGCCCGCTCCACAACCAACTTCGAGAATATCGTCATTTGAAGAAAGCGCGGTCCGACATAACGTTTGGAGGAGTCGGTGCCGCCGAGCTGGGCGCGAAGCCGGCGACAGGTCCTTGCGACAGTAATGATCCGAGATCCTGTCGAATAGTTCACGGTCTCGATCAGCCTGTGTCGTGTGACGGTCGGGTTTCAAGTCGTTTCTCAAAGCAGTAATAACGAAAAACCATGAAGTAGCGGCTATTCGCCCGCAAGCGCATTCTGGTTTGAGTTTTTCACCATGATCAAACGTAATCGCCGCGTCGGGACCGATCGTCCGCCCGAATTCGATTCAGTCCTACCTCTCCTCCGGATCGTAGTGCATCACGCGCTGTTCCGGGCGCAGGTGGCGGCGGTCTTTGATGTAGGCGAGGGGGACGCCCATGCGTTCGACCGTGGCGACGATTTCACCGTAGTAGTACCGATGCGCTTCCCAACTGATCGCGGCGACGTAAAAATCGGCGGGCTCGCCCTGCGAGCGGACAACCTGCAAGTCGTAGGGCCGGTCGTCGGGTAGAAAAACGGAGAAGAGGTACGTGGGGTGCTCCATGTTGACAATGAAACGACGCCCGCTGGTTTCCTCATCCGGCAGGGAATCGAGATAAGCGACAAATTCATCCGCGGTTTCGCGGTAGGCGGTTACCCAGTATTCGGTTTCGTAGCGTTCGACCGCATTCGGAAATCCGCCGGCCAGGGCATTGTAATAAACATACTGATACGGATGAAGCCGGATCATCGCCGATACAACCGGCAGGTAGAGCACAATGAAAACGGCCGGTATCACAAAGCGGAAGGCGAGCGCGCCCGCGCTCTTGCCGGGATCCGCGGTTTCCGTCCCTTCGGCCGCGCCGGAATTTCCCGTCGCGGGCCCGCCCGTAACGACGGGGTTGGTTTCGGATGAATCGTCCTTTATCGAGGGGTTGCCTCCGGTAGGCCCGCCAGCGAGGACGGGGGAGTCCTCGTCGGCAACGTCCGCCCGGCGTTCCGCTGATCCGCGCTCGCAAACGTAGCGGTGAAGCCGTACGGCGGCATAGCCGGCGAGGACCGCCGCCGGCGGAAGAACGAACATCATGTGCCGGATGCCGTTGTAAAGGGTGGAATTGCGCAGGACGATGTAGTAGAGCGGAAAGAGGACGGAAAAAGCGAGCAGGACGAGAATGACGTTTTCACGCGTAAGCGACGCGCCGCCGTGCTCCCGGTAATCCTTCCACTTATTCGCGAGCCAGGAAACCGCGAAGACCGCGCCGGCAAACCATGCCAGGAGGATGCCGAAGGGACTCGTGAGGAGCAGGATTTGATGGACGAATGTCGCGGGCAGCTCGGGCGCGGGCATGTAAGACCCTTGAAAAAGGACGGGGAGCTCCCATGCGAAATTTGTCACCGCCGCAAGCGATTCGGTGGCGTGGGAAAAGGGATTGCGGTGCGCGGCGGGCCAGTAGGCGAGGAGGACGGTCGCCGAGATCGCGAAGCTCGCCGCGCATTTCATCCCCAAAGGCGCGGCGATCATCTTCAGAAATGCGCCGGGTTCGGGCTTCTCCTTAAGGGCGATCGCTCCGAGCGCGAGCAACGCGAACAGTCCCATGTAACAGTACAGCACCGCTCCTCCGACCCGGACGGCCATCGTTGCGCCCACGATCAGTCCGGTTGCCGTGACGAGCTTCAAGGTAATTTTCGGGTAGTTCCTTATCCAGAGGCTAAAACAGAATAGCGACCAGATGTACCCGGTCGCGAAAGGAATGTCTTTCGGGTTGATGAACATGTGCCCGTACCATGCGGGAAAGAGAGCCAGGAATGCCGCGCCGGCGAAGGCGACGGGGATTCCGCCGATCAACCCGCCGATCTTCCATACCCCGACGGTTCCCAAAACACCAAAAACCGCGGCGAAGACGTGACCTGTATCAACATCGTTCATCGGTGAAATACGCCGGAGCAGAGCGAGATTCAGGTCGAAAAACCCCGGATACCGGTCGGCGCGCTGCCCCAGTTGCCGCACGCGGTCGCGATCGCCCGACAGGATCGCCTGATAATACTCGAGCTTCTGTTCGCCCTGCGTCGCGCGTACCTGCTCGTCCCAACTGTAGCCGTAATCGGTGACGGTTGAAGCCGCCAAAACAACAAGGGCGAGAAGAAGCAAACAAGGCCATTTCCGGCTGGAAGCGAGCGAAGGCGTCATAGGTCAGCTCCCAATCCGTGGCGTTCCCGGGAAATTGGTCAAGGTTTTTAAGGATCAAGGGGCGAAACGGCGTGGGACGGGGAGCGCGAAAACGTAGGCCTGTCCGCTGCGTCGCGCGAAGCTCGTAGAGCGAAGGGGGGGTAAGGACAGGGGATTCGGGCGCTTGTTCTATTGGAACGACCGGCGCTTTCCGGCGAAGATCGCTTGATTCCTACTTCCCTACATCGGACAAACCGAAGCGTTTCATTTGTAAAAAATCTGTAACAAAATGTTTTACAGATCCTTGATAACAAATGAGTTGAGTTATTATTTTCGCCGCGATACGGTTTTGATTACTTTCTTTCACCCGGTGGTGGGGAGGAATAAGTCTAGATAACAAACAACATTGCAGGACAAAATTATGAACAAAAAATCCAGGAAGGGTTTTACATTGGTTGAAATCATGATCGTCGTGGTCATCATCGGGCTCCTGGCCGCGATGGCGATCCCGGCTTTCCAGAAGGTGCGCGAAAACTCGAT
>SLTG01000076.1 GCA_007130045.1 Opitutales bacterium
ATCAGGGTATTAAGAAGAAAATTGATACAATTAATTAGGGCATAGCCTTCCCAATCCGGTACTCCTTTTCAATCAGCGAATTGTGAAAATCAGGGCCTGGTAACTAGTAAACTCGGGCTAGATGCTGTTGTTCGCGAGCGCCGAGTGGATCCCGGATACGGTCGGTTCCCCTTCGAAGATAATAAACGAGGGACTTCCGGAATCGCCCAATTCCAGATAGGCGTCGTCTGTGCCGGCGGAATTCTCCCGGTATTCAAAGGTGTAGTTGCGAGTGTCGTTTAGGGGAAGGTATTGGAACGGCGGTCCCCCGCCGCCGAAGGAATCGCCGAAGCCGGCGATTTCGCCTCGCCCCACGCGCGGTTCGTTGTGCCCGCGTCCGTACACGAGGATCTCCCGCCCCTCCAACTCCGCCTCCGGTTTGTCGAGCACCGGATAGAACGGGATCCCGTGTGATTCGGGAATATCCTCGGATAGCTCGCCGACAAAAAGGTCGGTGTCTTCGCCGTCTTCGTTCTGGATGTTGTAGAATTTTTCGTACGTGTAGCTGCGCACTTCTCCGTCCGGACCGAGAAACCGGATCTGTGAGCCGGTGGCGGGGCGAAAGTGATTGGCTCCGACGAAATGCCGCAGCGAGATCAACGCGAAGCTTTGTTCTGGCTTGTCCGCGCTCCAGCTGACGCCGGCGAAGTCGGCGGCGCTCACCAAAAGCTTGGGGTTCGGCTCGGGATCGTCCGGGAAGGTGCCCGCGATGAACCGGTCGTGGCGCCCGGGATCGTAGTCGTGAAGCTGCAGGCCCGCCAGGGGCGAAGCCAGTGTCGCCACCGCGGCGACAAGTATGAGAATATTTCGGCGAACGTTTGGCATGAAGACCTTTTGCGAGCTTGTCTTATCAGGATCTCTTTCGGCGGCGGAGGAACGCGGCCAGGGCAAAAACCGCAAACCCGGTCAACAGCCCCCAGGTTCTGGGTTCGGGAATGGTGGAAACGATCCAATCGTCATAAAGGCTCACACGGGTTGAGGCGACGGTGTCGCCATAGGTGGCCAGACCGTCGTCGGTGTCGTCCCAGTTGATCACAAACGAGTGAATGCCCGCAACCAACGGCCCGTCCCCAAAATCGATAAAGACGGGACCGCCGCTGTCGCCGCGGGCTGCGGCGCCTTCAAGCGGAAGCACATCGACGTCGTCCGGAGCGAGAAAGTCATATTCCAGAGTCGTGTCCACTTGGACGCCCGGTTGCGGCGGACCCGGCGGGCCGCCGGCGGTGTCGTCACGTTCGATGGTGCTTTCGGCCGCGCGCTTGGTCCCTGCGGTCCCTGAGACTTGCCCGTCCAAGCCGGTCCCCGTGTTGCCGAAACCCACCGAGACGCCGATCGCGCCCACCTCGTTGCTGCCGGTGTACCAATTCGAGGGATCGATGCCCACAACCGGACTGTCCAGCCGCGCCAGCGCAATGTCGTTTCCGTCCAGGATCGCGTCGTTTGAATCCGCCTCGGAATTCCAATCGGGATGCTGATAGAATTCGCTCACGGTATAAAGGTTGTCATCGACCTGGAACTGGTCCGGTGCGACGCCATTATTCTGGATGTGCGCCGCGGTCAGCACCCAACTCGGGTGGATCAGGACGCCGCTCCCGAGGCTGGTGCTGGAAGTCAGCATGCCGACACTCGGAAACTGCGCGCCGAAATCCAGGTAGTTCTGGTCGTCGACATCGTGACGCCGAACGATGCCTTCCGCCGACGGAAGCCAGAAAGAAATCAGCGTAACAGCGAGGGTTGCTGATAGAAGGATGGGAGAAGTAT
Source organism: Opitutales bacterium (assembly GCA_007130045.1). Classification (GTDB taxonomy): domain Bacteria; phylum Verrucomicrobiota; class Verrucomicrobiia; order Opitutales; family T3Sed10-336; genus PXDC01. Next base: position 1,801 of record SLTG01000076.1, read on the forward strand.
GTTTCATGACCTTATCTTTTCAGTCCTGGTATTCCGCTTTTCAGCTTCCCGCGGAAAAAACACGTGAAATGCTTTTCTTGATACGTACCAAAAGGGCCTAATACAATGGAAAAGACGGTAAAAAAACTCTCAAAACCTGCTCGTGCGTTCCGCGAGATAGGAAGTAACTGCCTTTGCGCTGGACTACGTCGCGCAGCAACTCAGTTTGGAGATGTCTTTGCCGAGGCGGGCGAACATCTGCGCGCATTCCAGTGCGACGTAGCGCCCGCCGAGAACGATCAGCGATTCGGGGAGTTGTTCCAGTTCGAAGGCCGAATCGTTGGTCAGGTACCCTGTTTCGTCCAATCCCGGGATCGGCGGAATGTACGGGGAGGCGCCGGTCACGATGATGATGCGGTCGGCAGTCAGGCGGCGTCCGTTGACCTCAACGGTATGCGTATCCAAAAAACGCGCGCGGCCCCCCACGATTTTCACCTGCGGCAGATCGGCTACTACGTCCAGGTACTTGGCCTGACGCTTTTCCTCGACGAGTTGTCGCTTCTGTTCGATCACGGCTCTGAAATCGCGGAGGCTCCCGGTCGCTTCGATGCCATCAATATGTGAACGATGGTATTCATTATGAAAATATGAAAATTGACAAAACGTAAAACATGGTGCAGCGTCCCAGAATGAAGACGATTTCGGTCAGGGAAATGAAGGCGCACTGGGCGGAGGTTGAACGGCAGGTGGCGCGGGGAGAACGCTTCGAGGTTTTGAACCGCGGTAAACCGTCCGTGCGGATCGTTCCCGCTCAACCGCGCAAGGTTCTTGAGTGGGAGGACCATCTGGCGACCGCGTTGCCCGGGAAGGGTAGGACTGGCGCCGAAACCGTGAAGGCGGATCGCGAGGGGCGCTGGTGATCTACCTGGATACAAGCGCGCTGATCAAACTGTACATTCGTGAAACGGGTTCGGAGGATGTGCAGGCTTGGGTGGTCTCCCAGGACGACCCTTTACCGGTATGGGACCTTCAGGAGATGGAACTGACCAATGCGCTCAACCTGAAAGTGTTCTGGGGGGATTTTTCCCGCGCGGATGCGGAGAGGCAGATCGACCTTTTTCGCGAGCGGCGTCGCCGGGGATTTTATGTTTATCCGGACTTCGATCGTTTGGACTGGGTCGAGCGATACTTTGAGATTTGTGGTCACACCCGGGAGATCGGAACCCGAACTCTGGACGTTCAGCACGTCGCCTGTGCCCTGCTGATAAAACCGGCCGCCTTCATCAGCTACGACGAGCGACAACGGAAGCTCGCTGCAAAGCTTGACCTGAACGTGCTGCCCCGGGAGGTCTGATTCCTCATCGTTATGGATCCAGTGGAGGAATACAACGCGCTGGCCACCGTTTACGACCGGCGCTGGCGGCATTACGCGGATGTGTCTGTGGCTCGAACCCTGGAGGCGTTGGAGCTGCGCGGCGACGAGCGGGTGCTGGATGTGGGGTGCGGGACGGGGGTCTTGCTGGAGAGGCTGGGGCGCGCGCATCCGGGGTTGGCTTTGAACGGGGTGGATCCCGCGGAAGCGATGCTCGAAGAAGCGCGGCAGCGGTGCGGGGAGAGGGTGCCGCTGAAGCAGGGAGAGGCTGAAGCCCTTCCGTTCGGAGACGACGCGTTCGATGTCGTGGTCAGCGTCAGCGCCCTCCATTATTTTTCGGATCCCCGCCGGGCGATCTCGGAAATGGCGCGCGTGCTCCGTCCCGGGGGAACTTTAGTTGTTACGGACTGGTGTGCCGATTTTTTGGCGATGCGTTTGTTTTCCGCCTGGCTTCGGACGCGCAATGCCTCGGTGAAACAAATTTACCGTGCGGAGCAGGTTCGCGGATATCTTGAATTGGAAGGATTCGAGAACGTCGCCGCGACACATTTCCGGATTCGCCCGCTGTGGGGAATGATGAGGGTGTGTTCGAAGTCAAAAGCCGACGTTTAACCACAGATTGCCCAGATGGGCACAAATAGGGGCGTGGGGCGTGGGACGTGGGACGTGGGGCGAGGGGCGAGGGGCGAGGGATCCCGATTCGGTGAAACAACTCCCGGAAAATCTCACCCCACTCCCTTCGGTCGCTTTAAGACGCGGAGACGCAAAGATACCCAGCATCTGCCTTTGAATCTGTGTCATCTGCAATCTGTGGCCAAAGATTCGCGCCGGGATGGAATTAACCTTCGTTTGCCTCGTCTCATGCGTTAAGCTTTGCCGACGATCCGATCACGTTCGAAATTTCTGAAAACAGAAGTGGCGGAGGCGAATCATCAAAATTTTATGTCCGACCGCGAAAAGGCCCAACGAACCGAAAACGCTTCCGGCGGAAGCTATGAAAAGGTGATCGCCCGCCTGGACGAGGCGACCGGTTATCTGGACGTTCATCCCGAGGTGATCGAACGTTTGAAATATCCCAAGTCGATCGTGACCGTATCGGTGCCGGTGCGGATGGACGACGGAACCTTACGGGTCTTTGAGGGGTATCGTGTGCGTCACAACGATTTGCGGGGTCCGGGCAAGGGGGGGATCCGTTTTCATCCGGAAGTGAACCTGGACACAATGAAGAGCCTGGCTTTTTGGATGACCTGCAAGTGCGCGGTGATGAATCTCCCGCTTGGCGGGGCCAAGGGAGGGGTCGTGGTGGACCCGAAAACCCTATCGACTCGGGAACTGGAGCGATTGAGCCGCGGGTTCATTGCCCGCATTGCCGATTTTATCGGGCCCGAGACTGATGTTCCGGCGCCCGATGTTTACACCAACGCCCGTATCATGGGGTGGATGATGGATGAATATTCAAACGTCGTCCGCCGTCGAACGCCCGCGGTGATCACGGGCAAACCGATTGCCCTGGGCGGAAGCCTCGGGCGCGACACCGCCACCGGGCGGGGCGGTTACATCTGCTTGAAGGAGTTGGAAGAGGAACGGGGATGGAATCCGCGGGAAGCCACCGTGGCCGTACAAGGATTCGGCAACGCCGGTCAGGCGGTGGCCGGGCTCCTGCACCGGGATGGCTACCGGGTGGTGGCGGTGAGTGACTCACGCGGGGGAATTTACCGCAAAGAGGGATTCGATGTGCCGAGCCTTATCCACTCCAAGAACGAAACGCGGCAGCTCAAAGCGGTCTATTGCGAAGGGAGCGTTTGCGAAACGGTCGATGCGCAGACTCTCAGCAACGAAGAATTGCTCGCTCTCGACGTCGATATTCTCATTCCGGCCGCCTTGTCCGGCGTCATCACCGAACAAAACGCCAAAAACGTACGCGCACGTGTCGTACTTGAGTTGGCGAACGGTCCCACCGACGATTCGGCGGATGCCGTGCTGGATGAAAATGACGTCCTGGTCGTGCCTGACATCCTCGCCAATGCGGGCGGGGTGACGGTGAGCTACCTCGAATGGGTGCAGAACCGTACGGGCGATTACTCGAGCGAAGACGAAATCAATGGCCGGTTGGACAAGCGCATGCGTGAGCAATTCGGCGCGGTAAGCGCTTTGTCGGAGCAACACGAAATTCCGATGCGGCGGGCCGCCTACGTTCTGGCGCTTCAACGGATCGGCGAAGCCGTCGAGGCGCTCGGGACGAGCCGCTATTTCAACGGTGGCAGATAGGCGATCCCGAACAGGAACAACCGCCTACTCGATCTCCATGCCGTTGAGCCGTTCTTCCATCAGGGAAATGAGGTGCGAGAGGTTTTTGGCGTTTCGAACCGATTTGGCTTCCAGTACCGGAGTAATCCCCCTTTCAGGATTGACGAAAAGGATGGCGGGCAGCGTGAGTGAAGCGTGTTCCGGATAATCCTTGTGAAAGTCGTTCCGGTGAGTGAAGGACACCGGCACCGGCTGCATGTCGAGGTACTCCTTCCATGGCTGCAACATTCCGGTAATCCCGAACGTGTGCTGGCATAGTGCGCACGTGTAAGTGTTGGGAGAAAACAGTTTGTGTGTCGAAGCCGAAACCGCGTTGAAGAAACCGCGGTCTGCATTATAAACGATCAGAAGGAATGGATCGATGGTGTTGTTGGTGGGTTGGGTCATCATGGGCCTGGTATTTATCATACATAGTGAGACGTACCCGGAGCCCAAGTATTCCCAAACGAATCCGAAGACTTGATGACGCGAGGTGGCTAAATTTGAACAGAAAGGGAGCACTCTTCGATCTATTCCGCAGTGTTGATCCGGATGTTTCCCGACAAGGTTTTGTGCACAGGACAGCGATCCGCGATTTCAAGCATTCTCTTCCGCTGGGCTTCGTTGAGATCACCTTTGATACGGACTTCACGTTGAAATGTGTCGAGTTTTCCCGAATCGCCTTCGCAGTCGTCACAATCCGCGGCGTGGGTCTTCTCGTGCCGGACCCCGCAGTCCACTCGTTCCACCGGCAAGCCTTTATGGCGCGCATACATGTTGAGGGTCATAACGGTGCACGCTCCCAGGGCGGCGGACAGGAAATCATAAGGAGTCGGACCATCGTCCCCGCCACCGACCGCTTCGGGTTCATCGCCCACCAGGCGGTGAACCCCGCTTTGGATCCCGCAAAGAAACCCGTCCGCGGTCCTACCCGACACATGCACGCCCTCGACGGCTTCCGATTCGTCAACCCGGAGAAATCGTGCCGCCCACGAGGCGATGACCGAGCCCGCATAGCGGGAGTCCGCCGCCTCTGAGAGCAGGTGGTCGGCGTCGTCGAGGCTCACATAACTCTTCGGGTGCCTGGCGGCCGTGAAGATCCGTTGCGCCTGGTCCACCGAGACCGTTTTATCCACGGGCGAATGCAGCACCAGAAGCGCCCGTCCCAGTCGTCCCAGGCGCTCTTCCATCGGGTGGCGGCGCGCGTCTTCGATAAAATCCCGGCGGACCCGGAAAGGCCGGCCGGCCAAATTCACTTCCGCGGAACCCGCGGTTTCAATTTCTTCGAGTTGATCGCCAAACTGCTTGAGGACGTGATCCGGTCGCAATGGGGCGCCGATCGACGTTACCGCCCGCACGGATTCGAGGCGTTCCGCGACCGCCAGAACGGCCGTTCCGCCCAAAGAATGCCCCACGAGCACCTGAGGCGCCGCCAGGTTCGCGGCCATCCAGGCGGCGGCGTCTTCGAGATCGTCGAGATTCGATGAAAATGTCGTTTCACTGAAATCGCCCTCGCTCTGTCCGAGTCCGGTAAAATCGAAACGCAACACCGCAAAGCCGGCTTCCGCGAGCGCTCTAGTGATGTTGCGAGCCGCATTGATATTGCGACTGCAGGTAAAGCAGTGTGCGAAAAGTGCGGTCGCCCGGTACTCACCACCGGGCGGCAATTCGACATCACCCGTCAATTGATGTCCCTGACGACTTTGAAACTGTATCCGTTTTCCCATGGTTTGTTCCTTTTGTGATACCGCCCCTGCCATGACGCGCCCAATACCGATATATTCCCCCAAACATCATGTGGGATCAATACCTGCAGGCTGGGAAGCCGTGTCAAAGTTTTTCCGGATTTGTGCGGACAAGAGTTGCGCCTGAAAAAAAACACGGGGCCGGGCGACGTTTTCTTCATTCCCGCCCGTTTAGCGCTATTTAGCCTTGGAGGCGAAACCGGCTCGTTCCGATTGACATTTACATTGAGAGGGATCGGATTTATTGGCTCAGTTACATGACGACCGGTGGAGAGCGCGATGCGGCTGAGAAAGCTGTAAACGAACGATTGGCGGAAGTGACCATCGAGGACGCCGGAGAGGCGATTTTCTGGGTCGATTCTGAGGGGCGTTTTTATCGGGTCAACCACGCGGCTTGTGTTATGCACGGCATGAGCCGCGAAGAGTTGTTGGGCGGCTCCGTTTGGGAGGTCACCGGCGCTTATGCCGGCGACGATTGGAAAGAATTCCGGAAGACGCTGCGCCGCGAGAAGTCGATGATCAAGGAGTCTCACCATTTGCGTAAGGATGGAACGCGCTTTCCGGTGGAAGTCTTGGTTTCCTATGTCGAGGTGGACGGCAACGAATTCTGTTGCGCGTTTGTCCGTGACATCACCCGGAGAAAGCGGGCGGAGCAAACGGTCCGTACCGCCGAGGAAAGATTGCGTACGATCTTCGAAGCGTCCAACGACGCAATTTTCATTGTCGATTTGGACGAGGATCGCATCGTCCAGGTGAACCGTCAGGCCTGCCGGATTACCGGTTATGAGCGCGATGAATTGGAGGGGCTTCCCGTTTCCCGGATCCACCCCGAGGAAATGCCGCGATTGAAGAAATTCGCGGAGGAGGTTTACGGAAAAGGGACCGGTCGATCGGAGGAATTTTCTTGTCTGGCGAAATCCGGCTCTTCGGTGCCGGTGGAAATGTCGGCTTCGGTGCTCCGTTTTCAGGAAGAGAACTGTCTGATGGTCATCGCGCGCGATATAACCGAGCGCAAGCGGGCGGAACGGGAATTGAAGGGAGCTTACGAGCAGGTCAAGCAGCTCAAGGACCGTCTTATGGCCGAGAACATCTACCTGCAGGATGAGATTCGGGGGACGCATAAACAGGAAGGTGTTCTGACGGAGGATCCGGCGTTCAAGCGGGTACTGGACAAGGCGGAGCGGGTGGCCGGAACGTCCGCTTCGGTCCTGGTTTTCGGCGAAACCGGTACGGGAAAGGAGTTGGTGGCGCGCGCCGTTCACGCACGCAGCGCCCGCCGGGACCGGCCTTTGGTGAAGGTGAATTGCGCCGCGCTCCCCACTCACCTGATCGAAAGCGAACTCTTCGGGCACGAGAAGGGCGCCTTTACCGGCGCGGCATCGCGCCGTCAGGGACGCTTCGAGCTGGCCTCGGGCGGGACCTTGTTTCTCGATGAGATCGGTGAATTGCCCCTGGAATTGCAAAGCAAGTTGTTGCGCGTGCTGCAGGAGGGGGAGTTCGAACGCCTGGGAGGAATGGAAACAATCAAGGTGGACGTCCGGATCATTGCCGCCACCAATCGAAATCTCGCTCATGCGGTGGAAAGGGGCGAGTTCCGGGAAGATTTGTATTACCGCCTGAACGTGTTTCCGCTTGAGGTGCCCCCGCTGCGTCAACGGCCGAAGGACATTCCGCTCCTGGCCAGGCATTTCGTGGAGAAGCACGCTCCGCGAATCGGTGTTCCGGTGCGGCCGATCGCTGAAGCGACCGTGCGAAAGATGCAGGCTTACCGGTGGCCGGGGAACGTGCGGGAACTGGAGAATCTCATCGAGCGCAGCCTGATTGTGTGTTCCGGTTCCGAACTGAGCATCGAGGACGCCGACCTTCGATCGGAAGGTTCAGGGTCTCCGCGGCGGACCGAGGGCGAGACGCCGGGATCCCGGACGCTTGAAGAAGTGGAAAAGACGATGATCGCCGAGGCTTTACAGGAATCCGGCGGGGTGATCGAAGGGAAATCCGGCGCCGCCACCCGGCTCGGAATGGCACCGAGCACTCTGCGGGAACGGATGCGCAAATACGGCCTTCGGAGAAAGTGATCCAAGAATCGATCTTTAACCACAGGTCCCGGGCAGAGAAAAACCAGGAACCGGGAACCTTGATTCCGGAGTTGGTTTTACCACTAATCTTCACTAACCAGCACTAATAACCGTATTGATTCAACCACAGATTTCCCGGATGGGCACAGATAGGGACGAAGGACGGGGGAATTCCGTGTATTGTTCCGCCATCCACGCTCTGCTTCGTCCGGAGTTAAAAATTGAGGAGAGAATCTGGCAAGCAATCAGAGGGCAAGGATTCCAGGGAATCATTAAAGACAACGGATCCCCCTTTCCTCCTGTGATCCTTGTGCTCTTTGTGGCTAAAAACCAGTTCCCGGTCCTTGGTTCGTTGTCTTTGAATCTGTGCCCATCTGTGGTCAAAAAAATTCCCTTATAGACCAGAGCCCGTTGCGTCGGGCCTTCGCCTGTGGCGTTTTCTAATTTGAGCTTACCCGAACCATTGCTCCCGGACCGCATATTATCAATAGCGGCACGGATGCCGTGGAAACGCCACGGTATCCGTGGGCAAGTAGGGCTTTCAAATTCACTTCGAAATTAATGGTATTTGGAAGTTACTGTGGGATAGCGACCTAAATGAAACATGGTCCGGTTGGCACGGGAGATGCGTACGTTTCCGACGTATGGCGACCGACAGTCTTAAAGAGCTTCCGGGAGAGTCTCTGAACGAACGCTTGCGGAATTTGTATGTCCGGATGTTGTCGGAGATTCCGTCCGAAGACCGGACCACGGTGGTGACGTTCCTGGAGAATCTGGCCGCTTCGTCGGTGGCCGACATGGCGCTGAAAGCCGGGGATACGGCGCCCGAGTTTACCTTGCCCGATGGTAACGGCCGGGATGTCTCGCTTTCGGAAATGCTGCGGCGCGGCCCTTTGGTGCTGAATTTTTTCCGCGGCGGCTGGTCGGTGTTCTGTCTGTTGGAGCTGCACGCTCTGCAGGAGGCGCTTTCCGGGATACGGAGCCGGGGAGCGGAGGTGCTGGCGATCTCACCGGAATCAAGCGAACGCGCGGTCGCCCTTTGCACTCGGGAAAATCTGGATTTTCCCGTGCTGACGGACAGGGACAACGCGGTGGTCCGCAGGTTCGGGATCGTTCATGGCATCCCCGAGTCCCTGAAAAGCCTTTACCGGAAATGGGGTTTTTTCCTTCCGGAGTTTAACCGAACCGACCATTGGCGGTTGCCGCTGCCGGCGACCTATGTGGTCGGCACGGACCGCCGGATACGGGCGGCCGTGGTCGAGAAGGACCCGACGCGACGGATGGAGGTAAAGGACATCCTGTCGGCTCTGGATTTACTGAGTAAACGTGAACCTGAAAGAGAAGAGGACTGATCATGACCGCGAAGAAGGAGACCATGGACGCCGAAGAAACCTCGAGACTTGCGGCCGAATACTACGACCCGCTCTACCGCTTTGCCTACGGATTGACCGGCAATGCCGAGGATGCGGCCGATTACACCCAGCAAACGTTCTTTTTGCTACAGACGAAGGGGCACCAGGTGCGCGATGCGCGCAAGATGAAATCCTGGTTGTTCGCCACCCTCTACAATCAATTTGTGGACCGGTTTCGAAAGAAGAAGCGTTTTCCGCACTACGAGCTGAAAGACGAGATTCGGCCCGACTCCGCAACCGAGCATCCGAGGGATAAGATCGACGCCAAGGCCGCCGTGGCGGCTCTTGAGGAGTTGGATGAACGGTACCGCGCCCCGCTGGTCCTGTTTTACCTGGAGCACCATTCCTACCAGGAAATCGCGGAGGTGCTGGACGTTCCCATGGGAACGGTGATGTCCCGTTTGCGCAGAGGCAAGGACCGGCTGCGGGAAATGATGGAAGAGCCCGAACGGGGAACACGCAACGATTCCGCGCAAGGCGACCTAAGGGCCGTTGGCTCTTGCTGAACACGATTCAGAACGGAGGGAGTGGCGTACGATTCCGGGCGTGCGGTTGTCTCCGCCGAAGCCAGTTGAAATCCAAACCTTACCGACTGAAACGAGGAATTTGAAAAATGACGGAGACGAAAAAAAGAGAATATGATCGGATCCCTTGTCCCATTTGCGGACATTTGATTAACAGGTGGGATCTAAAAGAGCATACGTTTGCCGAACGCTGGGTGCTAAATCGGATTCAGAATGAGCATCCGGAGTGGAAGGAAGAAAACGGAGTCTGTACCAAGTGTTGGGAATACTACCGGGATCTTCCGCCACGGACCGGAGCTTTAAACTGATCTTCAAAGGCGGGGTTTTCTTATCTGTGTCCATCTGTGAAATCCGGTTGAAGATCGGTTCCCGGTTCGGGGGCATTGGAGTTCGACGAGCTCAGTCGATCACGGAGAGGCCGATGCTACCTTCAAGCGCCTTATCCGAGGGCCGGAAGGGAATATAAACGCAACGTGAACGTCATGTTTGTGTAGATGACGATGAATCGAATCTGTTTGGGACAGTAAGCATTTGAGAAATCATGAAGACAGTATTCACACATATCCTCATTCTCGTCGCCGCAGTCGTCGGACTGACTGCTTTGACGACTGAATCGACGGTCGATTTTCCCGCCGGAATCGATCACGATCCCTGGGATCGGCTCGTACGAGAGTACGTGGACGACAGGGGTCTGGTCGATTACGCCAGGTGGAAGGCGAGCGATGAAGACGTTCAGACGTTGAAGGGGTACCTCGAGCAGTACGCTCCGGCGTCCGAGGAGCCGGCGACGGGAGATGACAAGATCGCGGGTCTAATCAACGCCTACAACGCCTTTACAATCGAATTTATCCTGGACAACCACCCGACCGAAAGCATCCGAGCGCTCGACGATCCGTTCGATGGTGAACGGCATCTTGTGGGCGGCGAGAAAGTTAGCGTGGATCGGATCGAACACCAAGCCCTGCGCCCGATCATTGGCTGGAAGGTACATTCCGTGGTGGTGTGCGCGGCGCGCAGTTGTCCGCCCTTGCTGAACCGCGCCTACTACGCCGAGGACTGGGAGGAGAAAATGGAGGAGCGTTACCGCGTGTGGCTGGCGCGGGAGGATTTAAACCGGTACGACACCGGACGCTGGCGCAACACGGTGGAGGTTTCGCGTATATTTCGCTGGTACTCCGAGGATTACACCGGAGAAAACAGAATTGAAAACGTTATCAAACGGTTTGGCCCCGAGGAATACCGCGAGTTTTTCGAGGACGGTTTCCGGGTCACGTACATGGATTATCACTGGGGCCTCAACGACCAATCCGACCTGGGTAAGGATTACCGTCACAGCCTGATCCGGAGCTTGTTTTAGATATACTTTGGGCCGGATGTTATCCGATCGTTGTCCGGAGGAAGTCCGCCGGACTCAGCACGCGGACGCCGTGGCGTTGGTTTGTGGGGAAATGCTTCAGATTACCGGCAATGAGGGGAACTCGAACGGCGGCGGCCACTTCGAGGAAGAAGATATCAGCGGGATCCGGAAGGCTGAAAGCTGTATGCGCCACCGCGACGTGCCTGCTGGAGTGATAAATGTGGTCGAGTATCCATTCGCGTTCGACCGATTGGATTAAGTTCGTGAATTTCGGCCGACGCAGCACGTCTTCGTATTCCAGGAAAATACGGTCATCCAATACCAACTGAACAATCCCGGCGCGCAGCGCGTCAACGATTCGCCCCGGTGGGTTGGCGGCGGAGAGCAGCCCGGAAACAAGGACGTTGGTGTCGAGGACAAGCTGCTTCACGCCCGGACGGCTTTGATTTCGGCGAGGATATCATCGTCGCTCGGAACCCCGCGTTCGGCGGCCCGGCGGCGGACGCGGCTCACGGCTTCCGAAAACAAGGCGGCACGCACCGCCGATACCACGGTTTCAAGATTTTCGGGAGTGACTTCAAGCATCAGGGCTCCCGGCTTCCCATCCTTCGTCAGCACGACTTCTTTTTCCTTGGCGAGGCGTGCCCAGAGGTTCTTCGAGCGCTTCAATTCATTGACAGCCATGTAGTCCATACCTCCTAATGAACTCCAATTTAGAAGATATGTCAACTCGGGTAGCGAAGCCTTTTTGTATACGGAGGGTCGCCGATGCAATCATGATCTTTCACCCCAGCAGGGGTAACTGTTATGGCTGTGATTTTTGTTGGCCTCTAGCGGTCATGGAAGGGGTCTCCTGTCATGGACCTTGATATCGCCCGTCCGGTTCTGTGGGTGCGCGACTGGGTGTTGCCGCTCAAATTATGGTCGTATCTTGTCTTTCCGCGTCAGGCGGCGGTTGTCGGTTCGGGTTTCGCGGAACGGTCCACGCCGAAGCGGCTCTTGTACCGCCGGTCGAGTTGGGCTATGTCCACGCGCAGGAGGCAGTAGAGGGCGTTGTTGAACGAGGGTTCGACGTGGAAGGCAAGGTAGCGTGCGCCCAGGGCGCAGTAGTAGCGGATGAGGGGCGGGATTGAACGGTGGTGGTTTTCGATGTTTTCGATGATCGGACGGAGGTCGTCGATTTTCTCGCCGGCCAGGGCCTCGGTCCAGAGGCGATGGTATCGTGTTTCCGGCCGGAAGGGGTTGCGGGGATGAACGAGTTTCCGCAGGTCGTGGGAATCGCCATACCAGCGATCGAGGAAATCGACGAGGATCGCGCGGCTGGCGGGATGATAGGCGTTGGAGATCGTGACGCACCCGTAGCAGGTCCGGCAGTTTCGGCTTTGCGCCGCGGCGGCCAGTCCTCGCCAAAGCGTGGCCAGCGCTCTTCCGTCACGTTGGCGGGAGGGAACGATGAAGGACCGGCTCAGTTCCATCGCAGGACCGATTTTTTGGTAGAAGCGTGCCGGGAAGCGAAACATGGGCTGAAGGTAGAGGGCATTCCGTCCCTGTTCCGCGGCAATGGTATCACTGAAACCGATACGATAGGCGCCGATCAGCGCGGCGGCGTTTTCGTCCCAGAGCACCAGATGGTGGTAGTATTGGTCTTCCGGAGAAAGATCGATCTCGCGCCCCGTGCCCTGGCCCGCCGCGCGGAAGGTGATCTCGCGGAGGCGTCCGATTTCGGTCAGGATGGGTTCGGATTCGTCGCCGCGAAGGAGGAGGACCGTGGTGTTCCCGGCGCGGGCTGCTTCGTGCCCGGTCGTTTTCAGACGCGCGATATCGTCGGCCAATGCGAAGGCGGCGGGGGAAGCGGTTTCGGCGGTCGTTTCGGGAATGCCGGGCGGCGGTTTGGCCGCGGCGAGCGCTCGGTCCGGTCCGAGGTAGCAGTGGGCGCGGAGTCGATCGGCGGGCCGGCTTTGACCGGCCAGGCGTTTTGTCTGATCCGGAATGAATACCTGGGAGATACGAATCTTCAAGTGACGGGTGGGAGAGCGCGTGAGTTCCCGGGCCAGTAAAAGGCCGCGCAGGTGACTCCAGTTACGGGGAATCGACAGAAAGAGGCGGCTGGGGGAGCCCTCCACGTGGAGGCAGGCCAGCGAAGCGCCGGTGCGGGCCGCGAGTCGGACCGGATGCGGGGACCAGGGGCGGTCACACACCGTTCCCAGTTCCCACGACCAGCCGGAAACCCTGCCGGCGGGGAAAATGAAAACGGTTCCCTGGCATTGGGCAAGGTGTCGGACCGCTTGGCGGAAACCGTTGATCCCGCTTTTTCGGCCGGTTTCGGGACACAGGGGTTCGATCGGAATGAGCCCGGGCCGCAGTTCGGGAATGGTCGAAAGTATCCGGTTGGCCAATACCTGCCAGTCCCCGGGACGGGCTTCCTCCAGGAGCGCCATGAGAGCGAGCGGTTCGACTGGTCCGCAAGGGTGATTGGCGCAGATCACGACCGGTCCCGGAATCGCGGAGAGTTTGTTTCGTTCGTCCTCGGACATTTCCCAGGTAACGCCCAAGGCTTGCAGGGCGATGCGGGCGAATTCGGCGGGGGAGTCGCCGCGATCGGGGAGCCGGCTGTACCGCTTTTCCAAATCCCGTAAGCCGAGCGCAGTTTCAAGCAAGGGCTGGACCGGCCGGTAGCAGGCGCGCAGACGGGGACCGGGAAGGAAACGAGCTGTGTCGATCAAGGGCATTGGCGGATATTGTGGTGAGACCGGTGACCGGGTAGGTGGGAAGGTGTGGTGGAATCGCGGCGTGGAAGCACGGTCCGGCGGGGTGCTTCGAAACGGTGGCCGGAAAGGCGTTCCCGGTAGGTCATTTGAACATGGAGCGGCCCGACATCGATCCGTGTAAAACTTACGGTCCGGGCGTCATCGCGATCCATCAATACCCCATAAGGTCCCGGAGGCGTGTCTTCCCCGAGGTGAAAGGCTTCCAGATCGTCGGGAGAGGCCGGTTGTCCTGTTGGAAACCGGTTCTCAAAGGCCCGTCGCCGGGCCGCTTCGACCTCGGACGATTTCCACGAGGACGTCGTCACCGGGGGATCGGGCGTCGAGGGCGGGTGCAGACGGGTTCCGTCCCAGGTCCAAAGCAACGGAGGCTTCTCCGGGGAGAAGAAGGCCAGCAGGAAAGGGCGGAACGGCCCCGAATCCAAGGTGTTGCGCAGGGTCTCGGCCAATGTGTCGGGGGTTGATGCTCTGGAGCATTTGAGCAGGAGTTGGCCGCGGCTGATGAAATCGTGGACAACATCTGTGTCGGCGTCATACTGCGGGTAGTGATTCAACAGCGCGCCGGCGCACCCGGCGTCGTTGGCGAAAATCCAGGTTCCTCCGGCTTTTCCGTCGCGGGGAGCGACCGCCTTTCCGCCAGGGAATTCGATAATCCCCGGCTTGCCGCCCCTGGCCCGGTCGCGACGTTCATCGCGGTTGAACAGAAGAGTGAATCCTCCCTGAAAGTGTATCCATGAAGCGGTGCACATAGGGTGGCGGCGTGGAAAACGGGTTCTTGTTTCCGCCCTCTTGCGGGGCGACGGTTGGCGGGCGGGACTATTCCTTTCGAAGATCTCCTTCATGGCGCCGGTGTCGCAGCGTCGAAATCGCCACCCCGAAGTCCGGCGGAAAGCGGACGTCCATCAACTGGCCCATGACGCGAATCATGGCGAAGTGGTGGATCGCGTGGTGCACCGCGTAGAGCGTTTCGCGGGCGATGGACGAGGCGAATACGGCGGTGGGACTGTCGTTCTCTTCGGAAAGGGTGTCGGTTACCTGGATGGATTGCGTCATGGCCCTGCTTTCGAGGCGGGCGAATCGATCCGCAAGATCGCGGGTTTTATCAAGGGCGCGAGAGGGCGAAGTTTCGATCACCTGTTCACGCCGGCGTTTGCTGTAGTCCAACGTGCCGGTCTCGACGGCGTCGAGCACGATTTGAAAGTGATCGAGCACGTGGCGAAAATGTCCGCCGATAGTGGCGTTAAAGACCTCCGGGACAGGCTTCGTGTAGCTGGTTTCATTGATCAGACTCAACATGAGCTCTCCTTGAAAAAGGGCCTCGGCGGCCGCGTCGAGGCATTGTTTGTCTGCGGTTGGCGTTGTGGAGGAACGAATCATGAATCGTGGTTGTCGTTGAGTCGACCCTAACATTGCAAAAATTTAGCCATTATAGCGGCAGTTCCGATGGGCCGGTAGCGAGCCTTGGTTAGCTCCAGATCCTCCAAAGGTTCAAGAAATAGCTGAACTTTTCTTCGACTGCG
>SLTG01000068.1 GCA_007130045.1 Opitutales bacterium
GCTGAAATTGCCCACCCGCCCAAAAATCATCGAAAATGTAGTGGAGAAAAATCAGTGAAATCTTCAGGAAACCCGCTTGAACAGCTAATCGTTCTTTCGGAACTGTCGAAGATGGGCTAACCGGATCCTTTCCCGCGCCGCTTCCCGCGCTTCGGCCTCGGTGCGTCCGGTCCTCTCCACGATACCCGCCGTCAACTCCTGGAGCCGGCGGGCGCGCTCCAGTTGCGTGGCACGCGCCTCGTCGCCGGCGGCTCTCGCCCGCATTATCTCGAGTTCGCGCTGGAGCGCCTCTTCACCTTCCTGCTCAGCCTGTTTTTCCTCGTTGATCTTCTCCTGAAGGGCAAGCTGTTCCTGCCAGAGGGGGAGGATCGCCTTTGCCGCTTCGATCGAGCCCTCTTCCGCCCGGCGTATTCGCTGATATAGGACGTCGATGCGCGATTTCACGCCTTCCAGGCGCTCGGTGGCACTGAGCCGTTGCCGGACGTGTTCGACAGCGGCTTCAGCCAAAATACGCGACGCGGCTTCCGCATCCCGCAGCCGCTCCATCTGGGCGCCGACCTCGCGCTGAAGGTCCAAGCGCTCCTGTTCGTCCGCCGCCTTCTTCGCCGCCGCCTCAGCCTCTTCCCTGCCGAGATCTTCGACGGCTTCCTTTTGCTCCTCGACCCCGCGCGTTACCCTGCGCACAAAGCCAAGTGTACGGGTAAGTTGGCCCAGCCACCGGCCGGTTTGGAATCGCAATAGAGTGAAGGTACCATCTGAAGCCTCGGCCAATTCATTAAACGCCTCGGAGGACCCGACGCGGACAACATCCATGAAGTCCTGCCATTCGTCCTTTATCCGGTTCACCCGATCTATCGTTTCGTCGGACAGGGCACGAGTCGAATCGAGGATCTCCTCGATTCTTTCGCGCTGCTCAAGCAGGATCGGCAGCAACTGCTGGCCGGATTGCCCCATAAGCCGCTGCGTGATCGACGCCCGCTCCTGTGCGCTCGACGTCCTGGATATGACATCGGAGAGGTCGAGGAAAATATCCCTGGTGGACCTGAGATTGCCCTCGGTATCGCGTGTCTGGATACCGGCCTTGTGGAAGTCCTCTTCCATGTCCACGACGCGGCGATTGAGACTCCGCAACCCGCTTTCCAGTGCGCCGACTGAAACATTCATACGGCCTGCCAGTCGAACAAATTGCTGGGCCTCGCGGTTTGTCGTGCCAGTGATCTGCGCGAACCTCTGCGCTTCGTCCGCCGTGCGAACGATGCTCCGGCCAATCAAAGTGACCGCGCCGGCAAAACCGATCCCGATAAACGTCCGCATCTGGCGGATAAGCCCGCCGAGCGCTATCGAAGCACGGCCGGCCCCGCTGCGGATCGAATTAAAGAACCGCCGGAAACGCCCCGGCTCCGCCTGCCGCTGCGTTTGCCTGGCCTGACGCTCGACGCCCTCGAGCCCGCGCTGCGCGTCTTCCGTGCCCTTCCCTTGGAAGCGGGAAATTATGCGTATGAAGAACTCTCTCATGCTACCTTCCAGCCCAAATATCTGGCCACATATTGAGCGAACGACATCGTCTTGGGCACCTTCCCGCGCAGGCGGTCATCCCGCCATGCCCGCATCTCGGCGGATACGATCACGGCCGGAACCGGCTCGCCGTTGGCCCGCCGGACAGCCGGCGCGGTAGGTTTTTTTGTCGAGGTCATTGATGGATCACCCATTCACCCGTTCCAGTGCATCACCGCGAAGCCGAATGATTTCCTATAGAATCAATACCGCCTCGTCACCGGTGATTTTCGCGTTTCCGAGGTCCAAATAAACCTCCCCCTGCATCTCCTCGAACCGATAGTTCTCCACCGCTTCGGTCCATTCCTGATCTCGATATTCCAATTCGCACCGGAACTCGACCACTGAGCAAAACAACGCTTCAGCGCGCGTCAGTTGAAGGGTGTTGGTCCCGTCGATATCGCGAAAAATCTCCTCGACCCGGCGCAATTCGGGCACGGAGACCGAGCCTTCTTCACGCAATGCATTCATGCGCTCGAGAATCCCGTCCTGGGTGCCGTATTCCAGCATCCCCGGCAAGATAGACTGGCCCCTCCGTGCGTATACGACCGCACGGAGGGCGTCAGCGTAAGCCGATTGGAACGCAGGGCTCATTCAGATCTCGTTCGAAACCGCCATCGGCTTGCAGTGAGGAGTCTCGACACCCTGCCGGAGATCCTCCTGGATCTGCGAGACAATCGTTCGGACCGCTTGATCCTGTGGCAGGTCAACCTTCGTCTTCGGCTTGATGTAGGGCTCATAGCGTTTCAGGAAAAGGTCCGAGCCGGCCAACTTGATATCCCGCTCGAGCGCCTCACGGCTCATGTCCCCGTATTCGGGAGCAGCTTCAGTGTCTTCGGGCTTCTTTGTCTGTTTTTTTGTACTCATGTTCTATTTTGTGGTTATGGACCGGCGGGCTATCACCCCAACCAGTCCTGATATGCTTTCTGGCCTTTCGCCGTATTGAGAACGCTCTGCTCGGCTTTTGCTCGGGGGAGGCCGGCATTCATTAGCTCGTTGACGGCCTCGAGGAATCGCTCCTTGCCAGCCTCTTTTTTTTGCGAGTCGCCGGCAGTGGTATTCGAAGCAACGGCTTCGCTGGCTCCCGCTTGCTGCCATTCGTCCCAAAGGCGGCGACCTTTCTCCGTCTGAAGAAGACGCTCTTGCGCCCTCTCGCGAGTAAGCTCGTGACGCGCCATCATGTCGTTAACCGCTTCCAAATATTCAGCCCGGACTTGTTTGGCCGACCTCGTCGTCCGGCTTGCCGGCGATTGTGTGCTGGCCCCAGGCCTCCATTTGCGATGGAAGGCGTTGCCATCCCTGGAGTTTGCCGCCTCTTCCTCTTGGGCCAAGATGGCCCGATAAAGGAGCGGGTAGCGTTTGCGAAAACGCTTCTCCGCCTCGACCGGCGACACGTTTTCATCAGTGGTAATCTTCCTGATTAGATGATCTCGATATTCGGAGTCATCCATCAGGGTCAGCGGGACCACCTCTTTATACCAGACCTTCAGATAGTCCTCTTCAGAAGTGTTTATCGGCAATCCGCACAACCTCAAGAGGATAGGGCGCGGTGGATAAGGATAGGGACGGCTCGCGGCGGCGCGCTCGTTTGGACTAAGTGATTTTGCCATGACTGTTTGCTTTCGATTTGATAATCTTAGGTTTAACCTTCGGAGGGACCGTAATCATTTCCTCCCCAAAGTAGTTGTTGATGCGCTGGGCCGTCGGCCGGCTTTTCAGAAAGCCGCCCAGGAGGTTCCGAATCGTGCCGTGATGCACTCCGATTTCGCGAGCCAGGTCCTTCTGGGTAAGGCCCATCTCGAGAAGCCGAATCCTCACGCGAATGCGTGGCGGAAGTTCATTGCGCGGTGTCATTAGAAAACAGGAAAACAGTATTTCTGTCTACCGTCAACAAGATAATTTGCTTTACCCCGAGATTTTCTCTTAACTGCCGGTGTGCCGCGAAAATCTCCATTACCAAAAAGAGAGCTGGAAATAGGGCAAAGGCTCCGCCAAGCGCGCGAGGCACGCAAAATACAACGAACCGCGTTAGCGCGGCGGATTGGAATTAGTAGTGAAGGGCTCGCAGGCTATGAGGGCGGGCGTAATCCACTTCCAAGAAAGTACGGTGAAAAAATATGCCGTCTTCTCGACATCAATCAATTCTGGTTACTTCACGGGAAATCCAACCGCTTCGGCCGAATACCGTTCGACCCAAAGACGCAAAAACTGCTCGCTGAATCGAAATTATTTAGTGAAGCGTATGAAAGGATATGGGAGAGCGACTCATCAGATCATTACAATAAGCTATCCAAGGCGTTGGAGTGGTGGGACGGCAACAGCTTTGACCCAAAAGCCATTGATGCCGATCTTGAAGAGAATAAAGCGTGGAATGCGGCAATTGACGCTTTGAAGCATGCCGCAAGCGATTTCTCTCAAGACAAGCGCATCAGCTACTTCATGGCGATGAGCGTCGAAGCCCATAGAACCGCTAGTCGGTTTTCAAAGAAATACGATGACCAGCATTTCGCGGAAAGTGACTAAAAACTCTCCACAGACCACACAAACCCCACCAACCGATTGACCATAATATTCGGGTTAAATATTGTGGACGCGCAACCTTCGTTTGGTCCCTTTTTCATACGTCAGAAGACGAACGAATGCATCTGAGACGGGCTCCTCTCCAATCCTTGCTGTTCAGAATTGAACCCCGGGTGGTACCGGGAATCAAGGATGAGAAGGGAGAGGAGCCTTTTCACTTCGAATGAGATCCGAACTCGACCTCTCCGCACTCCTGGACTCCGGCCGTACGACCTACCGGATTAGCGAAGTCGCCGAGATCATCGGAATGTCTCCCCGGTTCGTCGAAGAACGATTCGACGAGGGAGACCTCTACGGCCACGAGCACAACGGCCGCGCCGGCAAGCGAATGTCGAAGCGGGTAATCCGGGAGTCCCTGCTCGCCTATCTCGTCCGAACCGCGAACTACGATTCCGAGATGCGCCTCGACCTGGCCCGCCAGGTACTCGACACCTTCGCCGGCGAAGACCTCCGCCGGCTGCGCGACCACATTTCCAACCGCCTCCAAGATTAGACCAGGCACTCAGTCAAACCGCCCCTTTGTTTGACTCCAGTTTGACCGCCCCCCGCCGGCCCTTTTTGAAGCAACCCTTAAGAAACCCTTAAATCCCCCTTTATCCCCCGAA
>SLTG01000120.1 GCA_007130045.1 Opitutales bacterium
AACTACCGCTACAACCGCCACCGAAAATCGAATCGAAAACTGAAACCTTGTAGTGGAGACCTTTCGTCGTTTATCAACGACTTACGCCAAAATCACCCTCCAGTTGAGAAAGTCGGGTTAGACGGAAGTCGTTGCCGCGGAAAAAGGGCTTGGCCTGCTCGATGGCCTCGAGGATCTCCTCGGGGTGGATCTTTCGGGTCTTGCCCTTGTCGGAGCGCGGCCGGGACTCGACGGCGGTGATGCCGTCCTTTCGATAGCGCAGTCTCCATGTCTCGATGGTGCGCCAAGTGAAACGGAAGGGGTGTCCCTCCTCGTCTTCAAAGGAGAGTTTGCTTACCGTTCGGATCCGATCGCGGATGGTTTTGCCCTCGGCCATGTCGATGGCGGCGAGAACCTTCATTTTCACGTATTCGCTGGGTGGTTTCATAACGGTTGCCGATGCTGGCGGCCGTTTTTCCGGGAGGTGGACTGTATTTTCGTGTTGCTGATGAAAAACGCGCTTGCCCGGCCCCGGCGATGCGACTGGAATGAAGGCGATCCCCCCGGCAGAGGCTCTTACAGAAGGTCCGTTTGGAAGCGCAGGTGGAAGGAGCGGATTGGATCGTCCTTCCCCAGCGCAAGAACCGAGTGTTCGAGCACCTCACTGAGGGGATTTCTTGCGTCCGAGTGCGGGGGCGGGGCGCGGACCCGGCAAAGGTGGGCGCGCAGCCGGGATTGGATCTCGTACATACGGCGCACCCAGCGGTAGGCACTTTCGATCGAGAAGCCGGTGCGCGCCTTTTCCCAGGCGGCGCCGATGCTCAGGCCGCTGTGGTAATGCCCGAGAAAACGCCACAGCCCCTTCGACCCGACACTGTGCCGCGGCGGACACTCGGCCAGCCAGATCGTGAAGGAATGAGCGCATCCGGGGTTGCTTTTGCGCCGCGGCGAGCAAAGAAAGCGGGCGCCGCGCAGGATCCGCGAGTCGCCGGTCGCGCCGTTTCCGTAGACGAGCCGTGACAGTTGAGAACGCCCGTGCGCCTGCACACCGGACAAGACATTTGCTTCGAAGCCGTGCGTGCCCGGTCGAGTTCGTTCCTGTCGGCAACAAAACGTTTACACCGGCCAAGGAAATGGGCAAAACCTCGAAATCGAGCAACTCCCAAATTTCCATCGCACGATGCGGCGACTCACCGACTCTCAATTCGGCCAAAAACCCCCTGTTTTTACGACCAGAGCGCAGCCGGGAACATCTACGCCCAGGTTCCCGACTACGAGGATGTGGCGGAACAGTTGGGGGTCAGGTGATGGGCTTGCGCTCGGGCGCTTCGGGAGGCCAGACAGCAGTGGTCTCTTGATTCTTTCTCGATGAGTAAGGGCGGGGTCATCGTCCGACCCCTTGTGGGCAAAGAGAACTCCCTTCGCCTCCGGCAGCATCCGTCAACCGACGTTTGCGCTATTCAAATCATTTCAAAATCCCCTGATGGGTTGTCCACCAGCCAGGAGTGGCCGGCGGGGGAGATTTCCCAGAGTCCCTGTGGGGAACCTTTCTTCATACGGCCGTCATTGTTGACCATTCGGTTTCTCGCCCATTGGGCGCTGTTCCGCCAACGGATTTGATTTTTGTCGGATTTCAGTGGTTCGTAGTCCACGGGCTTCAGGACGTCTTTCATTTTTTCGCCCACGCGATCCAGGACGACTTTGGTTTTCCCTTTGCCCCCCATCTCGACGAGCACTTCGAGAATCGGCCGGCAAAACTCCTCGTGAGGTGTGATCTGCCCTTTGCGCTTCTTGCCAAAGAAGCGTTTGCTGACGATCCTTTGTACTTCCGGCGTGGCTGTGTCGCGGGCCGCCTCCAGTTGAGCCCACTCTTCTTCGAGTGCGGCTACTTTCTGCCTAAAACCGATAAGACGCTCGGCAAAGTCGATGACTTGCCGAGCGGTCTCATACTCGCCCGTATTCATCGCCTCCGATCCCTCCTTGCGGATGCGTTTCTCCTCCTCGCTCAGCGTTTCGGATAAAAGAGAAAGCGCTTGTCCCACATCGTTATTGGGATCGGCATCGATTTGTTTTTGTTGTTTTTTCGGCATCTGGTGCTTTGATGGCTGTGGGGGTTGATGGTCTTTTAAACGGGCCTTACGTCTTTCGGTTCGGTCAATCAACCGGCGGTTCGTTGTCGCCATACGCAAGTTCGTGCAGGATGTGCCTGGCGCGGGAACTTGCCACGTAGAGGTGCAAAGGGGAGCAGCCCGGTGCGTTCGGTCTGACCTCACAAAGGATGACCGCGTCTGCTTCCAGTCCCTTGAAACGATGGAGGCTGCTGAAGCGTACGGTATTGGGCTCGGGCGCGTCTTCGTGCCGGCGGAGAGACCAGTTTCCGAAGTCCCGCTGTCGCCAGACGTCGCTGGTCTCGGGAAGGCGCGGCGAACACCTTCATCTCGGACAGCGGGATCCCCGGCGGAGGGTTTTGGGGGAAAATTTCAGCCATAACTTCCCTTACGAAGGCCTCGCGGCCACTGAGTCGTGACCCGAAGCCGAATTCATTCGAACAGCGGAACGCAAACCTTCAATTACGGATAACCCTGATGCGCAAGGATAAAGCCCTTCCGGCACCCCGGCAATCGGCATCGGCTGAATCTTGACAGAGGAATCCCTTTCGCCGAAATTGAGGGTATGACTGTGAGGGCTCGCGAAATCATAACCGAGATCGAAGGCCTGTCTGCCGAAGATCGGCAGGAGGTTTTTCGTTGGTTATGGCAACACGCCGAAGAGACTTCGGAAATGTTGGCGGCCATCGATGAGGGAGTTCGTTCGCTGGAGGAAAAACCGCGTACGTCTGCCGAGGAAGTGCAACGCAAGGTGCGTCAGTGGGCTGTCGGGTAGAGTTTTCCGACCTGGCCGAGAAAGATCTGGAGCGCGCGGTTCGCTATCTGGCCCGCAAGAATCAGGAAGCGGCCATCCGGATCGGTGATGAACTGGTTAACGTAGCCCTGTCATTGTCGAACCTGCCTCACCGTGGCGTACCAGTACGAAGCCGGAAGGGGATCCGGAAGGTTCCACACCGCCATTACCTGCTTTTTTATAGAGTCGACGAGGATCGAAGCCTTGTCCGGATCGTGCGCATCTGGGACAACCGCCGCGATCCAGAAGCGCTGCGGTTTGGGTGAACCGCAAAGGATCACTCGCCGCCGCCCCCCTCGCCAACCAAATTCCTCGCACTCCCCATCGCCCCGGATGCCCCCCCGGCCCCCGCGTAATGGCGCTTGCCCGACCGGCGGAAGCGCCGTTATCCTTCATTAGTGTCCGAACACGGTGAGCGCAAACGGTGGACGAAGCGCGAGGTGATCCTCGCGATGAACCTCTATTGCAAATTGCCGTTCGGGCAGTTGCGGCATGGAAACGCGGAAGTGATCCGTCTCGCTGAGGCGTTGGATCGGACCCCGTCGAGCGTTTCGATGAAACTGTGCAACCTGGCTTCGTTCGATCCGAGTCTCCAAGCGCGTGGAGTAGGTGGGCTCAAAGCAGCGAGCAAGCTCGACCGGCAAGTCTGGGATGAATTTCACGCTGATTGGACCGCCGGACTGGAATCCAGTGAAGTGCTGTTTGAACGGATCGTTAAGTCCAGCCAAGAGGACCTATTGGGCGTCGATCACCGAGACGAAAGGGAGGCCGGCGTGGTTATCGAGACGCCAGCGACCGACTTTCGGACCGAGGTTACGGCCCGCCGGGGAGAGCAGCTCTTTCGCCGAATGGTTCTCTCCTCCTACAACGCTCGCTGCTGTATCACGGGAATCCCAGTTCCCGCGCTCCTGCGCGCTAGCTACATCTCCCCCTGGAGGGAAGACCGCGCAAATCGCCTCAATCCTCATAATGGTCTCTGTCTCGCCGCGACCCAGCACGCAGCTTTCGATGCCCACCTGATTACTATTGACGAAGACCTCCGCCTGCTCCTCAGCCGCTCCCTCCGGAATCACTGCACCCAGGAAAGCCTCAGTGAAAACTTCCTCCGCTTTGAAGGAAAGAGGATTGCGTTGCCCGAAAGATTCACGCCGGAATCGGGACTCTTGGAACGCCATCGCGAGCTTCTGGGGGGTTGAGGCCAGAGGATCCCGAATTTTGTCAAGAGTACAGCACCTGACGTCCTCGGTTCGTCCCAGACCTGACGTCCTCTGGTTCGTTCGACGTCCTCTGGGATCGTCCCGCCGCTCCTGGGAGTTACCAGTGGCTACCGGGCAAGCAGCCGTTCACGGATCGTGCGGGTGGATCTCCAGGATTTGATCTGGCGTTCGCGCAGCGTGGCGCTGGAGCGAGAGGGGTGTGGTTCAGACCAGACGAGCGACCAAGGGCCGTTTTTGTGGGTGAATTTTCCGAGATGCGATTTGCCTTCCGGCTCGTTGTGCTGGCGAAGGCGGCGTTCGAGGTTGTCTGTGTGCCCGATGTAGAATCGGCCTGCGGGGTTTTGGAGGATATAGACGTGAAACATGGGGGGTAAAGAGGCATCCTGGGTAGTCCCGCGCCTGCGGGATACGACCAAGTGATTAATCCCGGCGAGCCGGGACTCTACCACTGAGCGGGTGTCGGTGAAAAAAGGGGGGGGGTGAAAGGCTGCCCGGGTAGGATTCGAACCTACGACCAAGTGATTAACAGTCACCTGCTCTACCACTGAGCTACCGGGCAAACGGTGGAATAAGAACTAAAGAGAACAGAAATTCGCTCGAAGA
>SLTG01000035.1 GCA_007130045.1 Opitutales bacterium
CGCCCTGTCATTTCACGCTGTCTGGTTTACTGATCCGATTGACATCGGGGTGTGGCGCAGTCTGGCAGCGCGCTTCGTTCGGGACGAAGAGGCCGGAGGTTCGAATCCTCTCACCCCGACCGTTTTTCAATCTACCCGGAACCCGAAACGGCACTCCGAATGTGGTGCGCGCCGTGCGCTTCCCCTCCCCGTTCCTCCATGTCCCGGCCCCCGTTGTGGCTCACGCATTGGCCTGCATGGACTCTTGTTTCCCGCCGTTAGGCACGTCCGCGGGTACGGCGCGACATGCCGGGTGGCGGTTTTCCTCGAATTCAGTGGGTTTCAGTTGGAGAATATTGTCAAGGATATGGGGGTAATGGAATATGCTTTTTGTTTTACCGGGAACGATCGTGATGCCAAGGTGACCGTTTTCTGACGGGAAAATGACGGGAATCGATTTTATCCAGGACCTGGGTGTCGTGCTGCTGGTTGCGGGAGTGGTCGGATGGCTGTTTCAACGATTCAGCCTGTCGGTGGTTGTGGGCTACCTGTTGGCGGGAATCATTATCGGTCCCTACACGCCTCCGTTTCCGCTGGTGACCGATATCGACCGGATACAGACGCTGGCCGACGTCGGACTGGTCTTCCTGATGTTCTCCATTGGAATGGGGCTGAGTATTACGCGGCTCAGGCGCCTGGGATTTCCGATCGTCCTTGCCACCGTATTAATCGCGTTTCTCCTTTTCAACGGATGGCGGGTGTTGGGCGGGGCGTTCGGCCTTACGGGGATTCAGAGTCTTTTTTTCGCGGGACTTTGGGTAAGCTCCAGTTCCGCGATTATAGGAAAAGTTCTTCAGGAGCGCGGCCTGACGCACCAACGGCACGGGCAGTTGGCGCTCGGAGTGACCGTCCTGGAAGACATTGTGGCCATCGTCGTACTCACGATTCTCCTATCCTACGTGGGTATGGGCGATGAGGACCCTGCGGCGCTTTGGGAAACGATCGGCGCCTTCGGAGCGTTTGTTATTTTCATAGCCATCACGGGTCTGCTCCTGCTGCCTCGCCTGCTGCGTTTCCTGGGACGACGCGCCGGAACGGAAATCCGAACCGTAATTGTCGTATCGCTGGTACTGCTGTTTGCCATGTTGGCTCAAAAATCCGGATACTCGCTGGCATTCGGAGCTTTTCTTGTGGGAGCCATTGTTGCGGAGACGCCTCAGAAGGGACAGGTGGAGAATGCGTTCACGGGGCTTCTTTACGTCTTCAGCGCGGTTTTCTTCGTGGCGATCGGCATGCTGATCGATGTGGCGATTCTGGCAGAAGTGTGGCCCTACATCATTGGAGTCGCCGTCCTGATTATCCTCGGGCGTGTCCTTGCCGCCTATTTTGTCCTTGTATTGATCGGCGCGCCGACGCGCTCCGCGCTCCGTGCGGGACTGGCGCTCACCCCGATGGGCGAGTTCGGCTTTATTATCGCCCAGGCCGGCATTATGGCCGCGGTTGTTCCGGATACATTCTACCCGCTGGCGGTAGGAGTTTCTCTGCTGACCGCGCTGGCCTGCCCCATCCTGGTCAGCGGTTCGGAGAGGATTGCAGGGACAATGGAGAGGCTTGAACCGCGCTTCCTCCGGAATTCAATTTCCTACTACCACAACTGGCTGGAGCGGATCTCCAGCCAGCCGGCCAAGACCGTCCTTTGGAGAGTTTGCCGAAGGTGTTTCATCCAGATAACGGTGGGTATTCTGTTTGTCAGCGGCCTTCTGATCGCGGCCGAGCCGGTTTACGGAGTCGTGGCGGATGCGGTTGGCAAGGATCTGTTTTTCCCCTACGGGACGACGGTGATGTTCTGGGGCGCACTTGGGGTTGTCGCTCTTTTTCCTCTCTATGCAACCTGGCGAAACATCTCCGCGATCGCCATGCTTATAGCCGAGGCAAGCGGCCGGACGCGCGGGGAGAAGGTCGTGCCGTTTATCGTCGAGCGGGCAATCAAAGCGACGGGCGCTCTTGCCCTCCTTTTATGGCTCTGGGCATTGTTGCCTCTCGGGCCCGCGGCGGCGTGGGTCTTTGGCGCCTTGATCGCCGGAGCCGTGGGAATGATCGTGCTTTTCCGGCGTCGGCTTAACTTTATCCACAGCCAGCTCGAAGTCGAGCTGCAGGAGTTGATGAGTGAGGGCTACCGCAAATCCTCGCGAGCCCTCCCGCCCTGGCTGCGCGACCACAAGGATTTTCACCTGAACGTCAGCGAATGCGCGGTTCCGGACAATGCCGTGTGCGGAGGGAAAACGATCGGCTATCTGGCGTTGCGCAGCCGTTTCGGCTGTTCGATCGTGGGTATCGACCGCCAGGGATTCGTTATCGGGAATCCCGGGCCGCAAACGGTGCTGTATCCGCGCGACCGCTTGCTCCTGCTTGGCAGCACGGAACAGATTGAAGCGGCGCGAAAGGTGTTGACGGCCGAGACGGCGGATTTCGCCAGGGAAACGGTCGCGCTCGACGATGTCCAAATTGAAAACGTCGTCGTGCCCCTGGAGTCCCCTCGCAGCGGAAAAACCCTGGCGGAGTTGGATGTCAATCGCGTCACCGGCGTACAGGTGGCGGGCATCCAACGTCAGGACCAACTCAGGATCAACCCCGCCGGTCACGAACGTATCCAGCCGGCGGATGAACTGCTGGTCCTCGGATCTCCCGATCAAGTGAATGGATTCCGCCGATGGCTGATGCCTCAAACCGTCGATGGCGAGGAAAGTTCCGGGAAAACTCCGCCCGACACGGATCCCGGGAAGCAGGCATGAAGCTCAAATGAAGCCACCTGGTTGCAAGGCGAATCGGCGGATCCGCTGTCGGAACTTTTCAAGGGGCGTCGGTTCTGGAGGATGTCCGGAACCCGCTCCTTGCGGAGCGGCCTACGTTATGGCGGTCCGGAACCCCGATCCTTGAACTTTGAACGTTGGCGTTTGTTCGCCGGAGGGCGTCGAGGGCTATCAGGATGACGCCCATGAACATGAGGGCGGCGGCGGCGAATTGGGTTTCGAAGAAACGCGGCCAGGCGACCCACCCGATCCATGCCGCCAGGGGCGAATACGCGAGAGCGACCTGGCTGAGCACGGCGCCCGCGGCAAGTATCGCGAGCCCGATTCGGCCGGCGAGACGCATCGGCAGCCAATCCATCTCCGAAGCAAACGCAATGAGCGCCGGCGTCACGACGCCCAGAAACACGAGATGCATGAAGGCAATGATCGTGAAATGATTCGCGGCGAGTCCGACCAGCCCGGGCCATGAGGCGGCCGCCTGCAGGGCGACTTTCAACAGAAAGAACCCCAGTGCGAATCCGCCCAGCCAGCGTGCGATCCGGGCATTGCGCGAACAGAACAATTGTCCCGCACCCCTCAATCCGCGCACCAGCAACACGCATCCTGAAATCTGCGCCGCCCCGCCGGCGCCCGCCACGATGAAGACCCAGAGCGGCGGGTCGAGCGTCAATCCCGACAGTGCGAATGTCAGCACGCACCCCGCCGCAAGCCAGGGGAACGCGCGTCGCGCGGGCACGTCAATCGCGTGAATCCCCCGCTCGCGCAGCGCCTGCAGAACCACCGCCAACAGAAAGAACACGAACCAGCCGTTGTATTGAAAATGCAGATAATACGAAACCGCCAGTTCGTACCACATCGTCCCGGCCAGCCCGGCAATCATGATCGGAGCGAGGGTAAGAGGACCGAGGGATGAGCCCAGGAGGAAAACCCCCGCCGCGAACAGGTAGAGCCGGGAAACGGACTCGGCCCGGTTGCGCCTGAGAAGGCTCACCACGAACACCGCCGCGAAAACCATGTGCAGTGTGGAGAACACGATGCTTTCGCGCGCGTATCCCTGGACCGGGAACGTCACGAGGATCCCGATCACGGCGATCTGGGTGGCAAGGAAGAGCCGCCAGTACCATCGCGCATTTTCGGGAGGAACAAAGCAGCGAACCGCCAGAGCGAAGAACGCGTTGAATACCCATCCGAGAAAGGCGATGTGGGAATGTGCGTGAAGAACATTTCCGAAGTCGATTCCGGGTGTCGGAAACACCGGCTGCATTCGCAGCAGGACACCCGCCGCAACGGCGATCCCAAAATAGATCCACGCGACAACGAAGATACGCACCGCCACCGCGGCGGACCCCGTCGCGGCATCCGCGCGGTCGTAAGTTTGACTCGATGAACCGGCGCTGTCAGCGGTTTCCATGGATGATATCCATGTGCTCGATAATCACTTCCTGAATCGTCGCCATGAAAATATAACAGGCGTAGCTCCGCTGCTCCTCCTGGGACATGCCGTAGTAATTCAGCTCGCCCTTTTCGAGGTCTTCGTCGGAAAAGCGCTTCAGCGCCCGATCACGCAGTCGCAACCGAATCGCGGCGCTCGCCCGGAGAACGGAATCCGCGTTCTCGGGGTTGACCTCGATGGTGCCGCTCTCGAAAAAGCGCCGGTCGAACAGATGCATCAGGGCCTCCGCATCGTTCGCGAGCGTGTCCATCAAATTCTCCGTCCACCACTCGCGAAGATCGGCATCCGCGTCCGGCGGCAGATCCGGCTTCACGACCAGATCGTTCCCGAATTCCTCGACGAGGGGTTTGATGAAGTCGAGCAGCGGGGCGATTACCGACTGCTCAAGGTTGATTTCAATCTTCTTCATCCCTCTCCAACGTGGCAGTCAGTTGCCACTGATGCAACGAATGAACGTAGTTTTCGGCCACCTCGCGCTCGCCGGTCCAGAGGACCGAGCGTCCATGCTCGTGGACTTCGAGCATGTGTCGCCGGGCCTTTTCGGTGCTGTAGCCGAAGACACGCCGGAACACCATCACGACGTACGACATCAGGTTCACGGGATCATTGTGCACAATCACCTTCCATCCGCCCGCGGTTTTCTCAGCGGTCTTCGCGGCCTCCTTCGGACGAGTCTGCGTATCGGCCATTGCGGCGCTCATGCCTTGGCCTCAAGCGATTCATTCCTCCGGGCGGCGATCCGCGACTTTACCGCCGCTTCCGCCTCGGCCAACCCGATTCTCTCCACCTCTCCCGAAGTCCGCTCCTTGAATTCGACGACGCCTTCCTTCAGGCCGCGCCCGCCAATCACCACGCGAAGCGGGAAGCCGACAAGGTCGGCATCGTTGAACTTGACACCGGGGCGCTCTTTCCGGTCGTCGATGAGGACGTCGGCGCCGGCCTCCTCCGCGGCGTGCGCTAGCCTCATGCCGAGATCACGGGCCTCCTCCATCTCCGGATCGAGAAACACGATGACCACCTGGTACGGCGCGACATTCCAGGGCCAGATCACGCCTTTCCCGTCGTGCGACTGTTCGATGATCGCCTGTAGCGTGCGTCCGACACCGATACCGTAACAGCCCATAACCATCGGTTTGGAACGCCCTTCCTCATCGGTGTAAAAGGCCTCGAATTTCTCGCTGTACTTGGTCCCGAGCTTGAAAATATGTCCGACCTCGATCGCGCGCGTCATCTCCAGCGGCGCTCCGCAATCGGGACAAGGCTCGCCGGTGCGCACGCTGCGAAAGTCTCCGAACGAAGTGATCTCCAGGTCGCGCTTCACATTCACGTTACGCAAATGGAAGCCGTCGCGGTTTGCCCCGGTCACCCCGTTTCCGGTCAATCGAATCGCTTCATCGGCGAAAATCCCGTGAAGCTTGTCTGGGTGTTTGATCGTGCCCCGAACGGCGCCGAGGCTTCCCGGATTCGCCCCCATGACCTCCACCACTTCGCCGGGTTCGGCGGGACGGATCCGCTGGAACCCGAATTTCCCCAGCTTCGCCTCTTCGAGATCGTCCTGCCCGCGGAGAATGACCACGAAGGGCTTGTCGTCGCCGACGTAAACGAGGGTCTTTAATTGCTTTTCAGCCGGGACATTGTAGGGCGCTTCCGCAAGCGCGGCGATTGTCGTCACTCCCGGTGTCTCGAACGACTCGAATTCACCCTCGGGCGGAAGATCCTCAAAGCTCTTGGGCACAAGCCCGCTGCGCGCTTTTTCCCTGTTGCTCGCGTAGCCGCTTTCCCGGCAAAAGAAAACATCGTCGTCGCCCACCTCGGCCGGGACCATGAACTCATGAGAGTAACTGCCCCCCATCACACCGGTGTCGGCTTCGACCATGACAAAATTGAGCCCGCACCGGCGGAAGAACGCCTCGTAGGCGTCACGCATCCGATGATACGTCTCGATCGCGCCCTCGTCGGTGGCGTCGAAACTGTACCCGTCCTTCATGAGAAACTCCCGTGAGCGCATCAGGCCGAACCGGGGACGGATCTCGTTTCGAAATTTGGTCTGAATCTGGTAGAAATTCTTCGGGAGGTCGCGGTAACTCGTGATTTCGTTTGCGACCAGCGGGGTGATCACCTCCTCGTGGGTCGGGCCGAGGACAAAAACCGGCTCGCCGGCTCGCTCGCCGGCGGGAATCCCGGCGCCGGCGCCGTCGACCCGGAACATGACCTCGCGCGCCGCCGCCCAGCGGGGACCCTGCTCCCAGAGTTCCGCCGGGTGAATCGCCGGCAGCGACACCTCGATCGCCCCGCCCCGGTTCATTTCCTCGCGGCACATCCGCTCAACTTTTCGCAGGGCCCGCAGACCGGCGGGAAGCCAGGCGTAAATGCCTGCCCCGATCTTCCGAATCAACCCGGCCCGCAGCAGGAGGCGGTGCGAAGCGATTTCGGCGTCGGCGGGACTTTCTTTGAGAGTGGGAATGTAGTATTTGGACCAGTATTGCATACGGATTCATCCGGCGGGAATCCCGATCACAAGGAAAACCGGAGCGTTTATCAAGCCCTGTTCCTTTTTAAGTTGTGAATTCCGGACAATATCGGCTATAATGATTTGTTTCCGGCACACGGGAAGGAACAACGCACGATGCCTCGAGATGCAGCAGCCAACCGTCTCACGACGACACATGAAGTCCCTCGGGAAGCAGAAGACAAGCTTCCCTGTTTCAACAGGGAGCTGAGCTGGCTGTCGTTCAACCGCCGCGTTCTCGAACAGGCGTTCTCCCGGGACAATCCATTGCTCGAACGGTTGAAGTTTCTTTCCATCGTCAGCTCCAACCTGGACGAGTTCTTTGAAATCCGGGTCGCCGGTCTCATCCAGCAGGTCGAATCCGGGAACGACGCGGCCGGCACCGACGGCGTCAGCCCCCGTGAACAACTGCGCCGGATCCACGACGTCGTCGTCTCGCTTGTCGAAGACCAGTATACCTGCTGGCTGCAGAAGATCGTTCCGCGGCTCCGGGAGGAGAACATCGACTTTACCACGCCCGAACAGCTCACCCGGAGCGAGCGCAGATGGGTGGACAACTACTTCAAGGAGCAGGTGTACCCGGTCCTGACGCCGCTCGCCATCGATCCGGCCCACCCATTTCCGCAGATCGGCAACAAGACGCTGAACATACTGGTTTCCCTGGACAACCCGGAGACCCGGGAAATCGAATCCTTCATGGCGATCCTGCCCGTGCCCCGGATTCTTCCCAGGGTGGTTTGGATCGATCCCGAGAAAGCCGGAGTTCACCGCTACATCTTTCTGAGCGACGTCATAAAACTCGGCGCGGGCGAACTCTTTCCCGGTTACGAGATTCATTCGGCGCAGGCGTTCCGTATTACCCGGAACAGCGACTTCTACTTCGATGAGGAAGAGGCGGAAAATCTTCTTGAGAAAATCGAAGAGGAACTCCACAAGCGCAAGAAAGGCGCCGCAGTCCGGCTCGAGATCGAAAACGGGGTCGAGGAACAGTTGCTGCAACGACTCCTGCGCTACATTCATCTTCCCCGTAATTACGTGTTTCGTATCAACGGTCCGATCAATCTGATGCGCCTGATGAGCGTTTACGAGATGATCAACCGGCCGGACCTTAAATACAAATCGTTTACCCCTGTGGTCCGCCCGCCACTCAATCAGGAGCGATCGATCTTCGGCATTGTGGCGGACCGGGACGTTCTGCTTCACCACCCATACGATTCGTTCTCGCCGGTGGTGGCATTCGTCGAGGAAGCGGCGCGGGATCCGAAGGTGTTCGCCATCAAACAAACCCTCTACCGCACCAGCGGCGACTCACCGATATTCCGGGCACTGATGGATGCATCCCAAAACGGCAAACAAGTCACCGCCCTCGTTGAACTGAAGGCCCGCTTCGACGAAGCGAACAACATTCAATGGGCCAAGCAACTCGAGGAAGCGGGCGTCCACGTCGTTTACGGAATGGTGGGTTACAAGATTCACTGCAAGTGTTGCCTTGTGGTGCGGCGCGAAGCCGGGGTCATGCGCCGCTACGCCCACATGAGCACAGGCAACTACAATCCGCAGACCGCGCGCTTGTACACGGATCTCGGTTTTTTCACCGCGCGCGAAGACATCACCGGCGAGGTGGCCTCGCTGTTCAATTCGCTCACGGGATACGGACGACTCCCGGCGTTCGAAACGCTTCACGTTGCTCCCTACAATCTTTACGAGAATACCCACGAACTCATCCGTCACGAGGCTGAAAGCGCCCGCCGCGGACTCCCTGCCCGGATCATCGTCAAGATCAACAAACTCGTGGACCGGAGCACGATTGAAGCCCTTTACGATGCCTCGCAAGCCGGCGTGAAGATCGACCTGATCGTGAGGGAAACCTGCTGCCTTGTGCCGGGAGTCAAAGGGGTGAGCGAAAACATCACCGTTCGCAGCATAATCGGCCGCCTCCTCGAACACAGCCGCATATACTATTTCCGTAACGCCGGCGGCAAACCGCTCATCTATCTCGGCAGTTCGGATTGGATGCCTCGCAATTTCCACCGTCGCGTGGAAAGCAATTTCCCGATCGAAGACGAATCCCTCAAAAAACACATTTTGGAGAATATTCTCGAGGTTTATCTTCGGGATACCAAGAACTGCCGCCTTCTCCGGCCCAGCGGAGCGTACACCCTGCCTGGCGTGCCCGAAAACACCGCTAGCTTCTCCGCTCAGGAATACCTGCTTCACGAAGCCGAAATGTCCCGCTCGTCCACAAATCCACCCTTCTGACACGCTCCGAGGACCAGGAGCGATCCGGTCGGTTCCCGGCTACCCCTCCCGGATCCCGGCGCAGTCGGCGCAACGTCCGAACACAATCAATTCCTCTCCCTCGACGACGAATCCGGGAGGCAGGTCCATGGATTTCTCTTTGTGGGACGAGGGCAGGTCGTAGAGTTTTCCGCACGCGTTACAGATGAAGTGAATGTGCTCGGAGCGTGACGGCGCCTCGTAGCGCACGGGTTGCCCCGGATACTGCAGGCCGAGCAGAATCCCCGAGCGGATCATTGCCCGGACTGAACGATAAACCGTGGTCAATCCAAGCCGTGGAACGTACTCCCTGCCGTGGCGGTGGATCTCCTCCACTGTAAGCGGACGCCCCTGTTCCTCCAGCACCCGGAAAATCGCCTTTCTTTGTTTCGTCTCTCGTTCCACGTCCCTGCAATAATTGGAGCGATTCTCCCGACTGTCACTTTATTTCGATCCGGCGCAGGGCCGGTTCATTTTAAAATTCCCCATTTGGCTTCAATCCGCGTACGTCCATCCGGCATTCTTAATCCGGGTCCGTGAGGTTGAAATCGCACAATGGACGACGGTCCCTCTCTTCCGTTTGTCATAATAATCACGTCGAAAGGTCCGGAGAGATCCCGTCTGCGTATCGACCGCTTCGAATACAGCGAAGCGACTTACTCCGTGAATCGGTGATTTTTCACGGGATTGTAATCGACAGCGGGCGCGCCATGGACGAAAAAGCGATTCATGGAAACGCCCACGAATATTCAGGTTATCGGCCGGGAGGTTGCCATCGCCTGGTCGGACGGATCGGAGAGTTACTTCCCCATGTCCTTTCTTCGCGTTCATTCACCCAGCGCGGAAAACAAGGGGGAAACCGATATCTTCGGCCGGAAATACGGCGGCGCCGACCGCACGGACTTCGGCGACACGGAAGTCGTCGGCTGGCATTTCGTCGGCAACTACGCCGTTCGATTCGAATTCAGCGACGGCCACAACACCGGCATTTTCAGCTACGCATACCTTAAGGAACTGGAGGAAAAACTCTAATCCATCGCAGCTTTTTTCGTTCGTTTCCAAATCCGTCGTTTTCCCTCTCCCGACGGAGACCCCTCGTGACTCGTTTTTACAATTACTTTAACCCCAATCGGCTTGCAGTATCATAGTGGTATCTCAATATTACCTTTCTGCAATATTTCCCGGATTAACGAATTATTGGTTGGCGCCATACCAAGAGTAAATCCTCAAACCGCGGAATTCCTGTCATCGACTACAATGCCGCGATCCGTTCCGATTCCGGGAAGGTCTTAACGTCCGACGCATCTCCCGCCAACGACCACCATCGACCGCACTATGAAATCAGTTTCAGCTCCGCCCGCCATTTCCGAAAACGAACAGAACGGTTTCCGCGACCAGTCGCCCTACGAGAGCGACGCCTTGCACGGTCGGGCCGCTCCGTTTCTGCGGGCGATTCTTCAAAACATGCCCGAGTCGATTTACTTCAAAGATCTGGAAAGCCGCTTTCTCTGCGCCAGCCGGTCTCTTGCGGTC
Organism: Opitutales bacterium; assembly: GCA_007130045.1. Taxonomy (GTDB): domain Bacteria; phylum Verrucomicrobiota; class Verrucomicrobiia; order Opitutales; family T3Sed10-336; genus PXDC01. The sequence goes on from SLTG01000035.1 coordinate 10,562, forward strand.
AAATGCGGAGTCGATCCGGAGGAACTGATCGGCCTGACCGACTTTGATATTTTTTCTCACGAACATGCTCAACAGGCCTTCGACGATGAACAGGAAATCATCCGAACCGGCCAACCTATCCTGGACGCGGAGGAAAAGGAAACTTGGGCGGATGGCAGCGTCACCTGGGTTGCCACCACCAAGATGCCGCTCTATTCCGACGAAAACGTCATCGTCGGCACCTTCGGCGTTTCCCGCGACATCACCAAACGCAAGAGGGCGGAGAACGATTTAAAAGCCACCCAAACAGAGCTCCTGGAAGCCTCCCGGCTGGCCGGGATGGCCGAGATCTCCACCGGGATTTTGCACAACATCGGCAATGCGCTCAACAGCGTAAATACATCGACAAGCCTGATCCAAAGCAAACTCGAAAGGTCCCGCCTGGCGAACCTCCCGAAGGTCGCGTCCATGCTGAACGACCACAAAGGCGACCTCGCCGCCTTTCTCACGACCGATGAACGCGGAACCCGATTGCCCAGCTATCTCGTGCATCTCTCCGCTGAACTGGAAAAAGAACGTCAGAACTTCCGGGAGGAAATCCAGCAGATACGGCAATCCGTGGAACACATCAATTCCGTCGTCGCCATGCAACAGATGTATAGTCGCGCCCGCGACAACCCCGAAAGCACCGATCCAGCGGAGTTGGTCAACGAGGCTCTGCAGATCAGCGAGATTTCACTCTCCCGTCATGGCGTCAATGTCGTCCGGGATTTTGCCCCCGTTTCGGATGTCCACGTCACACGTCACCAAGTGTTGGTGATTCTGATCAATTTTATTCGCAATGCGAAATACGCCTTGGACGACTCCGGGAGGGAGGAAAAGGTGATAACCACCCTCCTTCGCGAACACGATAAACAAGTTCATATCACCGTTCGCGACAATGGAGTCGGCATCGATCCGAAAGACCGCGAACGGATCTTCAACTTCGGGTTCACCACCCGGGAAAACGGCCACGGCTTCGGCCTCCATTCCAGCGCCAACACCGCCCGCGAACTTGAAGCCAGTATCAGCTTCGAAAGCGAAGGCCTGGGCAAAGGCGCCGCCTTCACCCTCTCCTTGCCCCTGACTCAACCGTCCAAGAACGCCGGTGATCCCTGAAGGCGGCTGAACGGGGTCGTGGCGAATGCCTTCTTCTTTCGGCATTTATGAAGACCTCCCCCTTTTAACCCCGCCCCGGCGGCTCCGCCGCAAACCAGCGATTTCCTATCGGGCATTCGTTTATTGCGCCTTGTGAAATAGTTCCCCATGCTTTGTTCCGCCCTATGAAAAAGATCAAAGATCTCAGAGCCTATGCGATGGAAGGCGGCGCCCGCGGCGCGGACTGCCACGCCAACGCCAACGATCACTGGATCACTGGCACCGTCATCGCAACGCCGATGAGCAAATATCCGGAATACCGGAGAACACGCACCTCGTTCGGCATCCATGTTCTGGGCACCGTCATGGTCGAAGTGGAGGCGGAGGACGGAACGGTCGGGTTTTCCGTCACCAACGGCGGAGCCCCGGCGGCCTACGTGACTGAAAAGCACTTTCGCCGCTTTGTCGTTGGCCAGCCCGCCTGCAATGTGGAGGCAATGTTCGACCAAATGTACCATGCCTCCATGTATTACGGGCGAAAGGGAATCGTGATCAACGCGATTTCAGCGGTCGATTGCGCCGTTTGGGATCTGCTGGGACGCCTCCGGCAAGAACCCGTTTGGGCGATGATCGGCGGAAAGATGCGCGACGCTCAACCGATGTACGCTACCGGACCGAGGCCCGATCTCGCGGAGGAAATGGGGTTCCTCGGCGGGAAACTTCCACTCCCCTACGGACCGTCCAGCGGACCGGAGGGTCTTCGCCAGAATGTCGGCCTGGCCGCTGCGATGCGCCAAAGTTGCGGCGAAGATTTCTTCCTGGCGTTCGATTGCTGGATGGCACTGGATACGAGGTACGCGCTCGAGCTCATCGACAGGCTTAAGCCTTACGATTTTCGTTGGATCGAGGAATGCCTGCCGCCTGACGACTACGCCGGTTACCGCAAGCTCGTCGATCAGCGTTCCCACCCCATCTGGATCGCCACCGGCGAACACGAGTATACTCGATGGGGATTCGAGAACCTGCTCGGCACCGGCGTAGACGTGATCCAGCCTGATGTCAACTGGTGCGGCGGTCTAACGGAGCTTTTGAAAATCAAAGCTATGGCCTCGGCAAAGAATAGATTGGTAATCCCGCACGGATCGTCGGTGTACAGCTATCACTTTTCGATCGCCAGCGATGCAACGCCCTTTTCCGAGTTTCTCATGATGGCTCCGAAAGCCGATAAGGTCGTCCCCATGTTCGATCCCCTATTCATTGACGAGCCCGTGCCCGTCAACGGGGTTCTCGAGGTGACGGACAAGCCGGGCTTCGGCGTCGAACTCAGCAAAGATCTCGAATGGAATCGCCCGTATCCGGAAAGTTAGACAATCCATAATTCAATGCCACATCACAAAATGACACCGAAATGGAATCAACAGGCCGCCTTGATCACCGGCGGGGCTTCAGGCATCGGATTCGCTACCGCGAAACGCCTTTCCGCGCGGGGCGTGAAAATCGCTCTGATCGACGTCAATCGCGACAGCTTAGCCGCAGCCGCGGCTCAGCTACCGGAAACAACGCTTGCCATCACGGCGGACATTAGCTCGGAAAGCGAAGTCGGCGCCGCGGTATCGCAGGCGGCCGAACGGTTTGGCGGCCTCGCCATCCTGGTGAACAGCGCCGGAATCACCGGTAAGACAAAGATCAAAGGTCACGAAGTTGAGCCAGCCGATTTCCGCCGCGTCGTCGAAATCAACCTACATGGCTCGTTTTTAATGACACGTGCGGTCCTGCCGCATATGATTCAGTGCAATTACGGCCGCATCCTGCTGATCGGCAGCATCGCCGGCAAGGAAGGAAATCCGGGAATGCTCGCCTATTCCGCGACCAAAGCCGCTGTGATCGGCATGGCGAAATCCCTCGGAAAAGATTACGCGGATACCGGCATCACCGTAAACGCGCTGGCTCCCGCAGTAATTCGAACGCCTATCGTCGATGCCCTTCCCAATGAGATCATCGAGTATATGACCTCGCGCATCCCCATGGGGCGCTGCGGTACCCTGGAAGAAGCCGCGAGTACAATCGAACATATCGTCTCGCCCTGGAACAGCTTCACCACCGGCTTTTGCTACGATCTCTCAGGCGGCCGCGCCACTTACTGAGCAAATTACCGTCGCGCCTCGAAGTCCATTATCCGCGCACGGATTGGATGCACGGGCTGCGTTTACCCCTTGACATCCCCTCGGCCAAGAGCTCACTTGAAAGGCGGTCGGGGTTCTACGGGTAGTTTGTTCTTCTCACATTTTTCTCAAGTGAACGCACAGTCCTTAACACGCTTAGTCTTGGCCGCTCTCCTTTTGGGCGCCTATTATGTCGTCCCCCATTTCCTTCGCGAGGGCGACGGCACGACCGGTATTCAACCCGGCCGGATCGAGGCAATCACGCTGGCGGTTCCCAACGGGGAGGGGTTCCATCTGCGGCGGACTTCGGCGGATTGGATCATCGACGACCGGCGCGAGACCAGGGCGGACCCGAGTCAGGTCAACAGCCTGCTCGATGGTCTGGCGAGCGCCCGCCTCGACGCTCCAGGAGAAACACCGGAGGTCGACTGGGCGGCGGCACCGGAATTGCGCCTCGTTCCGCGACGGGGGCGCGATGTGGTTTTACAGCTCGGGCCGCGGGTGCGCCCGCTGCGCAGTCAACTCGTACGCCTGAACCGCGAGGTCCATAAGATTTCGTTCGACGTGTCAGCAAGCCTCGGTCTCTGGGAAGGGGAATTCATCTGGGATGGAAACCGGATGCTCGACCGGATTCCGATTCTGATCGAAGGAGAGGAGATCGTTAGTATTCGGCTCGAGAACCTTTTTTCCGACTACATCCTTGATCGGACGGATCGGATCGTCCACCGGCGGGAGGACCAGGACGGTGGGCAGGAGCCACTCTACCGGTGGACCTCGGGCGGCTCGCACTCCGACCGGGATCCCTCACCTGCAGCCATGAGCCGATTTGCCCGCGGTCTCATGATGCTGGTGGTCGACGGGATCCCCACGGGTTCAACACCGGACAGCGAGGTCGCCCGCACGGTAACCTTCACCACGGATGCCGGACGCACCTTCGAAGTCGCCACCGGCAAACCTCACGCCGAGGACGCGCGAAGGATGCTATGGTTGCGGCAACCGGAACCCAGCGACGCCTACCTGGTGGACGATCGCTTCCTTCAGCGGTTTACTCCGCACGGGGCACCCCTTTTCGAGAATCGACCTACTTTTTCTACCGGTGCCTCCGATGCCGCCATGATTACCTATGAACGGGACGGTCACAAACTGGTACTGGAGCGCGAACCGGGCCAGGATTGGCGGATCACCCGTCCGCAGATTCCTTACGATATCTTCACACCGCCGCCCGATCCCGCATTGCCTCCCGGGTCCATGGCCGACATTTATGCGTCCGTGATTGATTCGATTAGAACCGAAGAGTTTTTCGTGCCCGACACCGGGGAGCGACGTGAATTGATCGACGGAGTATTTGACGAACCCGCGCTCCGTCTGGTTGTGGAAGATCGGATCGGACGACAAACGGAGATCCTCCTTTCGGATTTCATCGCCGGCACCCGCCGGGTTCTCGCTTCAATGAACGGGGATATCGGCGTTTTGAGCGACCATTACGTCCGGACCCTGGCGCCCGACATCAGATTTTTTCTCAACCCGGCAGAAGTCCACGGAAGGACGATAGAATGGTAGACCAACAGACTGAAAGCGTTCACCGCGATTTTATCAAGCCCGTCGCCATCATCTTCCTGATGTGCGTTCTTCTTTGGGTCGCGTTAGATATCGCTCGGGTGGCGCTGGCGCAGCGCGCCGTCGCGAACGACGTCAACGAAGCCATGGCCCTCACCGAGGACGGCGCGTACCTGCGGGCAATGCACAGATTGCAACAGGCCGAGGAGAAAAGGCTGCGGTCTCGCGGGAAAACCGCGCATTTCTGGATGGAGAAGGTTCGTCCCTTCGATTCCGAAATGCAACGGCGTCTTAGCGACGCGCACAAAGCCCTCGCCATCAGGTTCAGCGACGAACGATTCGCGGCGCTTGCCGAACGCCATTACACCCTCGCCCTTCTCCACGATCCGGAGGCCGCAGGACTGACTGGCCGCCTTGCGACGGAAGCCTTTTACACGAAAAACTACGAGCTGGGCTGGGTCGCGATCCAAATCGCGAAAAATGATCCTCGAAGCCGAACTCCTCAGCCGCTCGTCCGGTTCTTCGAGGACAACTACACGGGCCCAAGGCACCGGTTCGACGAATAGCCCGAAGAATCGATGATTGCGGATTGGTTGCCACCCGGGTTCCGTAAAACGGACACCCCCTTTGCTTTCCGGCCGGGCCGGCTCAACGTACGACCGTGTTCCCTTATACCTCTGTCGCGAACGGGAGTAATCCGCCGCGCTCTGAAGTCACAACAAAGGTTCAACCCTGGAGGGTGTGATCAGCCGGTCAACACCCGGCTGAACAGGACCGCCAGGACGACGAGGATGACAACGATCATCCCGACGGTTCCAAGCCTTCCTTCTTTTTTCTTCCGTCCCATTGCCGGATAATTCCCCCTACCGGCGCCGCAACATGATCATCCCGACGAAAACGCCGATCAGGAATGTTCCCAGAATGACAACCAGCGTCGGCAACCTCCACTCGAAAACGAGGAAACGAATCGAAGTGTTGTCGCTGTTCTGAAACACCAGGATTAGAACCGCGGCGACAAGCAGACCCGCGATAATGTATTTCACCTTCCTCTTGCTCAATGCCATGAGAAAGAGCGCATCAGCATACCGGCCCCTTTGGCAAGCAAATACCCGCAACCCCGAAATTTTTCACCTTGATGGTTGACCTCGGCGCGAGCGAAGGTTTTATATTTCCTTACTAGTCGGAAGTCAGGGGCCGTAGCTCAGTTGGAAGAGCGCCACAATGGCATTGTGGAGGTCGTCGGTTCGATCCCGATCGGCTCCA
>SLTG01000123.1 GCA_007130045.1 Opitutales bacterium
TTGATGCGATCAAGGATCTCCTCGGTAAACTCCGGTTGGCTGCCTTTCATCATTGGCCAACCAGCTTGAACGAAATCCTCGATAGTGTTCCGCAGAAAATTTATGAACAATGCCCAGCTCTTGAGAGGGGGGGGCCATGCGCAAGCATGGTGGGGTGTGTTTTCCGAAAACTTGATGACGGGGAGTATAGGGTCGGCGGGGAAGCGTTATCAATTGGGCTGCATGCCGGTTTCGTTCGTCACGACATGTAGTGATCCGGGGACAACGGATACCTCGATGGTTTTCCCCGTCCAATGGGATTCGCCGTCGGTGTGCATCCAACCTTCGTTTTCCCGGCTGATAACGAAACGCGGGCTCCGGGAGGTTTTCACGGCGGGGTGTCGATTGAGGTTGCGGGCGAAGAGGCGGAAGGCGAGGGAAGCGAATTCACGAAGGGACGCCGGCCGGATGGTCACGCAGTCGAGCAGTCCGTCGCCGGTGTCCGCGCCGGGGGCGATGACGGCGTTGTTGCCGTACTGCGAAGCGTTGGCCACCGCGATCAGCCAGGCCCGGCGGTCGCCGGATGAGTCCGGGGGCGTGTCCGGTGTATTCATCGTGTACCGGAAGGGTTTCCAGCGCCGGAAGGTACGCAACCCCACCAGGAAGTAGGGGAGGGCGCCGCGCCGGGCGAGTTTGTTGAACTGTTCGCTGATCTCGGCGTCGAACCCGATCCCCATCACGTTCAGGAACGGAAACCCATTGGCCGTTCCGGTGTCCATGAGAACCGTATCGCCGTCGAACACCCCCGGTACCGCTTTTTGGGGAGACGAAGGAATCCCAAGGTGGCGGGCCAGGCCGTTGCCCGAGCCGCAGGGGATAATTCCCAGGGCCGTACGTGTGCCGATGAGTTGCCTCCCGATCTCGTTTACCGTGCCGTCGCCTCCGACGGCCGCGATCCGGTCCACGCCTTCCGCCACCGCCTGTCTTGCCAACTCCTGCGGGTGCCCCGGGTATTGAGAGTAAACCAGCGACACTTCGGCGCCGGCTTGTTTCGCCGCCGTATGAACCATGGCCTCCAGGGCAAGCTGTTTGCGCCGTTTGCCGGATCTCGGATTGATGATAAAACGAACCTTCATTGAGTGAAAAAGTGTGACTGTGTCTACGGTCAAGGGCAGCAGGCATCAAAGTAAATATTTCGAGACTGGGTTTCTGAAGATAAAACGAAACTCTGCATCAGTTCGTTGTCGTTCACAACTCCTCCCAAAGCTGCTCGAACCCTGCACCAATCAGGAACTTCGAGCACCCCCCACCGTCCCGGTATGCGCCCTTAGGGGGGGCTTGCCCCAACAGCATCGAGATCCCACTAAGTTTCATGTGTGATGCTCTACCGCCCGGCCATCCTTCAATACCATATTCCGATTCCACCCTTGACCTCACCAATAGTGCTGGTAATGAAAGGCTTGCGGAGTCAGGCGAGGGAAGTGTTGTCAATGGGCAGCGAAGTCGGAGAATTATAGAATCGAAAACATGAACAACTTCGGCGAAAAGTCAGTTTCATCTGGTCGGTCGCGGATTTGCTGCGCGGGCCGTACCGACCGAATCAGTACAAGGACGTCATGCTTCCGCTGACGGTTTTGCGCCGCCTCGACTGCGTGCTGGAGCCGACCAAGGACAAGGTTCTGGAGGGCATAAAGAAGCTGGAGGGTGGCAAGGTTAAAAACCTCGATCCGATCCTTTGCCGCGTCACCGGTGTGCCGTTCTACAACACGAGCCGCTACACGTTTGAGAAGCTCAAGGGCGACCCGAACAACATCGCAGCCAACCTGACAAACTTCATCAAGGGCTTCTCCACCCGAGCCCGAGAGATAATCGAGCACTTTGGGTTCGAGGAACAGATCGCCAAACTCGACAAGGCCGACCGGCTATTTCTGGTCATCCAACGCTTCTGCCAGATAGACCTGCACCCCAATGCCGTCTCCAACATCGAGATGGGCTACATCTTCGAGGAACTCATCCGGCGGTTCAACGAGGCGTCGAACGAAAAGGCGGGCGACCACTTCACTCCGCGGGAAGTCATCCGCCTCATGGTTAACCTCCTGTTCATGCCCGACAATGACACCCTGACAACCAAAGGCATCGTCAAGACCCTCTACGACCCCGCCTGCGGCACCGGCGGCATGCTTTCGGTCGCCGAGGATTTTGTCCGCGAGCTCAACCCCGACGCTCGGCTGGAAGTCTTCGGCCAGGACTACAATTCGCAGTCCTACGCCATCTGCGGCTCGGACATGATGATCAAGGGCCAGAACATCGACCACATCGCTTACGGCGACAGCTTTACCGACGACCGCTTTCCCCGTCACAGTTTCGACTACATGCTCGCCAATCCGCCGTTCGGCGTGGAGTGGAAGCCCCAGGAGAATGCCGTTCGCCGCGAACACGAAGAGCAAGGCTTCGGAGGTCGTTTCGGCGCGGGCCTGCCGCGTATCAACGACGGCTCGCTGCTGTTCCTCCAGCACATGATCAGCAAGATGAAGGACTCGGCCGACGGCGGGACGCGTCTGGCCATCGTCTTCAACGGCTCACCCCTGTTCACGGACGGCGCCGGTTCCGGCGAAAGCGAAATCCGCCGCTGGATCATCGAGAGCGACTGGCTCGAAGCTATCGTCGCGCTTCCCGACCAGCTCTTCTACAACACCGGCATTTACACTTATCTGTGGATCGTCACCAACCGCAAGGAGTCGGCCCGCAAGGGGAAGGTCCAACTCGTCGACGGCACCAGCCCATTCAAGAAGATGCGCAAGAGCCTCGGCAATAAGCGCAACGAAATCCACGACGAACAGCGCGACGACATCACCCGGCTCTACGGCCAACTTAAAGATGGTGACCAGGTCCGTATCTTCGACACCACCGACTTCGGCTACCAACGCATCACCGTCGAGCGCCCGCTCCGACTAAACTTCGCAGTGACTGATGAACGCCTCGCCCGTGTGCGGGAGGCCAAGCCCTTCGTTAACCTTGCCAGCAGTAAAAAACGCAAGGACACCAAGGCCGCCCAGGCCGAGATCGAAGCCGGCCGCCGGCAGCAGGAGGAAATCCTCTCCGCGCTCCGCACGCTCGCCAGTCAAGGCGTGGTCAAAGACCGCGAGGTATTCTCACAAGGGATCAAGGCGGTGTTCAAGAATGCCGACCTGAATCTACCCGCCGCTCTGTTCAAGGCGATACTGATGGCGCTGGCCGAACGCGACGAGAGCGCTGAAATCTGCACCGATGCCAAGGGCAACACCGAGCCCGACCCCGAGTTGCGCGATTACGAGAACGTTCCGCTCAAGGAAGACATCTCCGAATACATGCAGCGTGAAGTTCTGCCGCATGTCCCGGATGCCTGGGTCGATGACTCGAAGACAAAGATCGGCTACGAGATCAATTTCAACCGCTATTTCTACCAGTACACGCCGCCCCGGCCGCTTGAAGAGATCGAGACGGACCTTAAGCGGATCGAAGCGGAGATCGCCGAAATGCTCGAGGAGGTTACCGAATGAGCGAAAACGCAAACCCCAACCGCCCGCGGGGAGAAATCGTCTTTTATCAGCCCTCACAGGGAGACGAGCCGGTCCGCGTCCTGCTCGAAGGCGAGACGGTTTGGCTGCCGCAGGCGATGATTGCCGATCTGTTTCAGACCACGGTTCCAAACATAAACATCCACCTCAGAAACATTTACGATGAAAGTGAGCTGGACGAGACGGCAACTGTTAAGGAATACTTAATAGTTCGCCAAGAGGGCTCCCGCCAGGTTCAGCGGAAGGTACTGCATTACAACCTCGACGCCATTCTGGCCGTCGGTTACCGGGTAAAATCCCCTGTCGCCACACGCTTCCGCCAGTGGGCCACTGCCCGCTTGCGTGAATACCTCGTCAAGGGATTCACTCTCAACGACGAGCGCCTCAAGGGCACCGACGGCGTCACTGACTACTTCGACGAACTGCTGGCCCGCATCCGCGAGATCCGGGCCAGCGAGGCCCGGGTTTACCAGCGCATCCGCGAAATATTCTCCCTGGCCGCCGATTACCGGGAGGGCGAGCAGGAAACCCAGCTCTTTTTTGCCACAATGCAGAACAAGATGCACTTCGCGGCCACCGGCAGAACCGCCGCCGAACTCCTTCGCGACCGTGCCGACGCGAGCAAGCCCAACATGGGCCTCACCGCCTGGAAGGGCGATCGGGTGAACCAGCGCGATGTTGGCGCCGCCAAGAACTACCTCGACGCCCGAGAGATCGACACCCTCAACCGCATCACCGTCATGTTTCTCGACCAGGCCGAGTTTCGCTCCCAGCGACGCCAGGACATCCACATGCACGACTGGCAGGCCTTTCTGGATAAATTCCTGCGCGATACCGAACTGCCGGTACTTGATGACGCCGGCTCGATCAGCCACGATGCCGGGCTAGACTGGGCACACGGGCAATATGATGCATTCGCCGAACGGCGGAGGCTCGCGGCCGAAGGCGAAGCTGAAGTGAGGTATGTCGAGGATCTGCGCGCCTCCGCCAAGGATCTGGAGAGCGAGCGTAAGAAAGGACCCAAAAAGAAGCCAGAAAAACCGAATAATCGCCGCAAACCCAGTTCAGACAAAGGGGAAAAGTCATGAATGGAGCCACAGTTAAAGCAGGTAAACCAGGGACTTACTCCCAA
>SLTG01000067.1 GCA_007130045.1 Opitutales bacterium
AGAATCCCTCCCTGAAGTGAAGAACCCATAACCCTCAGGAAAGGAGAAAGCAAATGAACATGATACGAACAGTCCAATCCATCGCCGTTGCTCTTGCCTTCGGCGGAAGTGCGGTCCTGGCTGCCGAATACGAATCCGATGATGCGCAGGCGACCTATGAGGAAATCGAACAAACGCTCGGGCTTGTCCCCTCATTCCTGGAAGCCTACCCCGACGCCGGAATCTATGGGGCGTGGGAAATGATGAAGTCCGTGCAGATGAATCCGGACTCCGCGCTCTCGCCCAAGGAGAAGGAATTGATCGCCCTCGCGGTCGCGTCCCAGATTCCGTGCGACTACTGCGTCTACTTCCACGTTCAGGCCGCCGAAGCAAACGGGGCGACCGAAGAGGAAATCGCCGAAACACTCGCCATGGCCGCGGCGATTCGCCACTGGAGCACCATCCTTAACGGTTCGCAGACCGACCTCGACGAGTTCAAAAGCGAGACCGACGCCATCATGAACCACCTTGCGGAGCAGGGCGAGGGAGGCGACTGAAGCGACGGGGCTGAAATCATAGCAACCCTGATAAACGATCCGGGCGGGCGAAGGGGCATCCTTCGACCCGCCCTTTGTTTTTGAAGTGTCCGCACCCCATTTTTCTGCAGCCATTTCAAACGGGCGATTCGATTAATGGGGCTTGCGGGAGGTCGGGAGATTCGCATATACGTATAGGAGGAAAGCGAAGATGGAAACAGGGAGGTCCAAAAAGAAACTGCGGGGGCGTGGCGCGGGGGAGAATCCACAGAATCGGTTCGAGTCCAGCCATTATGTCCCCGACTCAGATGAGGAGCATAATGGTCCGTCGCCGCGGACTCGGTTTCTTCCGGACGTTTCGCAATCGATCATCACGCGTAACGACAGTCCGGACGTCGGTTTTGAGCGAAGCCTGAACCCTTATCGCGGCTGTGAGCACGGCTGCATCTATTGTTACGCGCGTCCCACGCACGAGTACTTGGGTTTTGCATCCGGGCTCGATTTCGAGACGCGGATCATGGTGAAGGAAAGAGCTCCGGAGTTGCTGAGATCCGAGTTGAACCATCCACGCTGGGATCCGGAGGTTCTGGTGATGAGCGGCGTTACAGACCCCTACCAGCCGGTGGAGAAGAAGCTGGAAATCACCCGCCGGTGCCTGGGAGTCCTTGCGGAGTTTCGGAATCCTGTCGCCGTGATCACGAAAAACCACCTTGTGACGCGCGATACCGACCTTTTGGCCGAATTGGCCGGGTACGGGGCGGCGGCGGTATTCATATCGATTACGACGATGGATAAATCGTTGGCCCGGCTGATGGAGCCGCGAACGACTCATCCTGAATACAGGTTCGATGCAATTCAGCGACTTTCGGCGGCCGGGATCCCTGTCGGCGTGATGGTGGCGCCGATTGTACCCGGCCTCACCGACCACGAAATGCCCGCAATCCTTGAAAAATCGGCCCGAGCGGGGGCGTCGTTCGCCGGCTACACCGTGCTCCGTCTTCCACACAGCGTTTCGGCGCTTTTCGAAGCGTGGCTTGAACGGCACTTTCCGGGAAAGAAAGTTCGGATCCTGTCGCGGGTCCGATCATTGCGCGGGGGAAAACTTAACGAGTCCGCGTTCGGGTCCCGCATGCGAGGCGAAGGAATCTATGCCGAACAGATCCGCGACCTTTTCCGAGTCTCCCGTCGAAGGGTGGGGCTCGACGGACCGGGCACCGAACTGTCGACCGAGGCATTCCGGACCCCGCGCGGAAAACAATTGGAGCTGTTTTAGGAGCCGCGAAGGCGGGCCGAATAAAAAGCCAGGCTAAATCTACTTGACGCGATGCGGTGTGGTCTGTGCACGGATTGAATCGGTCGAATACGCTTGGGCGAGAGATAAATAGACAGTCTATATTTACTTGACATCTCCGCGCCCCCCAATCAAGTGCGGTGATGTTACGGAGGGGGTTGTGGGCGGATCTTGACGACGTGGCGATTGTAACGGACCGGCGGAGAGGGAGGGATTGACTCACCGCCACTGCCGGTTCGGGGCTTCGCCCCGCCTTTGGCGTCCATCTTCGCTACGCTTCGTCAAACCCTCTTCTCGGATTCGACTCTCCTTCCTCTTGCCGCCATGCCCGACAGCTTCGCCTTGCCATGGCGAAGAGGTTGGCACCAGGATGGGAACCCGTTTGAAACAATACCTGGTGGTCGGTGTGGCTTCTTCGGACTGGGAAATGAAGAGCTTCATTGCCGCCCCGTTTACTTGGGGAGAGGGTACGATTCGAGGGATTCAAAGCCGAAAACGCTTCCGAATTGACCGGAGAAGGCATCTCCTGGCCACAGCGCTTGAATGGAGGAAACTAAATGGACGCTGACCCGCATATTTCCAGCGCTCATATCGCAAAGGAAGCGGGCGTCACGCCTGGTCGGGTTCGTCAGATTTTGCGCCTCACGAGGCTCGATCCTTCCATTCAGACCAGTATCCTGGCGCTACGCGGAGAGGTGGCCGACCGACAATACCCTGAACGCTTTTTGCGAACCCTGATTGTCCTTCCTCCCGACGAGCAAGTGGAACGAATGGTCCGTTTTCATTCAGATTCTTTTGGATAAGTCGAGTGCGCCTGGGACAAAGTGGTTGCACGAATCATTCCATTCGTTCCACACCAACCGGTCCGTTTGGGTCGATTTAATCGGAATTACCGTCATTTCGCCCATCAAGACTGGATCCCCGTATCCGCTTTTCGCCTTGACCGGAGGCGTTTGCAGCCAATCCCTTGAGTGATGCGGTTTTTCATCAGCGTGTCCGACCTCGAGCACCTTACCGGTGCATCGGGAATCTCCGCGAGTTCCGGGGACGGGCTTGATTCACGCCTGCGCGAAATTTTCTACTTTCTGCCGGATGACACCGAGTTTTCCGTCGATGAATCGGGCGTCGTCCAGGTGGAAGTCCCGGAACCTGGCGACGACAACAAAAAGACCGCCGCGCGCCACGCCGAAAAGGTCTCCCGGGCGGCCGGAAACGGCGACTATTCCAAGGCGAAGAAACTCTTTCTGAAGGCCCTCGACCTCGACCCCACCCTCACCGCGGCCCGGCGGGATCTCGCCATGCTCTGCTCCGAAATCGGCGACCACGAGGCGGCCAAGGACAACCTCATCGACGTCCTGCGGGTCACCCCGGACGACGCATGGAGTTATGTGATCCTGGCCAATCATTATTCCAAGGCCGAGAACAACCCCAAGATGGCCGCCACCCTGCTCGAACGCGCCGTCGAGATCGCCCCGGACGACCCGTACGTCCACAACAGCCTCGCCGCCGCCCACCTCGAACAGGACCGGGAGGAGGAGGCATTGCGGCACTTCGACCTGGCCCTGAGCGCGAACCCTCGCTTCGCCAACGCCCATTACGGTCAGGCCATGGTGTACGTCCGCCAGCAGGATTTCCCCCGCGCCGAAGCGGCCTTCGAAGCACTCTTCCACCAATCGACCCACGACGACGCCCGGGCTGCCGCCATGCTGCAGGAAGCCCGCTCCACCTTCATCAAGATCGAGAACATCATCGCGAACAATCGCCAAGAAGAGTCGCTTCGCGCCGTCACCGACCTTCGCCGAAAGACCGAGGAACTCTCGGGCTACCCGGTCAAGGAGACCCCCGGCCAACTCCCCCAGCACATCGGGGCGAGAATCCGCATGGCCTGGAAACACGGGCTCGACCATCATCAACTCATTCTCCGAAGCGGCGATTTCCCCGAAATCCTCAAGCACCACCTCCAAGCCCACGAACTTTACCACGTAATCCTGGAAAGCGCGGCGCGGCGGCGTGGTGCCAACAAGTGGTTCACGGCCTCAAACCACGAACGTACCGCGGCCCGAGAGGTTTTGGCCGGACCTCTCGCCACCCTCGGTCGCAAAGGCTTCGATTCCGACGCGCTTGACCAACTCTTCACCCAGGTCTTCGACGGGATCACGAACCTCCTCTACAACTGCCCCATCGATATGCGCATCTAGCGCAAGATCCGCGAGAACCACCCCGAACTCAAACAAGCCCAGTTCTGCGGCATCGCCCAGCTCGCCCACGAGGCGCGCACCGGCACCCTGTCGCCCCGCGTCCGCGAGACCTTTCCGGCGGCCATCCTGCGCTACAACGACGCCCTGAACACGGCCTACGCCCACTTCACCGACGATCTCTACGGCGGGGCGACCGCCAACGCGACGAGCTACGCGAACCTTCCCGCCTGCAACGAGGGGCGCAAACTCTACGACCTCTGGCGGGAACTCGACCGGGAACTGGCCGACGGGGAGGAATGGAAAATGGTCGATGCCTTTGCCGAACAGCTCGGGATCGTCGATTGGTATGACTGGCGTCATGATGCGGGGTCGGACCTGGAGGATGCCGAGAGGTGATTCGCCACCGCGTCTCCGGTGCACCTCCGAGTGTTGGACGTACTGCCAGAAGGAGTACGCTTCAGAGCGGCCGTGCTGCCACAGCCCACCCCCCAGCCAAATCCACCATGCTCGCTATTCGACGAAGCCGTTCCAGCTTCCGTCCAGGTACCGATTGGCTCGAATAGCGTAATCACCACAATAACAACAAAATTTCTTGCTGTACCTACTCGGCGATCGGTAGGGTTCGGGCAGGATGACCCAACGGGACCAAGGAAA
>SLTG01000003.1 GCA_007130045.1 Opitutales bacterium
CCTCCGTGGAAACTCTCCCTTTTCGCACTCGGAGAGGTGACAGAGTGGCCGATTGTGCAGCATTGGAAATGCTGTGTACTGGAAACGGTACCGAGGGTTCGAATCCCTCCCTCTCCGCCATTGCTCCGCCATCTCCGCGTTGCTGCGTCGACGCGTTCCGGCATCTCCTGAGTTCCATCGAAGGGCTCCGCTCCACTTGCTCATGGCAGGCCACCCCTATTACGGCTCGCAACCGCCCCAAAGGCTTCCAAGCGTCGAATGCCCTGAGCCTGCATGCCGTGAGCCAGCCGAATCGGTCGAAGGGCTGTTTTGGGTTTACATACTGCGTTGACGGAACTCCCTATTATGTTTCCTCGGAAGACGGGGCGACCGCATTGGAGCGGGTGAGACTCGATGCAAAGAACTTGCGCGAGGGATTTCTTCAAAGAATGCTCCATGAACATCCCGCCCAGGCATTGAAGCTGACATCCGGGCGTCCCTCGCGAACCATCGATTGTCCGGGGGCATTCTGCGTTATGGCGGTCAAACCCAGAGGGAGGTGGCGCATATTTTCGGAATGAGCCCTGTTTCGGCGGTCTGCGTGCAGGCGCGGAAATTCGATTCGTGGATCGCAGAGGATCGGAACGAGAGGGACATCGGTAACACAAACCAGGAACCAGGAACGGTGCTACCAGCGCTCCGGTTTGCTAAAAGTCAGGACGCGCCGCCTGTCGCTCTCCCCAAGCGGACGGAGGGCTCGCAGACAACGTCAAGGAACCATTAACTTTTATTTTAAGGGCAGACCCAAACGGCTTCCAGACCCCAACGGATTCCATTGGTTTCGACCAAGACGGTTACTTTAAGAGCCCCGCGTCCTTTGCCATGAGAACCATCGTCGCCACGATTTCACGGAATATACGGGCGGAGTACACCGAATTGCCGGCATGCTTGTTTTTTATGTCATCCAAGAGGTCGCGGACTCCTTGGTATACCGGAAGTACCTCGCGAACGGTAAGCTCCAGGTGATGTCGTCCGAGGCAGTCCAAGACGGCTGCAATGGCTCTTGACGGATCGTTCTCGTGGATCTTGGGATCAATTCCGTTCCAGTCGCTGAGCGTTTCTTGGAGACGATACTTTTTGCTTTCAAGGACATAAACTTCGTAACGCCGTCTTGAAAAGTGCTTTTGAATGGTCCATGCAAGACCAAGTTCGAACGGCATGTTGAATCGTGGGGGAGCGGCGGAGACGCAGCACATGTCGTGAAATGAGACGCGGGAGCGAAGGAGCGCGTCGTAAATCCGTGGCAAGCGGCCATTCCCCTGATCTGGAACCTCGGCAACGATTATTGGTTTTCGACCGAGGCAAACAAGGGCGGCCAGAAGCGCGAGAAAAACCTTCTGATAGGAGTGTTCGTAAGGGACGTTCAGGAAGACGCCATGGGAGTCGACTTGCGGTTTTTGGGGCATGGGGCGGAGATTGGCGCCGATTATCCGGAATGAATCAGCCCGCGTTTTCGCAGTTCGTTACGAATTTGCTCCTCCTTCGCCTCGCTCACCCCGACACCCCTGAGAATCGTCGCAGCCGAAGCCGCTCTGACGATATGTTTGTGCCGGACAGGCGGATTGGGCTTACTTTTGGTAGTTCTCGGCATTTTCAACAAAAAATAGCGCAGGCGGTGAGGCTGGTCAATCGGAAACTTGAACGTGTTCTTGTTCTCAGCGATGGCAGGAGGAGCCGAATCCAGGCTTCGATCGTCGAAAGCCGCTTGATGTAATCCAAAACGGGGAAACCGATCTTATTTGGGATATGATCCACCAGACCCGGGAAGCCGCCTACGGCTCTAAGGGGGAAGATCTCACGGGTGGACCTGAAGGCATTTCATGGCGACCACCCCGTGCATACGGGAGAGGGAAATTCCTTCCTGGGAACACGGGCACCGCATCCCGGCGTGCCGGGGTCCTGCCCGCCGCCAAAGTCCCCGCAATCGCTGCATCAACAAACCAGGAACGGCGCCACCAGCGCCACCGCTCGATCTGATCTTTCAAAAATCAGGACACGCAGCCTGTCGGTCTCTCCGAACGGACGGAGGATTCGTAGACAACGTGAAGGAATCCTTAACTTTTATTTTAAGGGCTGGCCCTGACGGATTTCCCCATCCTCCAGGTTTTTTTCGGCACCGGCCTCGCCGGATTGGATTTGAATTCGAGATTCAGGAACGGCTCTTCCGTCCCTTTCCGAGAACCATTCTCTCGAAAAAACAAGCAATCTGTCAAAAGTACAGACGTGACGTCATCTGGTTGACGTCATCTGGTTGAGCGACGTGACGTCATCTGGTTGAGCGCCGGAGGTTTCTCGCCGCTGTGGGCGCGCGGCGAATTGATCGGAATCCTGAAACGCCTGGCCGCGGCGCCGGAAGCGACCTTGCTGGTCACCAACCTCGCCGACACCATTCGCCCGCCGGGCCGCCGCTGGAGCCGCGCCTCCCGGCGCGAGTACGGCGAAGCCGTGGCCTTCATCCGCGACCTCGCCCGCCGCTGGTCCCGTCCCTCCGCGAGATTAAAACTCGTCGTGTACTGATCCACGCCGCCACCGGCAGGGTCGGAGCCCTGCCCTCCATTTTCGCACCTGGAGGGCGCGGTTCCACCCGCGCCGCCCCAAGTCGTCCGCAACCGTCACTTCCCGTATCCACCGCCACCTGCAGGGACGGAAGGGTTTTTCATTGTCAAGAGAGGCGTTTCCGCCTTAGCTGACGGCGTTCACTCCTAAAACACACGCATGACGACCGAGAGCCAAGACATTCGCTATGACCGCCATCCGGTCATGTTCCGTAACCGGCCCTGCAGCTTTCTTACATTGTGCCTGTTGTTGGTTTTGCCGGTGGCGGCGCTGATCAAGTTTCGCGCCGAGATCACCGAGCACGGGCCGGCCGCGGCGATCATTCTTCTTGTTCTAACGGCATTGTCGTTTTTCATTCTCCTGATATGGTTTGCCCGGACCCGGGCGACCCGGTTGCGCGTCAGCGGGGATGAGATTCACCTCGAGGAGGGTCTGCTAAGCAAACGTCACGTTGATCTGCATGTGGGCCAGATCCGCACGGTGCGGGTGATGCAGGGCTTTTGGGAACGGATTCTGCGGGTCGGTCAGATCGAGGTTTTCACCACCGGCGACAATCCCGAGTTCACCGTCAAGGGCATGCCCAGCCCGCATTGGATCCGGGACTTCGTCCGCAACAGGAGGGCGGCGGTGGAGTGAGCCTGGGAGATAACAGGGAGAGTCGCCGCGCCCTGCGCATTCTCTATGGCGTTTCGTTTATCGCGGCCCTCGTCGTCGCTCTAATCGTCCTGGCCGCGGCGACCACCCTGCCGGGGATCTCGGAATGGGTGGCGGCGACCTTCGACAGCGGAATCGGTTTGCGCCGGGCCGCCATTCTTTCGGCCGTGGTCAGCGTGATCATCCTGATCGCGTTCGCGATCGCGGCGGGTGAAGGTTTGATCGGCGAAATTCAGTTCATGATCTCGGGATTTTTCGTGTTCTTCGTTTTCTTCTGGCTGCTGATCGCCTGGGTGTTTTAAGCGGGGCCGGCCACGTCGCTTCAGAGACTGCCATGGGAACGGAAGAGAAAGAGCTGGAGCAAACCTTCCCTCAGGAGAGGGGCTTCGTCGCATGGATTGCGGACCATGACGAAAAACGGTCGTTTCTGGTGGGGTACGTTGGTTTGACCCTGCTCCTCACCATCGGCATCAGCTTGTTCTGGCTGATCTTTCTGGTTTCGATTCATTTTTGTTTCGAGGTGGTCAAGAAGTACCACGACGGAGCAAATGGCACGTCCAGAATCCTGGCGTGGTCGGCTTGGGACATTAAGTTCGACATCGCCCTTGTCACTATGGCCATGGTGTTGGTGGTGTTGACGGAGATTTCTTTTGGTGTGGCCGGGCTCGCCGGCTTGAGCCGGTTCTCCGGGGTGATGGCGCGGTTTTCCGGGGCCAGCCGCGGAATGCTGCCGATCAAGGATCTGATCCTCGCCTTTCGCATCGTCTGCACCCGCAAGCTCGACCGGCGAAACGTCATGCAGCGCAAACTGCGATGGAGCAAAATGCAACAGCAGGCAGGACGTGACGCCATCAAAAAAGCGGACCGCCTGCGCTTGTCGAGCCACCGCTATCCCTGGCAAATGGCCTGGTCCCTGACCAGTAAGATCGTGGTCGGAGTCATCGTCTTCAACCTCGGCCTGGTCGCGGTCGTCATGATCTTCGGCGAAACCCCGTTTGCCGAATGGGGCCCCGCGATCCTGAACGAACTCCACCCCTGGCCCGGCAGAAATTGACCGCGGCGCGGTGTGGAGACCATGACATTATCAAAAAAGAAGAGACGTATATGATGTGTGTCAGATTTGGTACTCTGCTTGGATTCATCATGCTCGCAGCGACCTCCACCCTGCATGGCGCCTTCGACATCCGGATCGAAGGCGGAGGAGTCTGGTTCAGCAGAAACGATGTTCGGATTCCCGGCGATGACGGCACCCGGTTCGACATGCTGGACCTGACCGGCAAAGGTCCGGATCCGTATATTCGCTTTTACGCCACATATGACTTCAACGACAGGCACGCCCTGCGTCTCACTCTTGC
>SLTG01000125.1 GCA_007130045.1 Opitutales bacterium
AACCAGCTTGAACGAAATCCTCGATAGTGTTCCGCAGAAAATTTATGAACAATGCCCAGCTCTCAAGAGGGGAATGATCGAGTATTTGAAGGGGAGTAGAATCCGAAAAGCTGATGACGGGAAGTATATTAACTCCCGGCCCAGACCGTGCCTACCGCCGAGGAGTGCCCTCCCCTCGGAATCGGGAATCGCCCCCTACTTGACGACGAGACCCTGGTTATCCGACTTCAAGAGGTACACGCCGCATTCGGTCCCCTGCCGGGAGAACGCCTCAGACATCGCATCGCCCACGGCCCGGGCGACAGATTCCGGCCCCACACACAACACGCTCGATCCGCTCCCGCTTAGCCATCCACTGAATGCGCCGGCTTCCAGACCCGCTGCAATGGCTTCGCGGGCGCCAATGATTCCCGGAACGCGAGTGGGCTGATGAAGGAAGTCAGTCACCCCGTGACGCAACCGCTCGTATTCCCCCAGAGCAAATACCGAAACGATGTAGGCCAGGCTGTTCAGGCTCTTGACCACGTCGAAAAACTCCAGGCTCTCCGGCAGAGTGGCGCGGGAGGTCGCGGTCAGCACCTCTTTGTCCGGAGAAACCACCACAAAGGAGAGCGACGAAGCGACGTCGAATCGAAGCGCATCGAGAAAGCGTCCGGTATCGGGACAGGTGCGGGAGACGCAGAAACCGCCAAGAATCGCCGCGGCGGCATTATCCGGATGTCCTTCCAGCTCGGCCACCAGGGCGACCAGATCTTTCCTTGTCAGCGGCTCTCCGGCGGCGGCGTTCATCCCGGCAAGAATGCCGGCCCGCAGGGTCACACTGGAGCCAAGCCCGCGCGCGCGGGGCACGTCCCCGCTCATATCGAAGCCAAAACCGAAGCGCTTCGTTCCGGTGCCCGCAAAAAAGGCGTCCGCGGCCACCCGGACCATGGTCATCGCGGACTCGTGGAAAGCGGCGGCATCGCCATCATACGCGATCACTTCCTTTCCGGTCGGTGTCAGCCGGATGTGATTGTAAAGGGTCAGGGCAATACCAAGCGTATCGAATCCCGGCCCGCAGTTGGATGTACTGGCGGGAATGCGTATTTTGAACGTACCGCCGGATTTCATCGAGTAATAGTCTCCTTCACCCTGTGCCTTCTACCTGCGGCGTCTCATTTCGCGCTCTATTTCCTGCATCTGCGTTTTCTTCTTAAGGGTTTCCCGCTTGTCGTAAAGCTTTTTACCTGTACAAACGGCAAGCTCCACTTTGACGAGGCCCTGCTTGAAGTACATTCGTACCGGCACCAAGGCCTTGCCTCCCTGGGAAACGTCGGCATTCAAGCGATCGATCTCTTTGCGATGAAGGAGCAGCTTGCGCGGACGTTTCGGCTGATGGTTGTGGATGTTGCCGAAGGCGTACTCGTCAATGTGCATGTTACGCAGGATGACCTCGCCTTTTTCGATTTTTGCGAAAGCGTCCGTGATCTGAGCCCGGCCCGAACGTATTGATTTCATTTCAGTCCCGGTCAAAACAATGCCCGTCTCCAGCTTATCCTCGACAAAGTAATCGCGGAAAACCTTGGCGTTCCGAATCTCCTTGAAACGCCCGTCCTTCTGTTTTTTCGCGCACACGGAAAACGCCTGGTGGTGGCAACCCGCATCCCTGGACTGCAAAAACCGCAACTCCGGCGATGCAGAAACGGGCTTTCAGCCGGTCACAAATCCTCGCCCAGCTCGTAGCTGATTTTCCCTCCGATAATCTCGCGCAGGGCGACGTCTTCAGGGTCCAGCCTTTCCAATGATTCGACGAGCGGACGGCTGCCGTAACGCAACTGCTTGACCCTGCGCGAAACAAGGTTGATCAGGATGTTCGGATCGGATACCACTTCCAATGCTTCGCTAATGTAATCTTCTCTCAAGGTAAAACTCCTCTTTCTGATGAAACCGCCGACAATGAAGATTTCCGAGGGTAAGGTCAAGACGATTCAACGCAAAAACCATTCGCACGGTCGCGCACCGGAGTTCGCGCCGAACGGGGCGCCACCCCACGCAGGCACGAACGCGCCGCCGGCAGATCACAAAAGATAATCACACGCCATGTCGAACGATTCCAAACACGACGACAACGCGCTCCTGCTGGGATTCACCACCGTGGAAACCCGGGAGGATGCGGAAAAACTGGCCCGGGCGAGCGTCGAGAGCGGCTTCGTCGCCTGCGCCCAGGCCGACGCGCCGATTACTTCGTTTTTCTCATGGGAGGGAAAGCAGGAAACGGTCACCGAGCACCGCGTCCTGTTCAAGTTCGTTTCAGCGCGCAGGAGGGAGGTGGAGGAGTGGCTCCACGCCAACCACCCGTACGACACCCCGGAGTGGATTGTGATCGTCGCCGACCACACCGCGGAAAAATACTTGCAATGGGCTCGGGAAACCACAAGTTAGTTGACCTTTTAACACATTCGGAAACAGCCATGTCACAGCACAACAGTTTTAAAGGCGTCGCTACGGGCGCCGCGGCAAAGAAACGCAACGTACTCAAGCGGTTTGAACGGGTCGAGCTGCTCAGAAAGCGCGGGCAGTGGAAAGAAGGAAACCGCGTACTCGGGCTGCGCAAGACCAAGCCCGAGGAATAATCTTCTCCGGCGCCCCGCACGATTCCGCCGGGGCTCCTTTTTTGGTGAAAATCGGCCTCCTGGAATTGAAACGCGTCCGGTCGCGGTCTGCCGGGAGTCCGGAGCGATTCGACTTGAGCGCTTAATCTTCGTCGTTCGGCCTCCGAACGGATTCGTCAGTGTCCCCGCCGTCCGCCGTGATCAACTCCTCGTCGTCGGGTGAAACACTCTGCAGCCATTCCATCCGGAAGTTGAATACCGGAAGGAGGGCGATCAGCCCGACGCAGGTCAGCCCCAGCACCGCGTAACCCGTTACATCGTGGACGGCGCCGTCGATCGCATCCGGTCCGTTCGCATAGGCCCAGCCCGTAAGAAACAAGCTCCGCAGGATGTTCGTGAAGAAGGCGAAAAGCATCGCAATTCCGACGAGCAACACCTTCTTCCAGAGCGAATTGAGAAAGACCGCCCCCAGAAAACTGCCCGCGAACAGGCATGCCGTGAGCGAGCGGATCCCCGAGCAGGCATCCTCGACCCCGACGCGGCCGGTGGGAAGGATCAGCGTGTTCCCCTGCTGCTCGAGCGGAAACCCGCCCATGTCAAAAACGAAAAACACCACCCGGGTCACCTGCGAGAGAAGGAATAGGCTGATGTTGTTCTCCACAACCGAAACCAGGGGCGCCGAGATCACCCATATGAATGCGGGAAACAGGAACAGGCTCGCCACAACGAATCGTGTGTCGAGGAA
The DNA here is from genome assembly GCA_007130045.1 of Opitutales bacterium. GTDB lineage: Bacteria > Verrucomicrobiota > Verrucomicrobiia > Opitutales > T3Sed10-336 > PXDC01. The sequence continues at coordinate 3,337 of SLTG01000125.1, forward strand.
AAGCCGCTTCCACCATCGGGGTTCCCGGTTCATTTCCGGGTTGGGGATCTCCCTGGGCACGCTCAGGAAAATCAGCGGCAAGAGAATACAGCCGAAACCGACCGCAATCAGAAGCGAGCCTGGATTGGACGGGCCGGATCCGGCACGGTAAAACGCCCCCAAAAAAAAAGCCATAAGCCCGAACGCAAGCACCAGGTACGCCGCAGGCGGGAGAATCCGGCTTGCGGATGGCGAAGGCACGGACGATACCTGCGGAGCCGGGGCCCCCGTACATTCCGCTTCCTCCCCGGCATTCGCCGGATTCCGGCCCTTGCCCTTCAGAAGATTGCAGATCTGTTCCCAACGGTCGTAAACGACGTACGCGACGAAGAACGGTACCAGGAAGCCGAATGAATAGTCGTCCCTCGTGTTCCACCAGTGCCACTGGTCCCAGGCCACAAACAACGCGATTGCTCCGCTCAAACCGAGAGCGTAAACAAAGGATTGGGGAAGATCTTCGAAAGTGGATTTTGCTGACATTTTGCGAGTTAAAACCAATGGCGGAGGACCGATCCGGCGGGTTACCCTACCCAATTCAGATGTCCGGACAAGACGAACTGTCTCATATTCTCCATTTTCATGCCGGAATCAGGACGAAACATGACTGGCTAACGCAACAGCGCCCGTCAAGTCGAGCAAAAAGCCGGTTTTGACTTTTGTCCGGAATAACGCAATCCTGTTTCGTCGAATGGAACGATTACACTCATACTGGAGGATGGAGTATGTCGAGGCGCCCAAGTTCAAGAACGAGAGCAATCCTTTCCGGGACATCCCTGAATCCGAAGCCGACGAAGAAACCTGCCTGCTGCACCGCAACGAACTGTCCTACCTCGTTCTGAACCGCTATCCGTACAATGCGGGACATCTGCTGGCCATTCCGTACAGGGAGGTCTCCGATTTGAGTGAATTGAACGCGAACGAACGAGGCGAGCTGATGAACACGATCATCCTTGGGAAGGAAATCCTCCAGAACGCCCTTCACCCGGACGGCTTCAACATCGGGTTCAATCTCGGAAAAGCCGCCGGCGCGGGCCTGCCCGCCCATCTTCACTGCCACATCGTCCCCCGCTGGGAGGGAGACACAAATTTTATGCCGGTGCTCGGTGAAACCCGCGTCCTTCCGGCCTCCCTTCGCGCAATGTGGAAGCGGCTTCGCCCGCACTGCCCCGGCGCTTCCGAGGCACAGGACTGAGCAAAAAGATTAGGCGCCGCCCGCATGACAACCAGGACCCTCCAATATGAAAACCCCCGCACGCTCGACCAGCTTTATTGCAGTCGGGGCGACAATCTGAACATGGTTGAAAACCTTCTAGGCGTCCGGCTCGTCACCCGCGAGGGATGGCTCAAAATCGAAGGAGATGAAGCCGGCGTCGAAAAGACCGAGAAATTTTTCAAGCTGCTCGAAGAGGGGCGCCGGCAGGGAATGCGACCGCGCAGCTCCGATTTCACGAGCATCCTTCAGGGTATCGCGCGCGGCGAGGAAAAGGATCTCGAGGAGATGATGCGGGATCCATTCGTTGTGGAGCTCAACCGCAAGACGGTCGTCCCGAAGACGTTGGGACAAAAACGCTATCTTCAGGACATCGAGCGGGCGGAGGTCGTTTTCGGCATCGGTCCGGCCGGAACCGGAAAGACCTACCTCGCCATGGCCATGGCGGTTTCCGCACTCCTCAAGAACGAGATCAACAAAATTATCCTGTCCCGCCCCGCAGTCGAAGCCGGCGAAGCCCTGGGGTTTCTTCCGGGAGACCTGCGCGAGAAAATTCTTCCCTACCTACGCCCGGTTTACGACGCACTCTACGATATGATTCCACGGGAAGACGTCGCGCGCATGATCGACAAGGGCATTATCGAGATCGCCCCGCTCGCGTATATGCGCGGGCGGACGCTTTCTGATGCCTTCATCATTCTCGATGAAGCCCAGAACACGACCTCCGAGCAGATGATGATGTTCCTCACCCGCCTGGGGGACAACAGCAAGATGGTGATCACCGGCGACATCACCCAGATCGACCTCCCCAGGCGACATAACTCCGGGCTCGTTGAAGCCGCACGCATTCTGGGGCGCGTCGAGGGAATCCGTTTGTTCCATTTCACCTCCTCGGATGTCGTCCGCCATCCCCTGGTCCTCCGAATAATTGAAGCCTACGAAGAGCAGAAAGAAAAAAAGGCACGGGACAGTTCCGAATGATCCGTGCTCGAATTTCGCGGAAAAGCGCGTAAGATTGAAACAGCAATGATGCGCCTTCAGACATTTCGCCTCAACAGTCACCATGCCCGCACCGGGGGCTCTCCGGCGTCCTTTCGCCGGACACCCCGTCCTGAACGCTGCCACTGAGAGCTTGTCTCCCAGGCGATCCAGTCCAAAGAAACGGATCCGTCATGTCCAAAAAATCCACAAAGCCCGCCGCCACCGAAGCCTCCCGCCGAAAACGAAAGACCGACCAGCACTCGCAGCTCGTCAAGTTCCTGGAGACCAGCCGCGCGGTTTCCTTCGCTATCTTTCTGCTGACCGCCGCAGGCATCGGCACACTCAGTCTGATCGGTCTGCACCCGACTGGCGCCCAAATAATTCCGCACCAAGTTTCACCTGTTCGCGTAACCGCGAGCATCCCGTTCGATTACGAAAGCGAACTTCGAACCGAGCGCGAACGCCAGCGTCAAAGCAACCTCGTCGGCCCGGCCTACTCGATCAACCCCGTGCGCTTTGAAACGTTCACCGAATACACCGGGCACCTTCTCCAGGAACTCAACAGCCTCGACGAACGTACTGCGGAAATGGACGAGGAGGAGCGCAGTTCGGTCGTGCGCGCATTCGTCGAAGATTTCGGTGATCGCACCCGATACAACCTGAGTTACGAGGACGCCTTCTCCATGCTGGAGCTGACGGACGCCGAATCCCGCACGATCCTCTTTGACCAGGCTCTCGGAATACTCGAAAGCATACATCAGGACGGCATTTATGACCCGGAGGAGACCTTCCACGTTCACGACCCCTCCGACGGCGTGACTTTCTTCACCATTTACGGGCTGGACGAATCACGCCTGAGCGAGCGCAACATCCGCGGCGAACAGCAGGCCCGGCAGACGTTGCGGAACCGGCTTGAAGAACTCGATGCCCCGGAGGAAGTCATCCTTGCCCTGCGGAGGATATTCCGCGACGGGATCGCACCGAATTTCGAGTACGACGAAGACATGACCGAACAACGAAAAGCCCGGGTGGCCGCGGACACCCCTCCCGTCACCGTAGAGGTCGAAGAGGGTGATCCCATCGTTCGCCCGGGAGTCACGGTCACCGAAGAACAACATGAAATGTACCTCGCCTACCAGGAGGAACTCGCTGCCCGCGGCGAGCAGGCGCTGGATTTGCCCGAACAGGTTCTCCATCGCCTCCTGCTCGTTCTGGGCATACTCCTCTCGGCGGTCGTTTATATTCGGATCGAAGACCGGGAATCACTGAAAAGCAACAGCCGCCTCGCTCTGCTCGGCCTCCTAGCCGCCGTCAATTTGAGCCTGGTGTGGTGCGTGATTCAACTCAGCAACGTTCCCGAAATCGCCGCAAACGCCGCCTGGCTGCCGGTAATTCCCTACCTCACGCCGACCGCCTTCTCGCCGCTCATTGTCGCCATGCTCATCGGCCAGAGGCCCGCCATATTCATGGCACTGATCATCAGCTTCTTCTCCGCAATCATGTTCGGCTACAAAGTCGAAATGTTCGTCATCGCATTCCTATCGGCCCTGGTGGGGATCTACTACTGCCAGGACGTCCGCTTCCGGGGCCGCCTGGTGAAAGCGGCGAGCATGACCGGTCTCACTGTCGCGGTTGCCGCCCTTCTACTTGGCGCGGCGGCCATGCTCGATATCACGATCGTCGTCAAACAAATGACCGCGGGTTTGGCGATCGGCACGCTGACCGGCATTATCGTGGTCGGTATTCTCCCGATTCTCGAAACTCTGTTCCGCCGCATCACCGACATCACCCTGCTCGAACTGACCGACTCGAACCATCCGCTCCTGAGGCGAATGCAAATCGAGGCTCCCGGCAGCTACCACCACAGCCTCGTCGTCGCGAATCTCTCCGAGAACGCCGCCGTCGAAATCGACGCCAACCCCCTCAAGTGCCGCGTATGCTCGCTATTCCACGATATCGGAAAGCTCGTCAAACCCGAGTACTTCACTGAAAACCAGCGCGATGGTTTCAATCCGCATATCGACCGCAATCCTTCATTCAGCGCACTCATCATCAAGAGCCACGTCAAGGAAGGCGTCGATCTGGCCGTCAATTTCAAACTTCCCCACGTCATTATCGACGTGATCCGCCAGCACCACGGGACCACGCTGATCGAATACTTCTTCCATCAGGCCAAGCAACAGGAAAAGAAGGGGTCCGCCCCGCCGTTTTCCAGGACCGAATCGCTCGAACTCGACAAGGTCAGCGAAAGCACCTACCGCTACGACGGCCCCAGGCCGCAGTTCAAGGAAAGCGCGATCATCTTCTTCGCCGACGCGATCGAAGCCGCCAGCCGCAGCCTCAAGAAAGTCAACCAGCAGAGCCTGGAAGAGTTGATCGATAAAATCTTCCGCGGGCGGATCGAAGACGATCAACTCGACGAATGCCCCCTCACGATGGAGGAGATCGACCGGATCAAAAAGAGCTTTTGCTTCACCCTTCTCAATATGCTCCATTCGCGTATCGAGTACCCCGCGGAGGAAAAGGAGAAAGCAAAAACCGACGCGAAGTCGACCCAACCCATACAGAATGATGGCGGCGAAACCGAGACACCGGACCATTCCGATCCAAAAAAAGTGGAAAGCCCTCAAGCTTCGTCCCGCTGAGGTGCGCAACGCCATCCGTGCGCTCGACAGCAGCACTCTTTTCCGATGCCCCCCGGGGGAGTTGTCGATTGTCTTTATGGGCGACGAGGACCTCGCGCGACTCCACGACGAGTTCTTCGATGATCCCGAACCGACCGACGTCATCACCTTTGACGGTGAGCCCGACATGGACTTTGCCGGCGAAATCTGCGTTTCGGTGGAACATGCCCTCGAATACGCGGCCCGTCACCGAGTTGATTTTTCGCGCGAACTGACCCTTTATCTCGTCCACGGTTACCTTCACCTTTCCGGGTTTGACGATCACGACCCTTCCGCCCGGCGCCGAATGAGAACCGCCGAAAAGAAAGCCCTCGATTTGCTTGAAAGTTCGGACAAACTTCCGCTTTTTCATGTCGTCACTTAACCATGGACAAATCACTATCGGAAATTCTGGTTTCGCTCCGGAAAGCATTCCTGGCCGGACTCGTGCTTCTCACTCCGCTGGCGGTCACGCTCTACGTCATCAACATCCTGATTACCAACATCGGCGGACAGTTCCGGGACCTCTTTTTCTTCTATGTTCCAGAAGATATCCTGCAACGACGCACCCTGGTCGCCCTCTGGAACGTCGCCGCCACCATCAAGGTCGTCGTCTTGGTCACCCTCCTGGGATACTTCTCCCGCTACCTCATTGCCAAGTACTTCGTCAATCTCTCCGAAAGAGTCATTACGTCGTTTCCGTTCGTTAAGACTGTTTACAACTCGGTAAAACAGATCGTCCAAACCTTCAGCCTGCAGCAACAGGCGATCTTCCAGAAGGTGGTGCTGCTTGAATACCCGCGAAGGGGAACTTTCGCCATCGGCTTTCTTACCAGCCACGCCCGGGGTGAAGCACAGGCAAAGACTTCGGAGGACCTCTGCAATGTTTTTGTTCCGACCACTCCGAACCCCACTAGCGGCTTTCTCCTGATGGTTCCATGGGATGACATCGTCGAACTGGAAATGACGATCGGTGACGGCATGAAACTGATTATATCCGGCGGCGCTGTCGTGCCGGAATTCAACGCGGGAAAGGAGGTTGCCGCAGTCCGGACGAACACCCGGAAGCGCATTCCCGCAAAGAAACCGTCGAAAGATAATTCCGGTTAGCCCGCCGTTTCCGGGCAGCTTCAGTGCCGTTCATCCAAGCCAGTGCCTTTGTCCTCACCCGCGAACCCTCGGGCGAATCCATGCTCTACCTCCGGCTCTTCTCAGAAGGTCGGGGGCTCCTTCAGGTTTACCGGCGAATCCACACGAAGCGCCCCTCCGTCTCCACGCTGCCCGACCTCTTCGACAAACTCGACGCCGTTCTGGAAACCCGCAACGAGGGCCGCACGTGGTTCCTTAAGGAATACTCGGTCGTTCGGCGATTCTCAGGAATCGGCAACAACTACCGCTGCCTTGAGTACGCCTCGCGCCTGGCGTCGATAATCCTGAAAAATCCCCTGCACCACGACGAGGGAAGTCCCCTGTTCGAAATTCTCGAACACGCTCTGGACGCCTGGGATAAAGGTCTCCATCCCGGGATCGTCTATCTCAAGACACTTTACCTCCACGCCCGGAACGAGGGATTCCCGGTCAGGGAGGACTGGTTGAAACACCTCCCTTTACGCCGTCGCGATAAAGCCGTCGCGATCATTCACCTCCCGCTTGTCCGGCAGGCCGTTACCGACGCGGCAGACGCCGAAAAGCTCATTCAAAGCCTTGAAAGGTGGTTACAGGGCTACCACGACCTGCATCTCTGACGCCTCGCAATTCCGACTGTTACTGGAAAAAGTACCGGACCCCGATCGCCGCATTCAAGCTGACACGCGAACTGGGAGCCAAGTCGAGGATCGGAACGATTTCCCCGAATATTTCAAGCGGAACCTCCTCCACGTGGTAGGCGATCCCCAATGGCACGCGAACGCCCAGACGATCGCTGTGGCCTTCGCGCACTTTCAGGCGGGCGCCGAATCCGCCGTAAACCGGCAGATGCCCTACGTCCACGGGAATAAGGTCGAAGTCGTGAAACAGATAATCGCCGTGAACGTGGAGCGAACTTCGCCCTTCAAACGACCAACCCACCGCCGCATCAAATGCATTACTGGGACTGACCCAGTGTTTGATCGTGACGCCCGTGGGCTCACCTATGATTACACCGGCCCCAAAGCCTTCATTGTGCTGGGTCCGGGCGAACGTGGCGAAACCAAGACAGACAACGAGCGTTATAGTAAATAAGGTCCTGACGTTCATCATAGTGTTCTTCGCTGAATGTTGATAGTTTTTCGGCTGGATCAATATCACCTGATACATTACATACCAAGGGATTGTACAGGAAATTCTTCAGTGTTTCCCCGATGCGGACCGCAGTCCTTCACCCTCAACTCTGCTTGCCGGCGCCTCCGGCCCGGATCAAAAACTCTTGCGGGATAGAGGGTTTCAGCGTCGGACCCAGATCGTCGCCTGGGCGACACTCCATTGGAATTTCCTCGCATGCTCCCTGATCAGAAACGGAACGTCCCGGCTCCCGAGGAAATCAAAGCGCCCCTCCAAAACGGACTTGAGGCCCACCTCCGTCGTTACCGCTTCGCCGTTGACGCGCTTGCCTCCCACCCACTTCTCAATCGGCGTGAACTCGGGAAGCCAGGTGTAGGGCGACGTGATGATCAACCGCCCTCCGGAACGGACCAATCCGGGAAGACGCTCCAGGCACCGCCACGGATCCGCGAGACGGTCGATCAGATTCGCCATCAGCACCAGTTCGAAATCGCCCAGATCCGCCGGGAGAGCCTGCGCATCCGCTTGAAGAAATGAAACCCGATCGGGATCGGTTCCGTCGGGCAAGTATGCCCGGAGCGGGGTGGTCAGTTCGCCTTCGTCAATCCGCTCGTAATGGATCAGCCCTTCCCTCTGCAGCGTTCGCGCAGCATCAATAAATTTCCGGGAGTAATCGATCCCAATGACTTCCTTACAATAACGGGTGAGCTCGAACGAGGAACGCCCGACCGCGCATCCGAGGTCCAACGCCCGCGCATTTCGCGGAAGCGTCGATGGATCGATGGATTCACTTACGCACCTGACCGCAAAATCGAGCGCCTCGCACGGCCCGTGGGAATAAGGAAGAACCTCATCGTGACTACCGTAGTGAAACAGCAGGTACTCGTTGACGATACGATCGTTCTCATAGGGCGAGTCGCTCATATTAATTTTCCGAGCGATTCCACACGCTCAATAACCTTAATTCTTGTGGAGAACGGTATCATGCCGGGATTTCGACGCCAAACAATTCACGAAGCGACGGGCATAACGGCACCCAGGCCCGCAGCCGCGCCAACAAAAACGCACACGAAACTCAATTCTCAAGGAGTCCGCGAAGGTACGCGGCAGGTTCGAAATTCTCGATCAAAATCTCCGTCGCGCCATTTCGATACATACGCGCCTGCGGGACAGCTATTTCCGGGGTCTTGGCCGGCGAATAAAGTATGTCGTCGTGGGTGGCATGCGAAGCTTCACTGAAAAGGTCGGGCGTCAAATGCCCCCCCAGGTGATCGCTTCTCCCCGTCGCAACGTGTAGAGTTCCCAAAACCTTTTCGTCTTGAATGTCCTCTCCGGAAACCGGCAGGACCTGCGTGCCGAACCCAAGCTCGCCGAGCTCCCCGGTAACCGGATCGCTCTTGAGTTTACGGTTGTGCTCTTCGATCATCGCCGGGTCACCGGAAATCAAAAGCGCTTCCTGAATCCGTCCCTTGGCCACCTTCATGAGACCGAGCGTGCCGTCCTTGTATTTCATGGGAAACGCGCCTTCCGCCCCTGTCGGAACAAAATAAACCTCCCCGGCGGGAAGATTGGCCACGTCCGGTCCTCCCCGGCAAAGTCCGTGGCTCTTCTGTGCTTCCTGTCCTCCGAGTTCGAGACGTAACGTATGGAGATCATCTCTGACCTTGAAATCGATCTCAACCGCATCGGCCCCGCTCATTCCCGCACGCAGCTTTTCCGCGTCACGGCTCACCTCCTCGTAGTTCACCGCCAGACCGCTGTTGATAATGATGTCATTGAGACCGTGAAGCGTCGCCCCGCGAAACCCATACTTCTTCGCAAACGCCGTCAACGGCGCTGTCGCCGAATACGTGGAGATGCAGAGGATCAGGTCGTAGTTGGGATACACGTCTTTTTCCAGGCTGAGCTCCCGGCCCTCGGAATCCACCGCCCGGTCGGGAAGATCGAGGTTGCTGCCGCCGGTCACCTCGTAGGCAAAAATATCGCCGCCTTTGAGCCCGAGTTCGTCGGAAACCCCTTCCCGCAAACCTTTGTAGAAAACGTCATGGGCGTGCTTCTGCACCGTGAGCGACGAATCCGATAGAAAACCGAAATCCCGTATCCGCCGCGGATCGTCCAGGTCAATGAGAATTGCCACGCGTTCTCCCCCTTTGGGCGCGAACACCGTCTGAAGCAATCGCGACAGGCTGAACGGAGGAAAGTCCGACGTGGACGTGGTCGAAGTCTGAATACTCATGCCCTCAAGCTATACTGCGGGAAAAATCCTCGCAAGCACCTTTCCCGATGAATAACACAAGCTCCGAATCCGTTTCGCAACATGTCTGATAAGGAGAAATTAGCGAAGATCACCGATCAACCCTTCCGCGGAAACCAGGCCCAACACGAGCTTCCGGAAGAAAGCGGAAGAGTTATTCAAATCTTATTCACATCCTGGCGCAATCCGCATCCCGATGATCCGGAAAGCGTTGGGTAAGGGAATTTCCGTACTGAGACACGAAGACGCAATCCGGTGAATAAGTCTCGGCCCCTTGATCTCCCACAAACAACATTCGGATCGGGTCCAGGAGAAAACAAAAAATGGGTGGACCGCCTACCCCTAAACGGTCCACCCTTGCTTTCTTAGTTACCCCAAACCTCCGCTATGCGGAGGAAAGTCTTGAGTTTCTAATTACCTATTAGATACACCTCTTTCCCCCGGATTCAAGAATTAAATTCAAAAAAATTTTAATTTTCTTCTCATTCAGCGAATTTCACCCCTCCGACTCCACGCATTCAACGGCAACGATACAGACGTCGTCCGTAAAATCGCTTGAATCGGCATGGCGCTTGGCCGCACCCGTCACCCGTTCGATGAGGTTCTTCGAATCCGATGCCAATCCCTTCCGCAGTTCCTCCTGGAGCCGGTCCTCTCCAAACGCCTCCCCGCTGCTGTTTTCCACCTCGAATAGACCGTCGGTGAACAGCACGGCCATATCACCGTTTCCGAATGGCTCAGTCGCGCTCGAATACGCGAACGCATCAATCAATCCCAGGGCGGGTTCCGGATCGGCCGAGGGATGAGCGATTCGACTGACCTCCCCCGAACCCCGGCGAAGCACGAAGGGCAACGGGTGTCCGGCATTGGCGTACACTATCTCCCCTTTTGTCAGATCCGCCAACCCGTAAAACGCCGTCACGAACATCGGCGCATCCGCCTGGCGCAGCACGGGCAACAACCCGCGATTGATCCCGTCCAGAAAGGCCCCCGGATGCCGGGACAACGTCATGATCTCCCCAATCAGCCCGCGCAGAAACGCAGTAATCAACGCGGCCCGAACTCCGTGCCCCATCACATCGCACACCAGAATTCCCGCCTGACTGTTGGAAACACGAAAAATCTCGAAAAAATCCCCGGCAAGCGTGGAGACCGGAAAGTAGCAATGATTGAAACGAAGCCGATGCCCCGACAGGACATCCTTCGGCGGCAAATCGGGATACTGAAGGGTTAGAAACGACTGTTGAACCTCATACGCCATCTTCAAGTCCGCCTGCATCTCCGCATTCTTCCTGAGAAGCTTCTCTTCCGCACGCTTGCGGTCGCTGATGTCACGGGAGATGCCCACCGTGCCGATAATCGACCCTTCCGGATCCCGCAGCGGAACTTTCGTAACACTGACCCACAAATCAGTCCCGCCGGAAAGGACGAGCTTTCTCTCCTTTCCGACCATCGGCATTCCCGTACGGATGATCTCCGACTCCTCAACCTGCGTCTCTCGCGCGTATGATTCGGTAAAAAAGTCGAAATCCGTCTTGCCGATCGCCTCGTCGGGACTGTTCAGTCCGAACTGTGCAACCTGCGCCTTACCGATCCGGATAAACCTCCCCTCCAAGTCCTTAAAGAAGATCTTGTCCGGCATGGCGTTCATCAACTGGTCGAACATCGACCGCTCCCGGCGCAGTTCCTCCACTGCCCGTCGCTCGTCGTCACGCAAATATTTGACCTGTGAATCCATACGTTAGATTTCCGGTTATGGAAGTGGATCTGCAGCGATTCCCAATGACTCAGCACCAACAACCAGGGTCCGCTTTCCAATGTTTTCCAACGTAAATATTTCTGATGCAATCATTATTCCCGAATTCGATCATCCGCCGCGGCAAAGATACATTACCACATCTTTCATTCCTTAGTATATCACATCACGCATTCAGATACCTCGTTCCATTCCGAATCCAAACCGGTGTCATGCAGGCGATCATCGAAGCCGGATACTCCGGAATTCGCCCCCGGATAGCCAAATATAACCCCACACCCCCGCCGGTCCGACACGGGTCTGGAGAGTATTGTTTTCCTGGCAAAACATTCCTTCACTGATTGACGCCGCTTTAAAATCTCCTGTAACATTGCACCCGTTCTTTCCATATTCAACTTTCAAGACAGCCCCGGCATGCCCATTCTCCAATCCCTCCCTGTTCAGGTTTTCTTCCTTTTCCTCATCTTTGATCCCGCACTCCCGGCTCAATCCGGGTCATGGCATTCCGAGGTACTCGACCGCGGGTATCCGCGTTTTGATACCAATACCGGATTGCCCATAATCGACAATTACGGGCGGCAGAAAGTGATGATGCCCGAGGCATTTCGACCGTTTGTCGTCGGCGGAGAAGACGGCCTGCGATCGCCCTCGATAATCAGGGAAATCCAGGATTCGCGTACGTAACCCGAAACGGACGCGAACTGAGATTCAGCTGGAGCAATGGATCAGGCTGGGAGCACGCAACCGTATCAAGTTCAGAGTACTCCGGGTTTTTCCTCGGTGTCACCCTGAGCTTTCACAACGACGCGCCGCTGATCATCGCATCCGAATCAGAAATACTGTACTTGAAAGCGTACTCCCCGTATCAACTTCCTCCCCTGTTCCCAACGACCCACCCAGTTATCGAGATGAACCGAGCCTATATTCTTGAATGGGACGGCGATGTGGGATTCGAACCGGTGAGCCGCCTTGAACGGACTGCTGATCTGTCCGATCCATCAAGTTGGCAACCTTTTGAAGACACGGAAATCACCCTATTCACGGACGGTGAAGGTCAACTTCGATTCCGTACCACAATCGAGGTTGCGCCGGAGCCGGTTTTCTTTCGGGCAGTCGTGACGACGACTCAGGAAGAATAGAAGCCATTCCGTCTCAACTGCAAACGGCAGGAGCAGGGATCGGGCAGGAGCAAGGATCGTTGTACGGCAGACGGCGGTGGGCCCTGTCGGATTCGAACCGACGACCAAAGGATTATGAGTCCTCTGCTCTAACCGCTGAGCTAAGAGCCCCAATGAATTTAATGAACCAATACGATTCATTTCGCCCCGTCAACAATTCCGCGCTCGAGCAGATACGTTGCAGAGGAAAGCCCGCACGCGCCCTCCATCTCCGACCCGCCTTCGGTGTCCCGCATCCGTGTCCCGCGTAGGGTCGACTGCGAAGCGGGAAGCTCGGAGAGCGACGTGACAAACCCGTAAGGCGAACAGACCGCTGCCAATCTTTTCCGCGGCACGCGGAGAATATCACCGGCGTTTCTTTTTGACGAGAAGCTGGGCGGCGGAGAAACGGACGAGGCTTTCCAGGCGTTCGACTTCGGCGGGGTCGAGCTCGGATTTTCCGGAGAGCGCCTTCTGTGCCCGTTCCATCGCTTCTTCGACAGCGGTTTCATCGATTTCCTGGACGTCGATAGCGGACTCCGCGAGAACGGAGACCTTGTCCGCCGCCACTTCCATGAAGCCTCCCCCGACCGCCAGCACCTCGGGCTTGCCGGCCTTCATCACCCGTAACTCACCCGGTTCGAGCTGGGTAAGCAGCGGAAGGTGTCCGGGAAGGATCCCGATTTCACCCTCGGTCGTAGGCAGGACGACCGTTTCGATGGTATCGCTGTAAACCCGCTTCTCCGGAGTGACGATTTCGAGCAGCAGTGGCATGGAAGAAATTTGGATTTTGGATTGCGAATTTCGGATTGCGGCGCGCGCGCCGGTCCAACTCCCCGCTGTTCCTGTTTATCACACTTTCGCTTCTTCGGGCTGCACGACCTCGTCGATGCCGCCTTTCATGTAGAAATCGTTTTCGGCCACCTCGTCGAGTTCGCCGTCGAGGATCATCTTGAATCCACGGAGCGTTTCCTGGAGGGAGACGATTTTCCCGGAAACGCCCGTAAAGACTTCGGCGACATTGAAAGGCTGTGACAGGAATCTCTGGATCTTTCGCGCCCGGAAGACGGCGAGTTTGTCTTCGGGCGAAAGCTCGTCCAATCCAAGAATCGCAATAATGTCCTGAAGATCCTTGTAGCGCTGAAGAACGTTCTGCACCCCGCGCGCAACGTCGTAGTGCATCTGCCCGACGATCATCGGATCGAGCGCTTTCGAGGAGGATGACAGAGGATCGACCGCGGGATAAATTCCGAGTTCGGCGATGGACCGTTCGAGCACGATCGTGGAATCGAGGTGGGCGAAAGTGTTCGCCGGGGCCGGGTCGGTCAAGTCGTCGGCCGGGACGTAAACCGCCTGGAAGGAAGTAATCGAACCCTTTTTGGTCGAGGTAATGCGCTCCTGAAGGTTTCCCATTTCCGAGGCGAGAGTGGGCTGATACCCGACCGCCGACGGCGAGCGTCCCAACAGCGCGGACACTTCCATGCCCGCCTGGGAGAAGCGGAAGATGTTGTCGATGAAGAGGAGCACATCCTGATTCTGCTCGTCCCGGAAATACTCGGCCATGGTCAGACCAGTCAAGCCGACGCGCATACGTGCGCCGGGAGGCTCGTTCATCTGTCCGTAAACCAGCGCGACTTTGGATTTCGAAAGGTCTTTCTGATCGATCACCCCTGCATCGGACATTTCGTGGTAAAGGTCGTTGCCCTCGCGACTCCGCTCCCCCACTCCGGCAAAGACCGAATAGCCCCCGTGGGTCTTGGCTATGTTGTTGATCAGCTCCATGATGACGACCGTCTTTCCGACCCCGGCGCCGCCGAACGCGCCGACCTTTCCGCCCTTGATGAAGGGGCAGATCAGATCGATAACCTTGATCCCTGTCTCAAGGATCGTCGCCTTTGTATCCTGCTCGACGAGCGGAGGCGGTTCGCGGTGAATGGGAAGTTTCTTATCGAATTCGACCTCGCCGCGTTCGTCGACCGCATCCCCGGTCACGTTAAAAATCCTGCCGAGAACTCCGGCCCCCACGGGCACGGAGATCAAATCCCCGGTGTCCTCGACGGGCATTCCGCGAACGAGACCCTCGGTGGAGGACATTGCGATCGCGCGCACAAGGCCGTCGCCCAAGTGCTGCTGCACCTCGAGGATGACGCGCTGTTTTTTTCCGCCGACCTCGAAATCAATCCGCAGGGCCTGATAGATACGAGGAAAGTTTTCCGGCGAAAACCTGGCGTCGATGACCGGTCCAATAACTTGAACGATTCTGCCTGTATTCTTGCTCATGGTACTTCTCTTGAAAGCGACTTATCGGATAGATCAATTGTTGGAAGCTGTGGCGGCTGCGATTTCGAGGATTTCCTGGGTAATGGCCGCCTGGCGCGCCTTATTGTATTCGAGGGTGAGGTCTTCGAGCAGGTTGGTCGCATTGTCCGAAGCGGTTTTCATCGCGACCATTCTGGCACTGTGCTCGGAAGCCTTGGCGTCGAGGACAAACTGATAAATCTGGTGATTGATGTAGAGGGGAAGGAGGTTGGAAAGGACCTCTCTCGCATCCGGCTCGAAGATCATTTCTCGTTCCTCGCTCCAGAGTTCCTCGACTGTTTCCCTTCCCTCCTCGGCCTGTTTTCGTTTCATTTCCTCAATGACCTGGCGGAGGTTCGCCAGGGGAAGGAGAGGGAAAAGGGTCGGCTCCTGTCTCAGGGTGTTGACGAATTTCGGATAAACAATCTCCAGCGTGTCGATCTCGTGATCGAGATACTGCTGGGTAAAGAACTCCGAAACCACCTTGACCTCGCTGAACTTGACTTTCTCGCTGACGGTGAAGTCGGCGAGCAGGTCGCGCCCGGTGCGCCCGAGAAACTGGGTACCCTTGCGTCCGATACAGACGAATCTCGCGTCGCGGTCGACTTCGGTCGCGACCAGTTTGAACAGGTTCGCATTCAGGCCACCGCAAAGCCCCTTGTCGGTCGTCACCAGGAGAATTCCGCGGGTCTTGATCTCGCGCACCTCTAGAAAGGGATGGCGAAGATTTTCAACCTGCTGCTCCAACGCAGCCAGCATCTCGGCCAGCAGCATCGAATACGGATTCCCGGCCAGGGCGGTGTTCTGCGCCTTTTTCATCTTCGAGGCGGCCACCAGCTCCATGGCTTTGGTAATCTGTTTGGTGTTTTTTACCGACTTGATCCGCCGGCGAATGTCGCGCGTGCTGGGCATGTTTTAGTGGTCAAATTCAGGTTGGCTCGACGAGATGAAATTCAGGAACCATCAAAGGTTCGTGACCATTCCTCGTAGGCGCTCTTGAGTTCGGCGGCGATATCGTCCTTGATCTGCCCCTGGGTGAGAATCTTATCGAGCAGATGGGCATTGCGCGCCGAGACATGCTCGCGAAAACTCACCGAGGCCTCGACGATCTTTTTGGTGTCGATCGCGTCGTAGAAACCGTTTTCGATTCCCCACAGGGTCGCCACCTGCTGTTCCATCGGAATCGGATTGTAGAGACGCTGCTTGAAAATCTCCACCACTCGCGCTCCGCGGTCGAGCTGGGCCCTGGTCTTGGCGTCCAGGTCGGATCCGAACTGGGCAAACGCGGCCAATTCCCGGTACTGGGCAAGCTGAAGCTTGATCTTGCCGGCCACCTGTTTGGTCGCCTTGACCTGCGCGGCCGATCCCACACGCGAAACGGAAAGCCCGACTGAAATCGCCGGCCGGATGCCCTGGTTGAAAAGGTCGGTCTCCAGGTAAATCTGCCCGTCGGTAATGGAAATCACATTTGTCGGAATGTACGCGGATACGTCGCCCGCCTGCGTTTCGATGATCGGGAGGGCCGTCAGCGAGCCGCCGCCGTTCTCCTCGTTGATCCGCGCGGAACGCTCCAAGAGGCGGGAATGGAGATAAAACACGTCGCCGGGGTACGCCTCGCGACCGGAAGGCCGCTTGAGCACGAGTGAAATCTGGCGATAGGCGGCGGCGTGCTTGGAAAGGTCGTCGTAAACAACCAGCGCGTCCATGCCGTTCTGCATGAACCATTCGCCGATGGCGGCGCCGGCGTACGGAGCCAGATACTGGTTGGCCGCATTGTCCGCGGCGGAGGCGGTCACCACGACCGTGTACTCGAGAGCGCCGGTCTCTTCGAGGACGTCGATCGTACGGGCAACATTGGAGTTCTTCTGACCCACCGCGACATAAATTGAATACACCGGACGGAAATTCCCGTCGCCCGACTCGAGTCCCTGCTTGTTAATGCGTGCCTGATTGATGATGGTATCGATGGCGATCGTGGACTTTCCCGTACCGCGGTCGCCGATAATCAGCTCCCGCTGGCCGCGCCCGATGGGGATCATTGCATCGATCGCCATGATGCCGGTGTGCAGCGACTGGTCGACGGACTTCCGGGCGATGATACCGGGTGCGATCTTTTCGATCGGGTACGCCTCTTTTGCGTCGACGGGACCCTTGCCGTCGACCGGCCGACCGATCGCATCGACGACACGCCCCAGAAGCTCCTTGCCGACCGGAACCGAAAGCAGGCGTCCGGTGGTGCTGACCTCATCGCCCTCCTTGATATGGTTCGCCTCGCCGAGAATGACGCACCCGACCTCGTCCTCCTCCAGGTTGAGGGCGATGCCGGTGACGTTGCCGGGGAACTCAATCATCTCGTTATACATGACCTCCGAAAGGCCGTCGACACGGGCAACGCCGTCTGCGATCGAGAGAACGCTGCCGGTGTTCTTCTTAACCGCGCCGGCTTCCAGTTGGCTGATTCGTTGTTCGATCTGTTCGATAACTGAGCTCATGAGAAATTAGTGGAAATTTGGCTGATTCTTTTGGAGCTGCTTCGGAATTGAAGCGTCAAAGATAGATTGATCATTCAAGAACTGTTAAGAATAAGCGTTTGCCCGATCGAAAAACGGGCCCTAGACGGCCGCACGGGAAAGCGCTTCAAGGCGGGAAGCGATGGAATTGTCGTAAACATCGCAATCAATGCGAACACGAATTCCTGCGATCAGGTCGGGATTGGGACGCGTTACCGGAGTGATCGGACGCCCGTAGCGATCGGAAAAAACCGAAACGAGCCGGTCGACCTCGTCGTCTTCGAGTCCCCCGGCGAACTCGATAATCGCACTGCTCCGCGCGATCTCCCGCTTCACCCGTTTGAGGTAGGCGCGAAGGATGGAGAGGTATTTGCGCGGGCGGCTTCTCTCGAGCGTGTTCAGCACCGCCTCGACCCGTTCGGAATCGAGCTGGCCGTCCTGAAGGCTGATCTGCAGGAGTTCACGGGAATAACGTTTGATGCGTTCTTTTCCGGTCATGTCGGATCAGTTCCTCCGAAGATCCTCCGTTGCAGCGCTCAGAAAACGGCTTCTTTCGTCCTCCGAAAGCTCCTGTTTCAGGACGCGGGATGATGTAAGCACAACCAGCCGCGAAATCTCTTCTCGAACCTCGGAAAGCATCCTTCGGCGTTCCGTCTCGATGGATTCCTCGGCGCGCGTCACCATAGACGCCGCTTTATCGTTCGCTTCCTGTGTCTGTTTCTCGATGTATTCCTTGGCAGACTGGCGGGCTTCATCAATGGTCTGTTTCGCCTGCTGGGACGCCTCCTTGAGCATCTGCTTCTGCTTTTCCTCGGCATCGGCGAGCTTCTGTTTCATCTCCTCGGCATAATCGAGCCCGGCCTTGATCTCGGCCTGGCGATTATCGAGGGTGGCGAGGACCGGCTTGAGCGCGAACCGGTGAAGCACGTAAAGGACGATGAGAAAATTGATGGCCTGCGCAATGAGCAGGGACCCCTTGATACCGAACTGTTCGGTGACTTCGCCCAGCCTCTCGCCCAGATCCGTTGCTGCTAATAATGACGGGAAATCCAACATGGCCTGTTACTTCAGGTAATTTCGTGAACGTGGGGACGGGCGGCTAATCCTCGCGGACCTCGCCGCCCGCCACACATTAAGTTCCGAGGAAGATGACGAAGAAGATGATCGCCTCGGCAAAGGCCATTGCGATAATCGACTGGACGAGGATCTTCGTGGAAGCCCCCGGATTTCTGCCGACGGCTTCCACAGCCTTGTAGCCGATCAGGGCGATTGCGAACGGTATAACCAAGGCAGCCATGCCGATTTGAAAATTGCCCGAGAATACAGCTTCAGCGAATAGCATTGGTAGGTTCATTTCAGTTTGTCCTTTTCTTTCTAGTGTTTCGAGTTATTCTCCGGTTCGCCCACGTTTTATTGCGTTCCTTCAAAGGGAGCCATGGTCCCGACCCGGAAAAGTCTAGTGGGCCTCGTCCTCTTCACCACCTTCGTGATTGCAGATGAGGCCGATGTAAATAGCGATAAGCATAATGAAAATCGACGCCTGGATGATCCCGACCATGAACTCGAAGAAATAGACCGGGATGGGCACGATCCAGCCAAAAAACTCGCCCATGCTCATAAGGAGGTTTTCCCCTCCAAACATATTTCCGTAAAGACGAAGCGAGAGCGAGACCGGGCGGAACGCGATCGAGATGACTTCAATTAGCCCGACCATCAGAAAGATCGGAATCAACAGGTAGTAGATGACGATCGGAGTCTCGCTCTTACTGGCTTTGTTGCCGAAGAGGTCGTGGTAAACGATTTTCGGTCCGGCATAACGGATGATAAAATACAGCCACGCGACCATCCCGATCAGCGCGAGCGCGAGGGTCGTATTCAGGTCGGTATTCCCTGGGCGAATCAACTTCTCGGTAATATAGAAGGTTCCGTTCTCAAAATGCCCCCACCCGATCGTGCCGACCCCGGGAAGCAAACCGGACCAATTGTGTAGCAGGATGAAGATAAAAAGCCCCACCAGCAGCGGAAACACCGGACGCACCATGTGTTTCCCAACGATCGGTTCGATCAGTCCTTTGATGCCCTCGAAAATCGCCTCGACCAGCGCCTGACCGCGGTGCGGGACCATGGTGGGCTTCTTGATCAGCCCCCGAATCAGGACAATGATCGCGATGGAGATCACCCAGCTCGTGATCATGCTGTTGGTGATCGGAATGCCGAACACCTCGGTCAGGATATCAGGGGCAGGGGGCACCGCCGCTTGAGCGTGCCCGGCGCTTCCTAGAAAAAGCAGTGCAAATATTGAAAAAAGTCCTGTTCTGAAACGATGCATTCGCTGTTACCCTTTCGCCTGTCCGTCCCAAGCGCTCGGCGGTAAAGGATTAAGAAATTGAGTCGGCGACGGTATTCGTCAACATAGAAAACATAAATTTTCCCGAACACCCCGGCGCGCCCCTAAAAGCAATCGACACGGGAACCGGATTGTGTTGGGTACTGGTCATGCAGGCTTCCGATCTCTTCACCCTTCCCGAAGACTTCCCGTTTGCGAAACACTTTCGTTCGGATGCCGCCCCGTGGGAGTGGGTGGCGGCCATCAAGCCCGCCCTCGCCGAGTTCGGGTCCCCGCCGGCGCGCGAGGACCTCCCGGTCGGCGTACACTGCGAAGGACCGGTCTTCCTGCATCCGTCCGTATCGCTCCCCCACACCTGCACTCTGATCGGGCCCGCGTACATCGGCGCGGGGACGGAGATCCGTCCCGGGGCCTATGTACGCGGCAACGTCATTACCGGCGAAAACTGCGTCCTCGGCAACGCCTGTGAATTCAAGAACTGCCTCCTCCTCGACCGCGTCCAGGTTCCGCATTTCAGTTACGTGGGCGACTCGGTCCTAGGCAATGGGACACACCTCGGCGCCGGGGCGGTGCTCGCCAACCTCCGTCTCGATCAAAAACCGGTCGGCGTGCGGCTGGAATCCGGTTCGGTGGCGACGGGAATGCGCAAACTCGGGGCGCTGATGGGGGACGGAGCCGAAACCGGCTGCAATGCGGTTCTCCAGCCGGGAACGATTCTCGGCAGGCGCGCGGTGGTGCTTCCGGGAGTGGCCTTCGGCGGTTTCCTCGAAGAAAACACCATCGCCCATGCACGCCGCACCATCGCCCGGCTTTCGAGGACGGATTGAGCCGCGGAGCCGCGGCGGGTATCCCCAATAGCAGGACGTGGCGCCAGGCTTTCACAAAAAGGAATTGCGCTCCGCACCGTAAAACGGACCCCGAACGCGCACCGGGTCTAATCCACGATGTCGAGCAGTTCGACTTCGAAGATAAGGGTTGCGCCCGGCGGAATGTTTCCGGCGCCCTGGTCGCCGTAACCGAGGTCGGACGGAATGTAGAGGATTGCTTCGCTGCCGGCCGGAAGAAGCTGAAGTCCCTCACTCATGCCGCCAATGATCCCTGTCAGAGGAAATTCAGCCGGCTCTCCCCGCTGGTATGAGCTGTCGAAGGTTTCGCCACTGAGAAGACTGCCGCGGTAGTGAATGCGCACGGTATCGTTCGGTCCCGGAAGGTCGCCGTCACCGCGTTCAACGATTTCGTAATAAAGACCGCTTTCGGTACTCTCGACGTCGTCGCGTTCCTGCAGTTCCGCAAAGAATTCGGAAGCTTCGGCTCTGCTCGCCTCAGCGGCGCGGGCACTTGCCACCGCCTGCTTTTCCTCCAAGTATGCCTGCAACTGCGGGATCGCACTTTCGATATCGCGAGGAGGCTCGGCGCTTTGTACGCCATGACCAAATCCTTCGAGGAAAGCCTTTATACCCTCCTCATCGAGATCCATCTCACGAATTCCAACCTGGGAGGCGACCAGAAACCCGTAAGTCTCGAGCAGTTCCGCTTCGGTTAATTCCTGCGTCACCGGCTGCGGCGCGGGAACGGCCGGTTCCTGCCCCATCAATCCTGCGAAACCGACGCCCAACCCGGCAGCTAATAGGCACGTAATCTTTAAAACTTTCATAATTCAATTAGCGTTTCCGATGTTAATCTTGCACTGAATGTAAAAGGCTAAATGCATCCCCGGCCCAAAAGCAAAGACTTTATTTACGGGTAATCCTCCACCGGTTCGCCGGATGGAAAGTCCGTCGGAACGAAGAACCGACATCGCGAAAGCCACAGAACCGTTCGGCGGGATCAATCCCCCTGCCGGGTCAGGGTGCGAATCGACCGCAAATCCACCTTTCCCCGGGAATCGCGTGGGATTTCGTCAACTGCGATCCAGCGTTTCGGGGCTTTGTAGGCTGCGATTCGAGATTTCAGGCGCCCTCGCAATTCCTCTGTCGTCTTGCCGGAATTCCGTCCGGGAACATAAACCGCGACAACTGTTTCGCCCCATTCCGGATCGGGCAACCCGGCCACATGGGCCTCCGCGGCAATTCCGGTCTCAATCAGCGCCCGCTCCACTTCCCCGGGATCGACCTTTTCCCCGCCGCTGTTGATCAACGGACGCAGTCTTCCGGTAACAAAAAGGCGTCCCTCGTCATCGAGGCGACCGGTATCTTCGGTCGGCCATGGAGAACGGTTCCCCCGAAGCTCGCGCGCCGCCCCGCAAGGACGGGTCTCCCCTTCCGGACGGAACGCCCCCTCCGCTCCGCCGTTTTCAACGTACCCTCGGAAAAGCGCGGGCGTTGCGACCAAAATGCGTCCTGCTGCAGACGGCTGCTGCGATTTCACCGACAGCCGCACATGGGGCAGGGCCTTTCCGCTCGAATCGTCGCCCGCGAGAAACTCGTCCGGATTGACCACGCAAACCGCAGCGGCGGTCTCGGTCATCCCGTACGAAGGAGCAAGCGGCAACCGTTCCCGCCGCGCGGCTTCCCTGAGATCGCGGGAAAGAGGAGCTCCCCCGACGAGAACGGCTGAAACCCCGCGAAGAAAATCCCGTTTCTTCCGATCCCGCATCCAGCGGGCGAGTCGCGTGGGCACAAGCGAAAGGATGGTCGTTCCCTGCTGAGATTCCGCAGGCGCGTTTTCGATTCCGGAAACCCAGCTCGCCGTTCCTCCGCTCACCGCGGCGCGAACAACGGGCATCAATCCGCTCACGTGAAAAAACGGCAGGCCGGACAGGCAATGCAGCGTCCCTCCTCCGAAACGATCGCAAAAACCGTTCGCCGCGGCAGCGAGCGACGTTTCGTCGTGAACCGCGAAACGAACCTTCCCGCTCGAACCGCCCGTCGGAATTCCGATTATCGGCTCTCCAACTCCCGTCATCCCGCCCTCATCCGGCCCCGCCAAATCCAATGGCGTATCGCCGAAAACAATATCGGGTTTGATGAGCCGGCCCACCTCATTCCACTCTTCGCCCGCCCATTGCGGGTTTCCCAGAAAAACCCGCCCCTCCCGTGCGAGCGCAGCCGCCACCGCCGCGAGAAACCGCGCCGGATCGGGTTCCGCCACAACGACTGACGGCGCGCGGCCGCCTATCCGGTCCAGCCGCTCAAGGCACTCGCCGGCATGGACCGACGGACGGATCCCCTTTATCCGGTCGCTTTCGAACATTTCCAGCAATTGCTCCCCCAGGTTCATGATCGCGCCTCCGTCCACGCACGTTCCCCATCGAGTTCTCGTATACGCGAGGCCGGAATCTCCGGTCGAGGCTCGGGCGAGATCCCGTCGTCGGCGAACACCCCCGCCGCCCCCCATCCGACCGCCCGGGGTTCCTGCTCAGTCGAGAAGGCTACCCTTAGCGCCCCCTTCATTCCGACCACCGTTTCAAGGGCCGAGGAAAACACGCATTTCGCATCCGTCTCCCGCAGAAGTTCCAGCAGGACCGAAGGTGAACCGGCCAGTGCCGGTTTGATCACAAACACGCCCTTCCACCTCCGCCCGATCCATTCCCTAAGCGATTCGATGGTTCCCACCGATTCGTCCAACGCGATCGGCACGGGAAATTCCGACGCCAGCTTCTCGAGGTCGCTTCCACTCCTTACCGGCAACGGCTGTTCCAGAAATTCGACTCCCGAGTCCTCGATTTCCATTCCCCACTTCAACGCGGTCTTCCGATCGAGTCCTCCGTTGGCATCCAGCCGCCAAGCCGCCCCCGCCGGAACGGCGTCCCGGAGCCGCCGAAACCACTCCCGCTCGGCGGCGAACGGATGCACGGCGATCTTCCATTTGAAAGTCCGGTAGCCCGCTTCCCAGAGCTCCCGCGCCCGCCGTACAGCCTCGCCGCCCGCGGGAAGCAGGCCCGCGACCGGCAGGTGTTCATGCCGAAAAACCTCTTCGCCCGGACGTTCGCGGAGGTCGGCCAATGCGCATTCCACCGCAAACCGGCAGCACGGCAAGACTGCCGGTACTGTCTCCAGATCCGCCGGATCGAAACATCCCTTTTGATTCCGGAAGAACGATTCGGCCTGATCGACACTCTCGGTCCCGAACGCCTCGATCGGAGCCGCCTCTCCGTAGCCTCGGCGTCCGTCCTCGTCGACCAACGCAACCAACACTCCCTCCCTCTCCTTCCAAGCGCCATGCCCCGTTTCCAGCGGTCGCCGGAATGGTCTTCGGTAACGCCTGTAGTCAAAAGTCAATTTCACTCTTTCAGCCTTTGATTCCGGACGAAGCGACTCCCTTCACGAATCCCTTCTGAAACACCAGGAACACCACGAGCACCGGAAGAATCATCATCACGCCGAAAGCCATGATGTCACCCCACTGAATCGGCGGCAACGTCTGAAATTCGGCGATGGCGACCGGCAGCGGCCGGTAGGTTTCGTGATCGACCACCATCAGCGGCCAGAGGTAGTTCCCCCAATGCATGAGAAAAGTCAGGATGGCCACGGTGGCAAAAGCCGGTTTTGCGAGCGGGACGATCAGCGTGAAAAACGTCCGCAACGCCCCCGCCCCATCCATGGCCGCCGCTTCCTCCATCTCTTTCGGAATCGTGAGAAAGAAGGAATAAAAAAGGTAGATGGAAAATGCGTTCGCGATAAACGGAACGATCTGAACCTGGTAACTGTTGCGCCAGCCAAATTCGATCATCTGGTAGAACAGCGGCACGGCGATCGCCTCGAACGGAAGGATCAGCAACGCCAGAACAAACCCGAAACAGAGTGTGCGCCCGCGCCACTGCATCCTGGCGAAAGCGTAAGCCGCCATCGAATTCACCACCAGGCCGCCCAGGACGATGCAGCCCGTGATGAACACCGAGTTGACAAAGAACCTGCCGAAATTCACCCGATCGAAGACGTCGCGGTAGTTCTGCAACGATGCCCCGCCCGGAAAAAGCGCCCGCCAGGTTCCCGCTTCGCGCAAAACAAGCTCGTCCGGCTTCAGGCTGGCAACGATCATAAACGCGATCGGGAGGAAAAAAACGGCCGTGCACACCAGGAGAACCGCGTAACTCGACGCCAACGGAAGAAGGCGGGATGCCGATCGCGGCTTCATAATATCTCCCGCTCCTCCCGCAGCAGTTTCCTCTGGACGACAGCCAGACCGACAACGATCACGAAAAAGATCACTGTCATCGCGGCCGCCCGCGCCACCCGCGCCTCGGCGAAACTTGTTCGGACGGCTTCGAACATGACCGTCGTCGTGGCGAGCTGCGGCCCCCCCTGCGTAAGGATGTCGACTTGGTCGAAAAGGCGAAAGGCAAGGATCGTGGTAACAATGACAACAAAAAAGATCGTATTCCTCATTTGCGGCAGAGTGACATGGAGAAACTGCCGCCACGGGCCCGCCCCTTCGACCGCCGCCGCCTCGTAAAGGGTTTCCGGCACGCCCTGACGCCCGGCCAGCATGATGACCATCTGAAATCCCGCTCCCTGCCAGATCGACATCACCATAATCGCCGGAAGCGCGAGCAGCGGGTCCCGCAGAAAGTCGCGCGGCGCCCACGCGCCGAAGGTTACGAGTTGGAGCATGCTGTTCATCAATCCGTCGGGACCGGGAGCCAGGAGCAGCTTCCAGACGATCGCCACAAGCGCCATGGGAAAGACCACGGGCATGAAGAACAGGGTACGAAAAAGGATTCGGCCGCGCAGTTGTTGATTCAAGAGCAAGGCAAGCCCCAATGCGAGGGCGGTTTGCACCGGCACCACCACCAGGGCGAACAGGGCGTTGTTGAAGAGGGCGCGGCGAAACGCCTCGTCTCCGAGCACCCTCCGGTACTGCTCCCAGCCCGCGAATTGGGTTTCCAGCGGCGAACCCATCCTGAGGTTCGTGAAGCTCAGGATGATCGCGATTGCGAACGGAACGGCGACGAAAAGAAGCAGCCCGAAAAGCGCCGGCCCCGCCAGAAAGACCGCATCGAACGACCCCGACCCAAGAAGCCGTGCCAACGTCTGGCGAACGCCGCCCCGTTTCGTCTCCTCCGCACTCACCTGCGCCTGTACCCCTGGTTGTCTTCGATGTCCTCCTCGATCACCCGCACCATCCGATCAAGCACCGCCCCGACGTCGGCGCCGTCCCGGATGTCCTGGAAACCGGATTCGAATACGGACGTGATGACCGGATACGCGGGCGTGCGGGGACGCGGAACCGCGCTGATTTCCAATTGCTCCACGAAAAGACGCAGAGGGCCTTCGTCGCCGAAAAGACCGGACCGATCGATCGCCGCGCGCCGCGCGGGAACCGCGCCGTTGGCGTCGGTCATCCGCAGCACCTCGTCGGGTTCCAGGAGAAACTCGAGAAACCGCATCGCCGCCTCCGGGTGGTGGGCACGGCGGGTGATGCCCCAGTTCCATGACCCCTGCCCCGTGCGCGATCCCTCCCCGAAATCCGGCAACGGAAGCAACAGGAGATCCTCTCCCAGTGCCTCCGAGTACCGGGTGTAGTCCCAGTGCCCCGACCAGGACAGAGCGGCCGCCCGCTCGACAAAAGCCGCGTCATCGATATTCGGATGAACGTATCCGTTTTCGAACCACGACTGCAATTGCGTCATCGCCCGAACGGCATCGGGCCCGTTGAGAACGCCGTCGGCGCGGAGATACGTATCCCGGTCGATCAGGTCGGCGCCGGCGGACTGGAGAATCGGCGAGAAGGCATAACAGTACCATTCGCCGGTGTAGTTCACTTTCAAATCGAGAACCGGACGTCCGCCGGCCTCATCGAAAAGCGCAGCGAGGATTTCCTCGAATTCCTCGACCGTCCATGCCTCCTCAATGCCGCCCGGCACACGGGCGCCCACGGCCTCCAGCCGGCGTCGATCCGCGTACAGTCCGAGGCCCGAATCGAACACCCCGACCGAGTACAGCTCCCCGTCGTAGGTGCCCTGCTCGATGATCGACGGCAGAAGGTCGCGGCGAACGTCTTCCGACAGGAGATCATCGATCGGGATCAGGTGTTCCTGCCAGACGTAGTTGTACAGGAACGGTCCGTCGAATTCGAGCAGATCGGGCAGATCTCCGGAGAGCGCGGCGGCCTGCACCCGCGCGTTGTAATCGCCTTCCGGGACAATGGTCATGTCAACGCGGATGGCGTCCTGCATTTCATTGAACTCCTCCACCTGGCCGCGGATGGTCTCCCGCTCGGGCGCCTGCCCGGAGTGCACCCAGATGTAGACCATTTCCCGGCCTTCATCGTCGTACGCGGCCGGTTCGGGCTGCCCGCAACCGGAGAGAAAAAGCGGCAGTCCCGCCAACGGCCACGGAAACAGGCGGAGACCGACAACGATTTTCCGCAAACCCACTTCCAATCCAAAAGCTTTCATACCGTTCGATCCTATCAGGAAGGCGAATCGAGCCAAGCCTGGAAAAGGCTGCGAGGGGTCGTTGAAAGATTGAAACCCGGAGCGAGTGCGCTCAATCCATAAACTGTTCCCGTGATTATACTGCCCGTGCTCAAGTTTTCGGAACTTTCTCCCGCTCTAAATCCTAACGATTCCCCTCTTGAGCCGGGGGGGGACCATGCGCCGGAAAGGCCGGTTGCTTACGGATCTGTCGCCCCTTGCGCCACCCGATGGGCTGGTCGGGAGAAGACGGAACGGTACGATACGCAAGGCTTTACCCCAACAGGTTTCGCGCGGCTTCCATGTAGCGCTCCTGAGTACCGCGGACTACTTCATCGGGCAGCGCGGGGGCGGGAGGCTGTTTGTTCCAGCCGGTCTGATTGAGAAAATCGCGGACGTACTGTTTGTCGAAGCTCGGCTGGGGACGCCCGGGCTCGTACCGGTCGGCCGGCCAGTAGCGCGAGGAGTCGGGAGTAAGCACCTCGTCGATGAGATAGAGTTTTCCCGCCTCGTCCGTACCGAATTCGAATTTTGTATCCGCGAGAATCAAACCGGCTTTCTCCGCCCGTTCGTGTCCCCGGGCGTACAGGCGAAGGCTGGCGGTCCTGACTTCGTCGAACCGTTCCCGGCCCAGTTCCTGCGCGCACTCTTCTTCGGTAATCGGCAGATCGTGCCCTTCTTTCGCCTTGGTGGTGGGAGTAAAGATTGGGGACGGCAGCCGGTCCGCCTCTCGAAGGTCGTCGGGCGGCGTATGCCCGCAAATCGTTCCGGTTTCCCGGTAGGATTCCCACCCGCTCCCCGCGAGATAACCGCGAACGACGCACTCCACAGTCAACGGCCGCAGTTTGCGAACGACCATGCTCCGCAGCCTTAATTCCGGATTGTCGGGAAAAATCTCCAGCAACCGTTGCTCCTGGTCCGGAAGCATGTGGTTCGGTATCAGCTCGCGGGTCTCGCGGAACCAGTGCAGGCTAATTTGCGTCAGAATCGCTCCTTTGCCGGGAATACCCGGCTGAAGGATCACATCGAACGCCGAGATACGATCCGTTGCCACAATAAGAAGCGCGTCGCCGGCATCGAAAATTTCCCTGACCTTTCCGGATCCCAGACGAGGATAGGAAAGGTCCGCGATTCGAACGATCGCCGGAGATGCAAGTGTTGCGGAAAGTTCTTGTAAATGAATTTTCATCCTGGAATCAGACGGTCCATTGCTGAATTCAGGAAGACTAAACAGCAATCTTAAACCGGCGTGATTCCGGCGGTATTGTCCGGCAATGCACGGGCTGAACGCGGTTTGTGAAAGAATTTAGGAAATTTTCTCAAAAAAAGACTTGCGGGAGGGGGTGCGCAAACTACCTTGGAACTTTTCCGGCCGTGTCCCCTTCGTCTAGCCCGGCCCAGGACACCAGGTTTTCATCCTGGCGACAGGGGTTCGAATCCCCTAGGGGACGCCACAATAAAGCCAATCCTTGCGGATTGGCTTTATTTCTTGCAGAAAAGAGCCGTATCCACCGCAATGCATCCACTTAATCCGAATCCCGGAATTACCGTCGGGCAACTCGGCGAGATCGAGCTGATCCGCCGGATCACGGAGTGGCTTGGGTCCGTCAACCCGCCGTCGCCCGAGGGGATAGGCGATGATTGCGCGGTGTATCAGCCCGAGGGCGGCCGCCCCCAGTTGATCACGACCGACCCGGTGATCGATGGCTATCATTTCGATGACACCGTACCGCCCGGGTGCGTGGGGGCAAAACTGCTCAAACGCAACATCAGCGACGTCGCCGCCATGGGCGGACGTCCCCATCGGGCGGTCTTGTCGCTCGCATTGCCGGCGACGACCGGCCTGGAATGGTTGCGGGATTTCTGCGGCGGCCTGCGCGAGTGCGCACTGGAGTACGAGACGTTGGTGGTGGGAGGTGACGTGGCCCAGACGTCGGGACCGTTGACGGCCAATCTGACATTGATCGGCGACGCGCCGTCCGGACGGGTGTTGACGCGCCGGGGCGCGGCCATCGGCGATCACCTCCTCGTTACCGGGGAACTCGGCGGCAGCCTTAAGGGACATCACTACCGCTTCTCGCCGAGGGTGAAGGAAGGAGTCTGGCTGGCGGGGCTCCCGGAGGTGCGCGCCATGATCGACTTGAGCGACGGGCTGGCGAAGGATCTTCCCGCTCTTCTCCCTCAGGACGGGCAGGCGGAGCTGGATTGGGAGGCGCTTCCGATCCGTGAGGAAGTTCCTCGCGAGCCCGGCGATGACGTTGCCGACCGGTGGGTTCACGCGCTCTGCGACGGCGAGGACTACGAGCTCCTTTTCACCCTCGACGAAACCGCCTCCGTCCCCGATTTCCTTCGTCGCTGGCAGGCCGCCTTACCGACGCGCGTAACGTTAATCGGAAGTATCGCGCATCTACCGGAGGACGCGACCGAAGCCCCGCCCATTCGGATTCCTCCGGGTTACCCGCAACTCAAGTCCCTGCGGGCCCACGAACATTTCCGGACCGCCCGGCCGCATCGCGGCTATAACATTCGTTTGAAGCAAAGCCCCCCGAACCAGGCGCCATGAACATCATCGACAAACTGAAACACGGGCTGACCACCCAAACCGCCGAGGAGACCCGGTCCGCTGCCGAAGAGCTGGCCGCACTCCTCCCGCCGGACTGCACTCTTGCCCTGAGCGGCGACCTCGGCGCCGGCAAGACCACGTTCGTTCAAGGGCTGGCGAAGGGTTGGGGCATTCAGAAACCGGTGACAAGTCCTACGTTCAACCTTTACACTTTTTACGAGGGAAAACGAAACCTCATTCATTTCGATGCCTACCGCCTGAACTCCGCCGCCCAGGCGGAAGATCTGGTCATCGAGGATTTTCTGCACTCCCCTTACTGTCTCGCGGTGGAGTGGCCGGAAAACGTTGAGGGCTGGATTCCCCCTCCGGTACTGCGCCTTTTCTTCGCCATCACGGGGCGAGAGCAACACGGAATTCAGCTCGAAGATTGAACGGGGCGAGCTACGATTGATCCGCCTTCGGAGTATCAAGGTTGCGCTCGGTCTTCTCGAAGGTCGATACCGCGTCATCGTCCCTCGGCGGCGTCGTTCGCGCCGATTCCTCTGCGCCGGCGGACGGATCGGTGCCGGTGGGCTCTTCGGTCTCCCATGCTTCATCCGAAGGCGCCGGCTGGGAATCACCGGGGCCATCCGTTTCCATCGCCGCCGGGCCTGTCTCAGTGGAAGCCGAATCCGCTCCGGATTCCCGTTCATTGATCTGCGACTCGGTGTCGTCTCCTTCCGAATCCGATTTCGCATTCACGACCGGCTGGACGAACAGGCGTCCATCGGAATACTCGGTCACGTACCCCTCGGTCAGGAGCCAGCGCAAATCCAAAATCATTCGCTTGACTCGCGGATCCTCGGGAACCGAGGTCCCGCCCCCTGAAGGATGCGGCTGGGCGGCCGACTCGCCGTCCGCGCTCTCGCTCTCGGCATTTTCGGGGGTGGCGGTAATCCCGAGGTGAGCCTCCGGCAGGCGGCTTGCGGGTATCATCGGATTGTCTTCAAGAAAGCGGATCAACTCCTGGACAGACTCGGAAAAGATCTGGTCCGGCTGCCGAAACTTACGACGCACCGTGCAGACGTAGGAAACGCCGTGCGAACCTTTCTTATAGATGTGAAATCTCTGCCGCCGGAGCCGCCCTCGCAATCCGTTCGCCGTCTCCAGGGGGAAACGGCGCTGCTTTTCAATCAATCCTTCGATCGACCGCCGAATTCTTCCTTCAGGCAATTCCTCGACCTTCGTTCCTGAAAAGCGGGCCGTCTTGGCGGCGCGAACGACCCGGTCGCGAAAATGCTTCAGGAGAAACGTCCGAGCTTCCGCGGCGGAATCGAACGAAGGCCGCTCTCCGGCGACCTCTTCCTTGAACGTATAGCGCGTTTGCTTTCTCATACTCTCAACCCACGCGTTCACCGTTTCCGCGTCCTTGACCGTTTCGATCGCATTCTTGAATCGCTCGAACGGGACGTCCGGAAGACGGGTGGTATGATGTTGAGCCAAAATCTGGGCGTAGCGGTGGTAGTTCGGCGGAGCGAGCAATTCGCCGGTTATCGAGCAGCGACACACGTACTGGAAGTTGCCTTTCGGCGGCTCCACATCGACCACCTCGGTTTCGAAAAACGAGTCAAGATGGGCAGTCATTACGTGGCCCACGGCGTCCTCCTCCCGCTCGAACGGAATGCCGTCGGGAACCGATATGTACAGGCTGGGCACGGTTCCGTCGTTTTCGTCGGGGATGCTCTTGACAACCACAACGTATCGCTCCGGCTTGGCCAGGATCAACCTGGCGATCTCAAAGAGCTCGTACGTTCTGCACGAATGCCTCATCGCCTCGCACATCGCCGCGAAACCCGCCTCATCCGGCAAAAATTGCGCATCGACCGTCGGAACAAACGGGTGCGTTTCCCGCCTGGCGCCTCGCCCCTTTCCCGCGTCGCGTCCGCCGTAAGCGCCAGCGGAGGGCTTCCGCGCCGGACGGCGGTCCTGCCGCGGGCCGGCGCCCCCGGAGCCCGGCTTCGTCCCTTCCTTCCGCGCTCCGCCACGGCTGGCAGATCCGGACGACGAGGACGGGCGGTGACTCCAATTCGGACCGAAATCCAAGCTCTGAAGTTGCGCCAGATCGACTTTCTCGGATTTCTTGTCTTCTCCAGGGGTGTTTTCTTCTTTGTTGTCCATCTCTACTTTTTACTTCCCAAAATATGGGAAACGCGCTCCAGACTCGCAATACCGAAAAGAAAGATCATGATACCGTTTTAGCACGGTCTTTGAAAGCAATTTATTCCGCCGCGGGCCAAAAACCGTTTTTGGGGTTGCGCCGCGGTCGGTGAGATTCATATTGATTGTCTTTTCAAGCAAGCTCAGGTGGTGGAATTGGTAGACACGTACGCTTGAGGGGCGTATGCCGAAAGGTGTAGGGGTTCGAGTCCCCTCCTGAGCACCCCCGAAATCACCCGCAAGACCGTTCGCGAGGTTTTGGAGGTGCGTTCCCCGGTGTCGGGAACACTCCCCCGACCCCGGGTCTTCGCTCCGCCGGGTTCGCCATCCGAGACTGGGCCGGAAGGGCCG
This sequence comes from Opitutales bacterium, assembly GCA_007130045.1. GTDB lineage: Bacteria > Verrucomicrobiota > Verrucomicrobiia > Opitutales > T3Sed10-336 > PXDC01. The sequence goes on from SLTG01000125.1 coordinate 35,278, forward strand.
TCAAAGCGGGGTTGCGGCTTGCCGGTCGCGAAAGTCCGTGCGATGTTGGCTCTTTTCATCCAGTGCCGCCGAATGTCACCGTATTCATTGACACGTCATGTCTCTCGATAAGATCAAGCAAGAGATCCTGAAATCCTACCGTAGCGATGGTGGAATAAATCACCTGGACGGCCTGAGTCTTCCGTCTCGGGAGGCGATCGACACGCTCGCCCAGGATCTGATCCACCTTCTGTTCCCCGGATTCTTCCGTTACAACGAATTTTCCTCTGAGCGTTTGGAGGAGCTTCTCGAACAACGGCTGACCCTGTTGCACCGCACCCTCGCCGCCGAAATAGGAAAATGCCTGATGTCGGAAGATACGACCGATGCTCCACGAGACGCGACTGCCGAGGCCGAGCGAATCCTGTCCAAGTTTTCCGTTATCCGGCGGTTGCTGCAAACCGACGTCGAAGCCGCCTACGTGGGCGACCCGGCCGCCAGGAGCTACGATGAAATCATCCTGGCCTATCCCTGCATCCTGGCGATCTCCCTGCACCGTATCGCCCATGTCGCTTATGAACGGAAGATTCCGCTTCTACCGCGAATGCTCACCGAGTACGCCCACCGGCAGACCGGCATCGACATTCATCCCGGCGCACAGATCGGCTCCCACTTCTTCATCGACCATGGAACCGGCGTCGTGATCGGCGAAACCACGACGATCGGCTCGCACGTCAAACTCTACCAGGGCGTCACCCTCGGGGCGAAATCGTTCAAGGTCGATCCGCAAGGGAAAATCGTCAAAGGAATCAAGCGTCACCCCGATATTGAAGACAACGTCACCATCTATTCCGGAGCGACTATTCTCGGCGGAGAAACCCGCATCGGAAAGGATTCCATCGTCGGGGCAAACGTCTGGCTGATGGAGTCCGTCCCCCCCCACAGCATTGCCTACTACAAGGGGGAAAATCTGATGGTCCGCTCCCGCAGAGACCACGAAAAGGCCGAAGGGTAACCGCATAATTCATCTTCAGTATTTGGAATGGAAATCGAATTCACCAAAATGCACGGAGCGGGCAATGACTTCGTGATGATCGACAATCTCGACGGTCGCCTGAGTCTCAAGCCGGAGCAGGTCGCCGCTCTCTGCCACCGTCACTGCGGAATTGGCGCCGACGGGCTTCTCCTGCTGGAAAAGCCGGACGACCACGGTCTCGACGCCCGCATGATTTACTACAACGCCGACGGCTCGCGAGGGGAGATGTGCGGAAACGGCGCCCGCTGCTTCACGGCGTTCGCGCTTGGGCGCGGGCTGGGAAGCGCGGAACGGATCCGCTTCATGACCGACGCCGGTCCGCTGAGCGCGACTGTCAGGAACGAAAGCTACACGATCCAGATGACCCCTCCGGTTGATACTCGAATAAACCAGTCCCTCGATCTCAAGAACGGGTCCGCTACAGTTCATTACACAAACACCGGCGTGCCGCACGTCGTGCGGTTTGTGAAGGACATCGAAGCGGTGGACATTCGTGCCGAAGGCTCCGAACTACGGTTCCACCCGGTGTTCGCGCCGAAAGGCGCCAACGCCAATTTCGTCGAAACCCGGAACGACGGTCACCTCCTCATTCGCACCTACGAACGCGGCGTGGAGGATGAAACGCTCGCCTGCGGAACGGGAGTGACGGCGGCGGCGATCCTTGGCCACCTTGTCCATCGTCTGCCAAAACCGGTCCGCGTCCAGGTTCGCGGCGGCGACGTTCTTACGGTAAACTTTGCAGTCGAATCGGACGACCGAATCGAAAACGTCCTCATGACCGGCCCTGCCAAAACAGTATTCAAGGGAACCGTCGAATTGTAGGTTCGTCGTTGCCGGGTGTCATTTACCGATTTCCGATGGTGCGGGTTCACTTTCGGATCGACGCACCGCCCGCGGACCATCCATCTCAAGCGCTTCCCCGCCGGATCATTCCTCGAATGTCCGGAGGCGGTCGAACCGCGCCTGAAACCCGGCGGCAGGCAACGGTCAATGCCAACCCGAAACAAACAACCCGCATCACACCCACTCGCGCTGCCGGTGGGAAAGCGCGCGTGCGGCATCGCGCGCGAAAAACGGTCCGCGGTAAATCAGGCCTGTGTAGATCTGCACCAGGGTGGCGCCGGCGTCCATCTTCTCGCCAGCGGACTCCGGATCAAGGATGCCGCCTACACCGATAATCGGCAGCCGCCCCTCGGTGTGACGGTGAATGTAGTTGATAACCTGGGTCGCCCGGCAACGCAATGGACGGCCGCTGAGTCCGCCCGACTCCCGCACTTCGGCGAATGTTCCGGGACGATCCAGCGTCGTGTTGGTCGCAATGATCCCGTCGAATCCGAGGTCGATGACCGTGCCGAGAATCGCGTCGATCTGGCGGTAGGTTAGATCGGGAGAAATTTTTATCAGTATCGGCACCCTTCCATTGCCGGCCGCACGTTGATCGTTGGCGTCCTTGAGAACACTGAGAAGATTCATCAGGTACGATTCCTCCTGCAACATGCGCAGGTCCGGGGTATTCGGGCTGCTGACGTTGATCGCAAAATAATCCGCATAATCGGCCAGCGCCTCAAACGAATATAGGTAATCCTCGGCCGCATCCTCAATGGATACCACGCGCGACTTGCCGATGTTGATCCCGAGGGGAATCCGTCTCCTCGCACGTCGCCGTCGCGAAAGCCGGCGCGCAACGCGGTCCGCTCCGTCGTTGTTGAAACCCATACGATTGATCACCGCTTCTTCCCCGGGAAAACGAACCACACGCGGCCGGGGATTACCCGGTTGTCGCCGCCCGGTCACCGTACCGATCTCGACGTGACCGAATCCCAACGCCGCCGCGGCCGGCCAGCACTCCGCGTTCTTGTCAAATCCCGCGGCCAGCCCGACGGCGTTGGGAAAATCCAGGCCGAACACCCGGACGGGACGATGGCGCTTCCCGAGCTGGTTCCAACGTTCCATCACCCGGCAGAGCGGCGGGAAGCGACCGAGCATGGTCATTGCGCGCACCGCCGATTCGTGGGCCGCCTCCGCGTCGCACCGGAACAGAACCGGCCTGACCAACTTTTCATACCACAATTCCATAGCTCCGGACAAATCAACCGCCGGGCGGGAACGGAATTTTAACAACTTTTATAATGTTTTCCGTTATCCGTATTTTCATGATTGCAAGAAGCTTGCACCTTTCCACTTTCATTCGCGAGATAAAACACCGAACATTCGGCAAAATTAATCGTTTCGCTGGTTGACTTGCATGCATGAGCGGTTTTTTTCCTGCAATAGGTCAGTTACGCAAACCACAACCTCGGCAAGAAACATTTTTATGGCAAAAGCAAAACCGCAACTCGAATGGTGTATCGTAAGGATCGGAGAGGATCTCAACTGGTGGGTCGATGAAATCAGCGACGAGATGCATTGGGATATCGACGGGTTGAGCATCATCGACCCCAGGCAAACGAGTTATATCATTGACTTGATCGACCCACTGAACGACTACGGATTCGATTTCAATATCCTGGAAGCTGCGTTTTTTCGGTTCCGCATCGACAAGGATCTCGGCCAGGGGCGCGTCCGCTTGGAACGGGTCAACGACGCTCTCCTCGACACCGAAGAGCAGCTCTTTGCCTTGCCGAACGTGATCGACGAGGAAACCGGTCCCTACGCCGACCTCATCGACCATATCACGAAACTGCGCGTCAAATTGTTGAACGATACCATCGATTTCGAACAGAAGCTGACCCTCGATGAAATCGAAGATGAAATCCGTGAGGAACAGAATAACAGTCTAATCGAGGGAAGCGCCATTCACGTATTCAACGAAATCATCAACATTCTCGAATATGTTCCCGCAGGATACGAGACCGATGACGACCTGAAGGACCCCGATATCGAAAAAGAAGTCAGCGAGGAGATCCCCGAGATCGACGAGGCCGAAGAGCAGGAATTCGAAAAAGACGAAAGCCTTCGGTGGGATGACGACGATGAAGAGGAGGGAGAAGACCTCGACGCTCTCGAGGACGACGATGACGAAATCGATCTCGATGAATCGGATGGAGAGGAAGACGGCGAACAGGTCGAACCCCGCGGACAGGGACAGGGACAGGGACTGAAGTAGTATGTTGTCGGTTGCTGCCTAACCTCTCTTCTCGGTCGCCACGCGTGCGAAATAGGTCAGGATCATGTCGGCTCCCGCGCGTTTGATCGCCAGGAGGGACTCGTTGCGACACGCGTTGAGATCGAGCCAGCCCCGTTCCGCGGCCGCATGGATCTGCGCATATTCTCCCGACACCTGGTACGCGGCCACGGGCAATTCCGTGCCACCCCGGACCTCCCGAATAATGTCGAGACAGGGACCGGCCGGTTTCACCATCAGAACGTCCGCGCCCTCGGCTTCGTCCAGGCGGGTTTCCTTGAGCGCTTCGCGCCGGTTCGCCGGGTTGAGCTGGTAGGTGCGTTTGTCGAGCGACGGCTTTCCGCGCGCGGTGGCGCTTCCAACCGCGTCCCGGAACGGACCGTAGAACGCCGATGCAAACTTGGCCGAATACGCAATGATCCCGGTCTGCGTGCTCCCGGCCTCGTTCAGGGCCGCGCGGATCGCCCCGACGCGTCCGTCCATCATGTCGGACGGCGCCACAAAATCCACGCCGGCTTCCGCATGCAGCACCGCCATCTTCATTAACACCTCAACCGTCGCGTCGTTGGCGACGTCGGTTTCGTCGTCGGTAAGGATCCCGTCGTGCCCGTGAGTCGTGTAAGGGTCCAGGGCGATGTCGGTAATCACCGTCAAACCGGGCGTCTTTTCTTTAATCGCGCGGACAGCACGCAGCACCAAGGCGTGCGGGTCGAGGGCTCCGCTCCCCTTGTAGTCCTTCTGCGAGGGCTCCAGACAGGGAAACAGCGCCACAGCCGGAATACCGAGGCTGAAAAGCTCCTCGCATTCGACAACCAGGCGTTCCACGTTCAGACGATACACGCCCGGCATCGACTCAACCGCTTCGGGATCTCCCCCCCCATCGATCACAAACATCGGGGCGATCAGGTCGGCGGAGGTCACACGGGATTCCTCCACCATCGATCGCCGCGAGGGACTCGATCGCAGACGGCGGGGACGGGACGTCAATTTCAGCTTGAATTCTTCACTCATTGCCGGGAGATTCTATCTCTTTTCCCCGGCAAGGAAATGAAGAAAATCGAATCGAGAGCGCACACCGATCCTGAAAAGACCCAAAAAATGGCAGTTTCACTTTACGACACATTGACGCGTTCCGTTCAAGAAATCCGTCCAGAAGATGGCAAAACCCTCCGGTTCTACTGCTGCGGACCCACTGTTTACGGACCGGCCCACATCGGCAACCTGCGGACGTTTCTGCTCCAGGACGTCTTTCGCCGCACGGTGGAAATTAGCGGTTTGCCGGTGAACCATGTGCGGAATATCACCGACGTCGACGACAAAACGATTCGCGAATCCAACAACAAGGGAGTGCCTTTAAAGGAATTCACAAGGGAATGGACGGAGCGGTTCCACCGCGACAGCCACGCGCTCAACATGCTTGCCCCCACCGCCGAACCCGCGGCAACCGGCCACATCAGACAACAAATCGAATTGATCGAGTGCCTGATTGACCGGGGACACGCCTACGCGTCGAAAAGCGGTTCGGTCTATTTCAGGGTGTCCTCATTCGAAGACTACGGGAGACTTTCTCGGCTCAGGGAACGCGAAATCACCACCGGCCGCGCGACGCCCGACGATGACGAACCGATCGATGCCGACGAATACGAACGCGATTCCGGAGCCGACTTCGCGTTGTGGAAGGCGCACAAGAAGGAGGACGGCGATGTCTTCTGGGACAGTCCGTGGGGCCGCGGACGGCCCGGATGGCACCTGGAGTGCAGCGCCATGAGCATGGCCTTCCTCGGCGAAACGTTCGACCTGCACGGCGGGGGTGTCGACCTGGTTTTTCCGCACCACGAAAACGAGATCGCCCAGAGCGAAGCCTGTACCTGCAAACCTTTCGCCCGGCACTGGTTTCATTGCGCGCACCTGATGGTTCACGGGGAGAAAATGAGCAAGAGCCTCGGCAACCTGTACACACTCGACGACATTCAGGCGAAAGGGTACGGGCCGATGGACCTGCGCTACGTGCTCACTTCCGCCCACTACCGCCAGCAACTCAACTTCACGATCGACTCCCTCAACGCGGCCAAAAACGCCCTCAAGCGCCTGCGCAAAAAGGCGGACGCGCTAATCGAAACCGCCGGGATCACCAGGGAAGCGTTTTACGATCCGGAAGCCATCATAAAAAACTCGCCCGAAGACGCCGGCGTCTTCCGTACCGCGTGGCAAGAACTGATCGACGATCTGAATACGCCAGGCGCGCTCGGCGAGGTATTCCGCACGCTCGGGCGCATCGAGAAAGCTTCGATCGATGCGGACGGGAACAAACAACTCGCGTTCAGCTTTGCAAAGATCATCCACGCGCTCGGACTCGACCTTCACCCGGACCAGGAAAAAACCGAAGCTCCCGAGGAAATCCGCAAGCTGGCCGAAGAACGCTGGCAGGCAAAGAAGCGGAAAGACTTCGCCCGGGCGGACGCGCTTCGGGAGGAATTGAACGAAGCCGGTTGGAGTGTTCTGGACCGGAAGGACGGATACGAACTGGAAGCAGGGTAGAAGCGTTTTCACTCCTTGTCGGGTGCACATCGGCCCGGACCGGGCGATTCTTCAGGCATCGAATTCCGTTTGGCGCAACCTGCATGATTGACCGTGCCGAACGTCTGTAATCCCGATAGATTGTTCGCATTCATTCACCCTTCTGTCTCATGTCGAACACCGGCAAAAAGCGCCTCCTGCTCGTTGGGGGAGTCACATGGTTCGTGATGATCGCATTCATCGCGGTGACGGCGGACGTACCGTATTTCTCGGCGGCAACGTCCGGTTCGACCGGGAGGCGACGTTCACCTCCCTGGAGGGAAATGCGACTCCGAACATCCTCGAAACCGTCACCCCCAAAGAGGAAATCTACAGCCCCCGGAAGTCGCTCTACCCAATGGCGTTTCCGGCACCGGCGCCCGCCCTTAAGAGTGCCCGGCCCTTTTATGGCGGGATCTCGCTCGCGACGGACATCCCGGTTTGAACGGGCTTCAACCCCTCTCCCGCAATTATAGAACTGGAAGGTATGGCCCATTGCTGGATTCGTGGGTTAACCGAAGACATTGCACTGCAGATCGCGGGCGCTGTACAGGTCTTTTACCGCCCCCGCCCGCATTCGGCTGGCTCCGCTTTTCCTGCCGCTTCCGAAATAATCCGCGTTGCCTTTAATCACCCCTTCCACGTACAGCT
>SLTG01000020.1 GCA_007130045.1 Opitutales bacterium
AACTGAACAAAGCGAAACAGAAAGTCATGCGGATCGCCTGGGACGCCGGGGAGCACTTTCGCGACAACTGGCAGGGCACACCCTACAAGGCGCAACTGGTCGCCCAGGACAAGGCGACCGCTCTCCTCTACAAACATTTCCTCGACGAGTTCGGACTGGTGACGAGCGAGGTGCTCATATCGGGTCCGGACGAGCGCGAGGGAGAGGACGACGTCCACGAGGCGTCGCGGGACGAAGTGAAGGCGTTCTGGAAAAAGATGATGGCGCGTTACGGAAGCGAACGGGAATACAACCGCCAACTCATCAGCGCGTTCAAGCACGGTGAGGAGCCGGAGATCATAATCGTGGTGGACAAGCTGCTGACCGGATTCGACGCCCCCCGGAACACGGTTCTTTACCTCACGCGGAAGCTGGAAGGGCATACGTTGCTGCAAGCGATCGCCCGCGTGAACCGGCTGTGCGACGGAAAGGACTTCGGCTACATCATTGACTACCGGGGTGTTCTGCAGAATCTAGACAAGGCGCTCGACATCTACGGCCGGCTTTCCGAGTTCGACCGCGAAGGGCTGGACGACCTGTGTACGGCGTTGAACGATGTCTCCACGGAAGTCCGGAAACTTCCCCGGCGGCATTCAGACCTGTGGGACGTTTTCAAGACGGTGCGAAACAAACGCGACGAGGAAGCCTACGAGCGCCTGCTCGCGGACGAGGTGTTGCGCGAAAAATTCTACGAACGGCTCAGCGGGTATTCCCGGACGCTCGCCATTGCTCTGTCTTCGAGCGAGTTCCTGGAGAATACGCCGGAGTCGAAGCTCAAAAAATACAAAGACGATCTCCGGTTCTTCATGCAATTGCGGACGTCGGTTCGGAAGCGCTATGCGGAAGTGGTGGATTTCCGTGAGTACGAGGCCCGCATCCAGAAGCTTGTCGATCAACATGTCGGTACCGGGGAGGTCGAGAGTATCACGAATCTGGTCAACATCTTCGACGCCGACGCCTTCGCCGAGGAAGTCGAGAAACTCGAAAGCACCGCCTCCAAAGCCGATACGATCGCCCACCGCACCAAACGCACCATCCATGACCGCATGCAGCAGGACCCGGCCTTCTACCGGAGGTTTTCGGAGATGCTGGAGGACGCCATTCGCGCGTTTCGCGAACAACGCCTCTCCGACGCGGAATACCTCAAGAAGGTCATGGATATCGCCGAAAAAGTTAGGAATCGCACCGGCGACGCGATTCCCCGCGAGCTCGACGGGCACGAGGTAGCCAAGGCGTTTTACGGAGTGTTGCAGGAGGTGTTCGCCGGTTACGGCGACGACGAGTTCGACCCGCGCCCGGTCGGCACGGAGGCCAGCCTGGCCATCGACGAAATCGTGCGAAGCAACCGGATCGTCAACTGGACCAATAACATTGACGTGCAAAACCGAATTATGGGTGCCATCGAAGACTACCTTTTCGAACTGAAAGAGGAACGCGGCGTAGCCCTTACCTTTGAGGAAATCGACGCGATTCTCGAAAAGGTCATCGAAATCGCGAAAACCCGTTATGCGTGAATTCTGGAAAGTAGAGCACGCTTCCAGCGTGCGAAGTGAGGCGGATTCACGCAACCCACGGCGAGCCGGGATTTCGTCCCGCTGCGCGTGCCTCAAGATGCGTGAACTACTTCTTGAGGATGTCTTTCCTGACAGAGATGATTTTGGCGTTTGCCGGAATAATGTAGCGTACGCTTCCAGCGTGCGAACTTCACGGACGCACGCTGGAAGCGTGCACTACTATGGTCTGCGCCTCATCGTTTTCCATGGATAAACAATTTCGGACGACTGTGGAACTCGACCTCGGTCGGGAGAGGATTCCCGTGGAGCTTTCTTTCGGAGAACGCAAACGCTTGACCCTTTCGGTGCATCCCGACCGCTCCATTACGGCGATTGCTCCGGTTGGACGATCTGTAGAGGAGGTCATGGCGCACCTGAACCGCCGCCGGACTTGGATCGTTCGCCAGCGTAACCATTTCGAAAAGTACCTGCCGGCCCCGGAACCCCGGCGCTATGTTTCAGGAGAAACCCACTACTACCTCGGGCGGCAATACCGGCTGAAGGTCCGATCGGCCGACCGGACCGGAGTCAAACTTTCGGGAGGGTACCTTCACGTTTGGACGCCGACACCCGACAAGCCTAAGAAGTCCGAGGCGGCATTGAGTGATTGGTACCGGGAGCGTGCGGAAGCAGTGTTCCATGCGCGAATGGAGCGCTTGCTGGAAGCCGCGCCTGCACTCAAATCGGAAAGCTTGCGGCTCCGTGTGCGGTCCATGAGAAAAAACTGGGGCACCTGCTCGCCGAGCGGGACCATCACCCTCAATACCCACCTGATCAAGGTACCGAGTCACTGCATCGATTATGTGATCGCGCACGAACTGTGTCACTTGAAATTCCACAACCACAGTCCGGCATTTTACCGATTGCTGAGCCGTTATATCCCCGACTGGAAAACGAGAAAGGAACGTTTGGAGGCCATGCCTATCCTGGCAGTGCCTCATACAGACGGGGCGCGATAGTGATGATTCGAGCTGTCATGGGAAACGACCGGTGAAGTTTTTTGCAAAGTGGCAAACGCATCCTGCGTGTGAAAACTCACGCTGGAAGCATGAGCTACTTCGACAAGCCGCTCTTGGTACCGACTCCGCCGGTTTGAGCAAATCGACCGTCCCGTCAGGAGCCTGATTGAGAGAAGACGAGGAAATACTGGCGATCCGTGAAGTGAAACTCCTCCACGAGTTCGTATCCCGCTGTTTGCAGTTCCTTAAGGACCTCGTCGCGACGGCTGAAGTGTCCGGTGACACGGTGGCGCCATTTCGTTCCGTCGAAGTCGATGATTGCGAGTCGTCCTGAAGGACCAAGGGTGCGTTGAAGGTCCGAGAAATAGGCGGTCGGGTCGTCGAGGTAATGATAGGTGTTGGACATGAAGATGAGATCGACTCCGGTCTCGGGCAAATTGGGGTCATCCGGGTCGGCGAGAATCGTCTTTATGTTGTCGTGTCCGGCGCGGCGGGCGCGGCGTTCCAGATACCGGTTCATCGCCGGATCGATATCGGCGGCATACACGGTCCCCTCCGGGCCGACGGCTTCGGCGAGGTGCAGGGAGAAGTACCCGCCACCCGAACCGATGTCGGCCACCACATCCCCCGGTTGAATATCCAGCACCCGGATCACTTCCTCGGGTTGTTGCCAACGGTCACGTCCCGGTCCTTCGTAGGAAAGCACCTTGAGCGAGGTACATCCGGTCGTGCACAGGAGAAGCGACAGTGCGGCGGCTGTAAACAAACCGCGAGCACGCTTGTGTATCCGATTGAGAAGGAATCGTTCTTCCGGAAGTGCCGGCACACGCCCGCAGAGATCGGTCTGACGATGCCCCTTCATGAATAAAGTAGAATAGGAACGGCGGTTGAGGTTACCAATACGGGATAGGAATGTCAATTTCCGCGACGGCCCGTTCGCGTGAGTGGTCGAGGGAACGGCTGCACACCAGGATGCCTCCCGTCCCCTGCTTGGAAAGATGGCGCAAGGTGGTCTCACCAATCTTTCCCGTTCCGATGACCAAAATGGTTTTATCGCTAAGATCCGAAGCGAGGATCCGCTTTGCCAATTTGACCGAGACCGAGCCGATGGAGGCCGTGCGCCGCCCGATGCACGAGCGACTCCGGACGGCCTTGGATACAGCCAGGGCTTTTTGAAAAATGCGGTTGAGACATATGGCCTCCCCGGCAGGTCCGGCGATATGTCGCCCAGGTGGATCTTCCCCCGCTGCGCCAACGGCCCGGAGACCTGACCCTGCTGAGCGCTCATTTTGCCTCGAGGATCGCTCAAAAACTCGGATGTAAGAGAATGGAAATCGATCCCGAGGCGCTTGAAGTTCTCGCCGCCTACCATTGGCCGGGCAACGTGCGGGAACTGGAAAATACGGTCAGACGTGGCGTCGCGCTGAGCAAGGCGGCGGTGGTCACCGTGGACGATCTGCCCTCTGAATTGGTCGCCTCCGCCGGACAATCACCGGGAGCACTTGGGGAAGGGCTTTACGCGGAGCGAGCAGAATTCGAGCGCAGCTACCTGAGCAAACTGCTCGATCGCTGCCACGGAGATGTGACCTGCGCCGCTTCCGAAGCACGGCTGCCCCGGGCCACCTTCTACCGGTTTCTGAAAAAACACGACCTCGATCCCGACCGATTCAGGGGCACGGGGTCAGGGTACGACCGCGGGTTGCCGCGCAGCCCCCGAAGAATTCAGCGTACGGCACCCCCATACCGAGGACACGGCACGGTCTCTTTCGCAACCTTCACATCGAACGGAATCCCGTCGGTTCCGATTCGGCTTTACCGGTTATGGCCGGCGATTGCTTTCGGGGCGTTTGGAAGCGTTTCCCGACGGACCGTACCGGCGGCGCATTCGCCAGGCGACGAGGAGTATGACAAGGAAAAGGATTGCGCCGCTCAAGTATGTCAGGGTTTGAGGACTCATCACCTGCCTCCGTGTTTCGTGTTTGCGTGTGCGAGTATTCGGTTCCAGGACTCCCGTTTTGGAATGAACCTGGGAACCTGCCGCTG